>CAZZCP010000041.1:0-21890 GCA_964653235.1 uncultured Pseudobdellovibrionaceae bacterium | reverse complement strand
TGTGTTGACATGCAGGCAAGCTAGCACAAGCAATGCCGAAAAGCATCTCTCAGAGTGCCATTCCGGTTATCGGACAGAAGTGTATTCGTCTCTGAGTTTTTTGATCACTCGGGCTTCAAGCTGGCGGGTTCTCTCGCGAGTGATACCAAAATGGTTGCCAATTTCTTGCAAAGTCATTGGGCTATCATTGAGCAGGCGATGCTCTAAAATAAAGAGTTCTTTTTCGTTTAAAGTATTGCGAACGCGATCAATATTTTCTTCGAGCAAATGCAAGTCTTGTTGCCGAGCAATGACTTCATCAACCGAGTCATCGCTATCACTGGTTTGCAAATCGAGAAGTCGAGTTCGATCTTCGGAATCAATGGTCTGATCTAAGCTGACATCTTTTGAACTCAATCTTTGCTGCATTAATTCGACATCTTTTTCTTCAACCCCTAAGTTCTGACTCAAAAGCTGTACTGTGGGTTCTTCTCCTAAAGCTTCAATGCGCTCTTGCTCTTTTTTAAGATTATAAAAAAGTTTTTTTTGTGCAGCAGTGGTGCCGATTTTGACGAGTGAATGTTGTTTTAAAAGATATTCTCGAATGTAGCCGCGAATCCACCAAACCGCATAAGTGATCAAACGCACACCCTTATATGGGTTGAACTCACGTACTGCATGCATCAATCCTACATTTCCTTCTTGTACCAAATCGATCAGTTTTAAACCAAATTTTGAATATTCGTGGGCTACCTGCACTACAAAACGAAGATTGGCGGTTACTAGTTTTTCAGCGGCCTCGGGGTCTTTGGTTTCATAGTAGCGAATGGCAAGTTCTTGCTCTTCTTCTTTGCTAAGGAGTTTGTACTTATTGACCTGGGCCATATAAAGTGCCATCGGGTCAGAGGAGACCAATGATTTTGTATCGACTGTTGATTTATTCTTCGTATCGCCCATCGGGCCACCAATTAGCTGAGTGCTCGTTCTAATTTTTTGTTCAGGGTGCTTTCTACCACGCCTTTAAAAGGACTTGCTAATAAAGAGAGTTTCACGCTGAGAATGACGGTGGAGTTGCTACCATTTTCTTTTACTTCTAGGCTTGCAGTAAAAGTCTTGCCTTTTGCAGTTCCGGTTCGATTGCTGTCGTTAAATTCGGTTTTGTAAGAAGAGTCGAGCTTTTTTAGATCAGAATCTGTTTCTAATACTTTTTTGATTCTCTGGTAAGCTTCATCTGCGGGTTTGTCTGCATTGAGTGTAACATTTACTTTTGCCATAAGAGAAAACTAGCTGTTTTTTTTTATTTTGTCTAGGTTGCATTTAGAGGGTATAGAGAAGCAATGAGTTGGTTTAGAGAAGCCCGAAGTCATCATTGCGGGGAATTGAATGAAGAAAATATAGATTCTAATGTAGTTTTAAAAGGCTGGGTTGATACACGTCGTGATCATGGGGGCCTAATATTTGTCGATCTTCGAGATCGATATGGTATTACTCAGATCGTTTTAAATCCAGCTGAGGCCCAGCAGGCCAAAGATTTGCGCAATGAATTTGTCATTGCGGTTGAGGGAAAAGTAAGAAAGCGCCCCGAGGGCATGGAAAATGCCAAGATGTCTACCGGCGCAATCGAAGTCGAAGCCCTGCAATGCCAAGTTCTCTCAGAGGCCAAAACTCCTCCGATTCAAATCAATGATGATCAGGTGACCGAAAATCTCAAGCTTAAATACCGCTATCTCGATTTGCGCTCTAAAAAAATGCAAAACAATTTGATCACTCGGCACAAGCTCAATCAAATCATTCGCAAAGCTCTTGATGCGAAAGACTTTCTTGAGATCGAAACACCGATTCTCTACAAAAGCACACCAGAGGGCGCAAGAGATTACCTAGTGCCCTCACGGATTCACCCTGGAAAATTTTATGCTCTTCCACAAAGTCCACAGACTTTAAAACAATTGTTGATGATTGCGGGCTATGACAAATACTTTCAAATTGCCCGTTGTTTTCGCGATGAAGATCTCAGGGCTGAGAGACAGCCCGAGTTTACCCAGCTCGATCTTGAGATGAGCTTTACCGATGAAGCACAAATTCGCGAACTCAATGAAGAACTCTTTCGCAAAATTTGGAGAGATCTCAAGTCTCAAGAAATCACAGATTTTCCTATTATGACCTATCAAGAGGCGATGAATACTTACGGCAACGATAAGCCCGATTTGCGTTTTGGCCTGAAACTTTATGATCTCAAAGACAAGGTCAAAGATACCGAGTTTCGAGTTTTTGCCGATGCGGTGAAAAACGATGCTATGGCAATCAAAGGCTTTGCCGTAGCAAAAGCAGCAGCTATGACCAGCCGAGGTAAAATTGACAAACTCACCGATCTTACCAAAAAAGCTGGTGCCAAAGGCATGGTTTGGATCAAATGGGAAGAAGGCGGAAAAGCCTCATCTCCGGTAAACAAGTTTTTCTCAGAAGATCAGCTCAAAGATATTGTCACTGCTTGCGGCGGGGGTGAAGGCGACCTTGCACTCTTAGTGGCAGATGAGTGGGCCACCTGTTGTGCTGCTCTCTCAACTTTAAGATTGCATTTGGGCCGTGAGATGAATTTGATCGATGAGTCTCAGGATCGATTTTTGTGGGTTACTGAATTTCCTCTTTTAGAATATGATCCTGATGCAAAAAGATGGGTGGCTATGCACCATCCGTTTACAGCTGTAAGTGATGAGCAAAGAGAGATATTAATTCAAGGACAAGAAGACGACTTTTCAAAACTCAAAGCCAAAGCTTATGACTTGGTTTGCAATGGCTATGAGATTGCTGGTGGAAGTATCAGAATCCACGAAAAAGAAATGCAAGATGCGATGTTTCGTGCTCTTCGCATTGAAGAAAAAGAAGCCCAAGAGAGATTTGGATTTTTCTTAGAGGCCCTTCAATACGGCACACCTCCTCATGGTGGAATTGCCTGGGGAATAGATCGAATCTCTATGATCTTGTGCAATACCGAAGCCATTCGCGACGTAATTGCTTTTCCGAAAACCGCCAAAGCATTTGATGCTATGTCTGATGCCCCTTCGATAGTTGATCGTGAGCAGTTGCATGAATTGGGTATCCAACTTAGGCCCAGTGTAAAACCGACTTAAGTCTGATTTTTCTCATTTTGCTACAGCAAAACAGATCAGAGACCGATTGAAAAACTGAATACACAGGAGGTGTAGGATGGATAAAATCAGTGGGATTTTACCTTCGAATTCACGGATTACATCTGTAGATCAGAGGGAGACCGACAAAACAGTTAGGCGAGGAGCGCCAAATTTTATTGCAGAATTATCGGGAAAAGTTGGCAGCGCTTCGATTCCAATGAATCGTGGAGCCGAGGCCATCATTACCAAAGAAAATTTGGGCCAAGGACAACTTAAAGATTTGCGAGGAGCAGAAATTGCGCAAAAGATGTCAGAGGACTTTTTTGCCAACCGCTTAAATGACATTGCAGGTCCTAAAGCAGCGCCAACTTACGATGTGAAGTCGCAGATTGCACCGCAAACTCTGGGAGCTAATTTAGATCGAAGGGCTTAAGTCAGCTAGTGCATTTTCGACAACGATGCCCTGTGCTTCGAGAGAGCAGATTTGATCTATGCTTTTTACTTTTCGCATTCCTTTCTCATCTTTTTCTACACTGATGATGTAGTCGAGCGAAAGATGTATTAGGCGACGAATACTTTCTAGGCTCCAGTCAGGAGCTCCTAACTGAATCAGCATTTCTAAACGCAAGAGTGCTTCTTGGGCATTCTCTGCATGCAGTGATCCCATGCAGCCTTTGTGTCCGGTAGCAAAAGCCATCAAAAGGTCTTTGGCCTCAGCTCCGCGCACCTCACCAAGAACCAAACGATCGGGCCGCATTCGAAGGGATTGCCTTAAGAGTTCTCCAAGGTCATATTTTTGGATTTCATTTTCAGCAGTTAAGAGTTTGCAGCTCAGTGAATTGGGTTTGATGAGCTCAGAGGTATCCTCTAGCAGAATCAATCTTTCACATGATTGAATACTTGCGATGCAAGCATTCAAAAAGCTGGTTTTTCCAGACCCGGTTGGTCCGATGACAAAAAAGTTCTTCTTCGTATCGATTATTTCTTGTAAGAGCTGGTGTTGTTTTTCATTAATACTTCCTTTTTCTTGTAAAATCTCAAGAGACCATTGCTTTTGAATGGGTTTTCGCAAATTCAATAAAAAACCAGAATCTGTTAAAGATGAGTGGGCAAGATGAAGCCGCATACCCCGCCAATCGATACTATGAAAACTATTTTTTAAATTGAGATCGATGTTGAGCTCTTTACAAAGGCGAAAAATAAAATTCTGATAGTTTACCTGACTCAAAAACTGATCATCATGAAGCTGCCATTTTGAGTTTTTCTCGTAGTAAATCTCAAGGCTGGCACTGGTACAGATTTCAGTGATGCTGGTATCTAGAATCAAGTCATCAAGAGGTCCGCATGAAAAGTATTCATTTTGCAGCCGGCGACGAAGTTTTGAGTCTAAGTCTTTAGACCAAACTAAAAAATACTCTTCTTGTTCTTCTTGTGCATTTTCATAAAAATCAAGATTGATATTGATTTGCTCAGGTAAAGAATCCATATAGGCCTGATTCCATCTATGAATTTCAGACATCGGTATGTTCCTTAAAGATTTTTGGCCGAACGATAAGAATGAGTTCGGTTTGGTTGCTGCGATATTCTTCACTCGAGAAGAGCTTGCCAAGAATGGGGATTCTCTGAAGAAAGGGGAGGCCTTCGGAAGATTGTCCCCATTCTTGTTTGATCAAGCCCGAGAGCACAATGCTCTTTTCTTTTTTTAAATTAAAATGAGTTGAGAAGCGATTGGAGAGAAGCCCAGGTACTCCGTCTACAGTTTGACTACTATCTAACATCGAAACCTCGGTTTCAATCGATACTTGTAGATAACCCCGAGTATCTACTTTGGGTAAGACTTTCAGTCGTATCCCATACTCTTTCCAAACCAAATTGCTGGTACTAAAGCCATTGACCCGAATGGGTATTTCACCCCCAGCTAAGAAGCTGGCTTCTTTTTCAGATTGGGTGAGAAGTTTTGGTGAAGCAAGAATCTTGGCAATGCCATTTTCTTCCAGTGCATGTAGAGTTAAACTGAAGTCATCGATTGTGCTTGATTTTTGAATACTGTAAGAACCGGGCCACTGAAGTCCTATTTTTTGGAAGTATTTTTTTCTAAACTCTAAAACAAGAATTTCTATCTCGACCATCGGAACAATGCCTACAGCCTGCATATTTTCTTCAATTAAAAAGCCATAATTTTGCAGTTTTTGTTTGATAGCCGGACTTTGTTTTAGTGAAAACGAGACTTGAACCCTTGCTTGTGGCAACCAAAAGTAGTTCATTTCAAGATAGCCCATTGTTTTTAGTTTTTTGAGAAGATATCCCTCAAGTTGCTCTTGGCTCATGCGATCAGCTAGAATCAGGGCCCATTTTTGTTGGCAGTTCTTGGGTTTTTTGTAGTGACTTGCAATTGCAGCCAATTCTTCCAATTCAATATCAACTAGGTAATGTGCTTTTACCGATAGGCAAGAATTTTTAATTTGTAGTGAGATATGAGACTTATTCATAGCCCATTTCGATATCTCTTGAAAAAATCCAAAAAGACGCTTGGGCAATACAACTACATTTTTGCTGCTATTGCCAATACGAATGATCGTCTCACCAAGGCTTTTGCCGGTAACTAAAACTTCTGATCCAAGATCTCGGAGTTTTACAATTTTAGAATTTGCAACATAGATGCGTGCATTTTGAGGTGCCTGAAGTTTTTCTGTGTGACCTATACTGAGATAGATATCGGCAAAACAAGGTAGACAAAGAAAAAGCAGCAAGAACTTCATGCCTTCTAATCAATGCAAGCTGTGCCAATTATGGTGAACAAAATAAACAAGAGATCACATTCGATTATCCGGATTTTAAAACAAAAGAAACCTCAACACCGGATGGAACATTTTCTATTTTTAATGAGCTGCCCAAAAGTTTTAAAAAAGCATTGGTAAGGCTAAGACCAAGACCGGTTCCTTGACTGTGATTCATAATGTCTTCATCGATAAAAAAAGCTTTGGTCAGATTTTGAATCTTGTCTTCGGGAATCGAATTTCCCTCATTGGTCACAGAGATTCTCTCACTCACATCAATCACAATATTTGAATTCTCGCGGCCGTATTTGACAGCATTATCAATGAGCTCTCGCAAACAAGTTTCTAAAATGAAGCGATCTGAAACAATCTGACCCGCTTTTGATTGAATCCACATCTGATTTTTTTGCAGCATTCGCTCTTTCATTTCGGCCTTGATTTTCACTAGAAGACTATCGAGATCGACTTTTTCTTTTTTGACTTTGTATTGACCGGTTTCTGCAGACACCAATAAAAGAGTATCTTTCACCAAGCTATCAAGACGGGTGTAGCCTTTTTCTAAACCGCTGACATAAGTTTGCATTTCGACATCGAGTTTACACTCTTTAAGCATTTGCAAATAACTTGAAATCGCAGTGAGAGGAGTTTTGAGCTCATGATTTACCAAGAGCATAAAGTGGTTTTTGGCTTGATCTAATGACTCAAGTTCTTTGTTCTTTTGTTCTAAATCTCTTTTGAGTTGGCAGTGTTCATGGGCTTTATTGACGATCACGCGAAGCTCATTGCTATCCCAGGGTTTGTTAACATATTGATAGATATGCCCCAAATTGATGGCATCGATGATATCTTCAAGATCGGTGTAACCAGTTAAGAGAATTTTACTGCAATCGGCTTGAAACTCTTGCGAAGCATGCAAGAACTCAACCCCGGTCATTTCGGGCATTCTCTGATCGCTAATAATGACAGAAACGGGCTGCTCTTTGACGATTTGCAATGCTTTTTTGCCCGAATTGGCACGAAAGATCTGAAAGTCCTTTCGAAAAAGTCTTTCTAGGGCATCTAAGTTGAATTCTTCATCATCGACTAGCAATAGACTCTTGTTCATATTTTCCTATCGGCAGAGAGAGGTAAAATCTCATCTGGGCTTCTAAGACAAGTCTTTGGTCTTATAAGCTGCTCCCTTTTGTTTCACTTCGGACGTCCGTCCGAAACAGCTAAAAGCACAAAATACTTCATCAATTTTGTCCGCAAGGGCTTAAATTTCAATGCATTCTCGGACATAGCTCCTAAGTCTTAGAAATTCGGATTGAAGTTCGAGAAAAAAGTGAAATAAAAGGGAGCAGTTTAAAAAATGCACTACTAAGGTTTCATTTTGGCTAAAATGAGGCTTAAGAAGAATAATTATTTTAATTCGTCTTGAGAATTTGCATCTTCGAGCATGACCGATTTACTTTCTCCCCACACATAGGGGGATTTATGAAACAGATCATTTTTACACTCACCATTTTTCTAGGCTCACTGGCAAGCGCAGACACCGAGCTTTTACCAAAAGTATGCTCGGCCTACTCGCAAGAATTGCAAGAGACGCAACTTCTTTCAAAGTCAGATGCTGGATATTACGGAGAAGACAGCTTTTTAAACTATACAGCGGCTCAAGTAGCAGTAACAGAAGAAGGTCATATTACAGCAACTGGAGTTTCTGATGCGGTTTTTCCCGGAAGTGGTTCACAGACCTGGCAGCTGAAACTTGCTCCCAATGCGACTTCGTACCAAGGTTCTTTTTTGGTAAGAAGCCAAGTCAATACGAGACCAAGTATTCCAACAGATAGCATTGTTCAATACAAAGTCACTTGTGCAGATGATTGGGAATGTAAATACGATGCCGATATTGAAGAGACAGTCTGTTTTCCGAAAGAGCATAAGTGCTACGATTCACATGGAATTGGCAATGGAGATCCGATACAAATCGATTGCTTCACCGAAGTGACTCCTTCTTGCGATCCTTATAGAACAAGAGTATGGCCCAACTGCGCCGGCGGTTATTTAAAGCATTAAATTGCTAGGGCCTTTCATAGAGGCCCTCTTCTTTTGTCCTGTAAATGCTTTCGACAAAAGCATAGAGCCAAAAGACTTCTTCGCATCTGCACAAAAATTATTGCATACTATATATAGAGTAAGCAGGGCTCTCGACCTTCGTCTGTGAGACTCAAGATGAGCTTTAGAAGTGTCGATAAAAAAAATGAACCTGAATCTTTGGAGAGTGCGCATGAAGTGCAAGTTAATGATCATTGCTTTGGTAATGGCCCTTTTACCCATCACAGAGACACATGCGAATTTTTGGGGCACTGGAATGTGGGGTGGACTGCAACAATGTCCGTATCCTCAAGGCGGCGGAGCTCGCCTGTCGGGCCGTGATGCAAGAGAAGCTCGCGGCTACCGCGCAGATATGAAAGATGTTCAGCGCGGAATTCGTGATGCTGAAAAAGAATTAAAGCGAATGAGAAATGCATCCTCTCCGCGAAGAATGGAAAGAGACATTCGAGCCATTCTTAAACCAGAATGGGCCGATGCGGTGATTGATCATCTGAAGGCTAATGGTAATGCACTTGCAGGTGAAGGTGAAGAGAGAAGTTGTAATGATGTCATCGAGCAAGATAAAATGAATGACTTTACCAGTAAAGCTCGTGCTTTGAGTACCATTTTTCGAGAAACTCTTAGCCCAGGAGGCGATGGAGGCAAAGAGCTTCGCGATCAAATTTCTACTATTGATCTTAAAAAATTTCTAAGCTTTTGTACTTTTGCCAATGGACAAAAATTTTTTAACTATGGTGCTATTGGTGCCGATTTAAAAACCTATTGCGAAAGAGTTGAGGCTCACAAAAAAGCTCGTGTAGATTTCATAAATAGTCGTACACCGATCCCTGATGCAGCTGAATTTTCGCAAGCAGATGCGCAAAGAATCAAAGACCTTTCCGAATATGATATTGGAGCCTTTCCCACGGTACCAGCCGGCGACTCATCGAAATTTATTTCGATGTGCAATGTGGGATTTGCGGAGATCTGCAAAAATAGAACTTTTATTAAAGACCTCGGCAGTATTCGACGTGCTGATGACAAACAAGAGTACTGCCAAGATGGAATCGACAACTTTCAAGATGTAATACGACTTGAAGCTGAAATTGAAGGCTACGAAGATGAACTTGATGAACTCGAAGAAGAGCTCGCTTATTTGTATGAAGATGCCGAAACTGATGGTGGTTTTTGTTTAGACTGTTATTTCTCTGGCGGCGGCGGTGGTTTTGAATATGATGATCGCTCGACTTGGGAGAAAGTTTTGGGTTATGGCTTGCCGATTTTGGGCGGATCCCTGGCCGGTCTTGGAGCTTACAATTTAGGTAAAGATGCAATCAGTGCTCGGGTTGACCTTGGTTTTGACACTCCTAATGCTCCTAGCTATATCGCTGCAGCTTATCCATATATAATGGGCGGAATAGGTCAAGCTATTGGCAGTGGTGGTGGCCAAGGTGCTTTTGGCTGTGCAACGACCATTGGCGGCGGCTTTCCGGGTGGTCCGCAAGGAGCATTTGGTCCTTTTGGAATGAATGGTCTATTGGGTCAGGGTGGAGCTTTTGGTTATCCTTTTGGTCAAAATCCTTATGCTATTAGCCCTTTTGGCGGCGGTATATTCAACCCTGGTTTTAATCCCTTTGGCGGTGGCGGTTTTTACGGCTCATACCCCGGTATGATTGGCTTTCCTGGTTTTGGCGGTGGCTATGTCGGTGGTATAGCCGGTGGTTTTACCGGCGGTTTTACTCCTCCAATTATGGGCGGCGGCTTTCCGGGTGGTTTTGCCGGCGGCTTTGGCGCTCCTTTTGCCGGTGGGTTTGGAGCGGCCATAACAGGTGGAATTGCTGGGGGATTTGCAGGTGGTTTCAACGCTGGCTTTACCGGAGGTATAGCTGGAGGTTTCGGCGGCTTTGGTCTTCCGCCGGTAGCCGGATTTGGTCAGCCTTTTGCTGGCGGCTTTGGTACTTTTGGAGCATTGGGCACACCCTTTGCTGGTGGTCTTGGTGCGACTTTTGGTTATCCCATCTCAGGTGGAGTTGGAGCAGGTTTTGGTGGAGCTGGACTCAACTTTGGCGGCGGCTTTAGTGGTGTAGGAGCTGGCTTTACAGGCGGCTTTAACAACAGTTCTTGGATACAATTTCAGCAGCAACTTCAACAACAGCAACAAGCTCTTTGGGCTCAATTTCAACAAGAACAAGTGGCAAGACAAAGAACCTTGAGCAATCTTACAATGCAAATTCAGCAGCTCTATCAACAAGTTTTTGCGATTCAATCCGGCGGCTCATTGGGCATTACTGGCGGCGGATTCTTTAATGCAAGTGGTGGAATATCGACAACTCCAGTAGGAACAGGCAGCCCAGGCGTTTTTACCGGCGGGCCAGGTACAAGCTTTACCCCAGGAGCAACGGGCCGTTAATTTTGAATCACCACTGAACTAGAGCGAGTTGTATCTGGCGGACTTTCAACCGAAGTATTTGTGGCAGAATCTTTTTTTTGATTGGCTCTAACGATGAGAACAATACCCGTGACTACTGCAGCACCAATACCCACATAGAGCCATTGTCTAGAGCTTAAACCTAAAAAAGACTCATCTTGCAGTTTTGTTTCAATGCTATTGGAGACATTGAGGTGCAATTGCTGATTCAATGAAGGATTCGATTTCCAATTTTGTCCCGTCCACAATTTCTCACAGCCATCCATGAAAATCCGTGTTTGAACTTTTGGTGCACTCGCGAGCCAACGCAAAGACTTGCAGTCACCTTGCAGAAGATTCTTACTTGTTGGGGGAGACTGTAAAAACTCAGTGGTTTTGCCAACAAAAACCAAAGGCTCTTTTTGATCAAAAAAGATTTCGATTCGTAAAGAATCTGCAGGCAGCAAAATAAGCTCTTTCTCTTGCAGGTCAAAACTCTTACCATTTACAAAAGCCCATAAGGCATGTGGATAGGAATTTAGAGGATTCCATGGAATTCTATTGGTCTCGACCTGGTGTTTGAATCGCCAGTAGAGTTTTTGAATTTCTGGAGGAAAGTAGCTATGTTGAACCTCAGCACTAGAGTCAAAATCAACGGCAGCTTGCACCCACTTATGCCGGTTTTGATTTTTCATCTGTGCGAGTCGCAAATAGGAATACACGATCGCTTTTCTTTGATTTTCATTCCAGGAATGCAAATAACTAAGGTCGACCACTTTCTGAAAAAATCTTTCAGACTCATTTAAGCTCCCGAGTAAATACTCGCTTTGTGCTTTTTGAAAGAAACGATTGAATTGATCAGGATAAGTGCTTTGCAGGCTTTGTTGCCGTGACCATTGAGAGTAGCTCAATGAAGAAAGCGCTTTGCTTGACTTGCTTTTTTGAACACCGTGAAAAATATGAATATTGGCAGAGAGGCTCTGACTAAATGCTAAGAAAAAAACAATGTATTTCATTCCAAGTTCTCCAAAATGAGTCTTGATTTAGGCTTATTTTTTCTCACTTTTGTGCCACGTTGTTCTGGATTTTGCACGCTAACATAGAAGGGGCCCTGGGCTTTTAAAATTTCTTCAGCCTGAGACTCTTTGGCTAAAACAGCAAATCTTTGTGGATTGAGGGGAGCACGTAGAATTTTTATTCTTCGGGCTACCCATTTTGCTTTTTGTCCAAAAGCAGATTGGGGCAAAAACAGATCGACAACTCCCTGAGAGCCCAAGATAGAATCTAAGCTCTCAACATTTTCAATCTCAATGGGTATTAAGACAAAACCAGCTGGGATATAGGTATCGACAGAGGGGGCTTCTTCTTGAGTTTTGAGTGTTTGCCCTGAAATTTTTCTATTTTGCCATAGAGCTAAGAACAATAGACCAAGGATACCAGCAAATATTTTTAAATTGAGTTTTTTCATCGCCGAATCTCTTCAAAGCGTTGCCATTTAGGGTTCTGTTTAAAGTCCCAGTCTCTTTGCCGAAAAATAGAGAAGGCCAGAATAAGAGCAATCAATAGAATCGCTAATTCGGTTAAGACCTGTCCACTTTGAGAATGCTTTTCCACTTTCTTCCCACCTTTCTTAGGCTTGCACCGCAAAACTCTTTGCGCTTTCCCCACCGATATTCGATTCGTATTTTTTGTTTTTCCTCAAAGAAAAGCTCAGGCTGATAACTGGGGCTCAATGATTGTGGAGGAAGAGCAACAAAAGCAAAAGGTATATAAGGTCTCACTGCTGCTTTCATTTGAAAGGCTAAGCCGGCTTTTCTTTTTGCATCTTGAATGATTTTTTGCTGTTTGATTCGAAGCTGCACTTGCTGCATTTGTACCGCAAGATCCATTGCTTTTGCAGCAGCATAGGCCTTTGGGTTTGCTTTAGCGGCTTGCAATAGTGCTTTGGTTTTTTTTCTTTTTTTGCGCAATGCCTTCGCCTTCGGGTTGAGTGCGATCAGTGACTCTGCACCTTGAGCCAATTGCCTTTGCATCTCGAGACTGGTGTTTCGACAATCATGAGCCAATGACTGACTTTGCAAGATTCCATCTAAAATAGGAAATAAGGAGTGAATGAGCAAAGCGAGTGATAAGAATAAGGGAAGTGTCCAGATCAATAAGAATCCGTTTTCATCTTGGAATATAGACACTGTCCTCTCCCTTCCAAGAATAAAAATAGAATTTTAGTTTCCATTGGCCCTCATAGCGAAGACTTTTTCTTGTTGCTTTTTTTAGTTTTACTTTGAGTTTTAGAATCTCAATCTTAGGATGCAGTTGCTGAAGAGATTTTTGCAAATGCAGGCGGCAAGTCCTCTCAGCATTTTGTTCGGCATAGCATAAGAGATACTTTTCATAAAACAACCAATCTGCAATCAATTGTAAGTACAGACAGATGAGAAGACTCAAAAAAGAGATACACACAGCAACAACTAGTGGAAGAGCAAAAAGGCTTTCGATCATGGCTTGGCCTTTGCGGTTACTGAGATGCTGCATTATCAAAAAAATTACTGAGGTCTTTTTTATTGTGTAGACTTTGTTCGATTTTGATTTTGGCACTGACTTGTTGATCTTGGCCTTGTATTGCGTAAGTCACATTTGTGAGTTGTTTGTTTAAAGTTTGGCCCAAGATTCGAGTGATACCCAAAGCGCCAACGGCTAGAATTGCCACTAAAATCAAATATTCAGTTAGAGCTTGTCCTTTTTGTGTTTTCATAAAACCTCCGTTTCTTTTTGCTATTTCAAGACAAGTGCCAGTATAAGAAAGAAGCTAAATGAATAGAGAGTCCGGTATTCGTTTCATGTCCGGGAGCTACTACTAAAAATAAGAGATTTCAGGCCAGATTTGTTTCGATATCTAAATTGAAAAGTTTTATCGTTTAATAAATTAGAAATTGAAGAATCACTCCACTAAGTAGATTCATCTAAAAGCTGTAAATATTTTAATTTACTTTTGGGTTTGAATCATATCTTCCGCTTCATTAATCATTGCAAAAGATTAGGTTTAAAGTATCAATCTAGACTAGTCTAAGGTTAATACATAGCTCCATCTGGATGGTTAGGCATAGCGAGTATCGATACAATGAAAAAGAGGTGTATAATGTTTCATTTTTTATCGATACTTATAATTTTTTTATCTTTGCAGTTATTGATTGCAGCAAAAGCCGAGGCAAAACTAAGTTTTAAGACTAAGCAAGAGTTTCTGAAATTAAGTAAAAAAAATCGAAGAACGTATCTTAATCAGATTAAACAAGCGGTAGTACAATTAGAAGTGCGACATCGAGCAATTCCTCTCGTTCAAATCGAGCAACCTTCATTCTTTCTTTTGTTTATGAATACCGCTTATGCCTAAGAGGAACCTTTTTGTTTGGTGGGAGGGATTCAGCGTAGAACAGTCAGGGCTCGCGATGGTCGTTTTTTATGTCCAACCTATGGTCGTAACTGTGATGGCAAAGATAATAGTTTTAAGTGTGGAAGTATTTACTCTAATGTCTGTATTGATCGAGAACCGATAAGCTCAATCTCGCAAAGATGCTTCGATAGATCAAAGGCTATCAATCCTAATCTGGCACAATTTAGTATTATCAGAGAAGAGTCTACTAAAATCTACCAAAGAGTTTGTATAGATTCAGGACAGAAAAGAGATAAAGAGATTTGTAGACAGTTTAGAGATCGCTTAAGCAGCTTAGCGGTATTAGATCAGCCCGGACCACCTACTCAAGCAGCTATATCCCCCCCGACACCAGATCCTCCAGCCGCTATTCCTGAGGTCTCAACCAATCCAGAAGCACCTTCAGTGCCCAGTGTAGCTTCACAATCAGAACCTCCGGCAAGACCCTCGCCTTCGGAAAGTCCTAGCCCGTCGATTCAAGCAGTAACAGAGCCACCAAGACCTTTACCTTCTCCTCCTAGTCCAGTGACGCCCCCAACATCAGACACTCCCAAAAACTGTACAAAGGCTTTTGCGGTACTTGTAGAGGGTACAAATCAAGTATCACCTGGATCCGAAGCTTCTTTTTACCGAGAGGTTGCAGATTATGCTCACGCACTCTCTGAGTTTTCTTCGGGTACTCATATCATTCCGCCCGCTCCAGCCGTGCAAAAAGTAAAAGCAGAAAACAAGACAGAAACGTCTGATCTCTTAACACGAGCAAGATTGAGTGATAACATTTGTACATTTGAAGATGAGATATTTGATTTTATGATGGGAAATTACAATCAAGAGGTAAGGGTTGAATCCTATAATTTCAATCGATATAGACAAATTTCTGCCAAAAATGGCCACGCTCAGTTTGAGGGAGCTGGGCTGGGTCCCGAAGCTCAAGTCGAGTTTGTAGATGTCCAAAGAGAAGCTCTTACCTCTGATAACTCACCCGTTCTGAAGCAGCTAGCAGATCTCAAAGAACAATGCGGTGAAGAAACAGATGCAGTTGTTAATATTTCTGTAATAGATCATGGGAGTAAAGATTGTCGCATTTGGCTGGATAGGAATCGAGGTATGACCCCTGAAATGGTCTATGATAATTTAGTCAAGCCTTTTGAAAAAATGGGTATTAAAGTGCACCTCAATCTGTCATCTTGTTATTCAGGTTGTTTTACTCGTTTAAAAAATCAATTGAGTTCGAATACATGCCTCACTACATCTACAAGAGCAAATACCGTAGGTTATGGTACTGATGGTCTTATTGGTTCAACTTATGATACCACCTATCCATATTTTTTAAAGAAAATGAAAAATCCCATGAAAGCTCATATTTGTGCTTCTGCATTAGATGTTATGAACGAGCCCCAAATGGTAGCTGCAAGAACACGTTCGATTGCACCTGTTGAAAAACCAGAGCTTGACTCTGCTGCTTTTCGCAAAGTAGCAAAAGACCTTGGGTACCCCGATATTGCCGATCGATGCAAAAGCTCGATGGGAGAGGACTTTCCACAATCTGCAATTAGCGGTTTGCCAACTAATAAAATCAAACAGCTTGCAAAATGTGAAAGCTTTATGAATAAGCTGGGAGCAGCTCTAACTATTAGAGAAGCGCAAATTTTTATGGGCTTGATTGCTCAAGAAGACTCCTGGCCTGGTTTAGATGGCCTAAGGGGACTTGCGGGAAGTCGTGAATTACAAAATATCAAAGATGCTTGTGACTATGATTTAAGTCGCTATTCGAAAGATTCCACTCCGAGAAGCTCAGGTACTCGGACAAAAAATTCAGGTCGAAAGTAAGGAGAGTAGATAATGAAATACCTAAGCTTTGCAGTTTTGTTTGCTTTTTGCAGCATGTCCTCCTTATTGGCTGCGGATATAAAAGAAGTAGAAGGGATACTTCGATTGAAAAAAGGGAAGGCCACTTTGTATGTCAATCCTCTGTCGAGATCACAAATCACTATTGAATTACAAAACCCTTCTTTTGTTAAGACATCACTCAAGACCAATGATTTTAGCGGGCCCGCAAAAGTAAAACTTCGAGTTTTTCTCTATGATTCTCTAACAGAAATTCGTGCGGCGGCTCAAAGCATAAAAAAAATCAATAAGAGAAAAAATCCTTTGCCGATTTATTCATCAAGACTGGAGCTTGTTCTATCAAGGAACAAATAAAACTTAGGATTCAGTTGTGTAATCCCAAATTTACAGAGCTATTTGTTCTGGTAAAAGAGTATTTATTCAGCGCATAAGAGGCAAGCCTTGTCTCGATCATAAATCTCAGCAAATATTGGATATGCTTCGAAAAACACTGGTTTTTTTTCTTTTGCTAAGCACTTTTTTGTCGAGCTTTTCGTATGCCGTAAATCTAAAATTTAGTGGATTTGCAACGCTTGGCTTTGTTCAGTCAGACCAAGACAGAATCTATGACATTGGCATTAGCAAAGATTATAATTTAAAAGCTCTTTCCATCGGTGGTTTTCAAGGAAATGCTTTATTGGCCGACAACTGGTCTGTGCTCTTTCAATTGACAGCGGAAGGCGAAGTCAACTTTGAGCCTGATCTTGAGAGAGCCTCTTTGATTTGGGAGCCGAATGACCATTGGTCTTTTCAATTGGGAAGACAAAGATCACCATTTTGGCTGATTTCAGAATATTTGCAGGTCAATGCTTTGGTTCCTTGGGTACAGCCGCCCGTAGAAATTTACTCTTTAAATCCGATAGATACTTACAAAGGCATCAGTGCAGCCTACTCACATCCTTGCGGGAAAAATTTTGAATGTAGGTTTGAAATCAACTTTGGCGAAGATAGCAACACACAAGAGGCAGAAACCAATTCTGAGCTTACAGTCAATGTCAATGATCGAGCTGGTCTTACTATGAGCATGCTATCGGATGAGTTTCATTTTCGACTCACTTATTCAAGAGCCAATGTAAAGAACGAGTATGTTACGACCTTGCGTGGTTTGGTACCAGGCTTACCCAATGCCAATACTTTTGCCGTTATTGAGCAAGAATTAAAGCTTTCTCATTTTTACTCAGCGGGTTTTAGCTTTCAAAATGAAAGGTATTTGGCCTATTCTGAGTTTGGCCAGATCGAGGCAGAACAAGGCAACGATCGTATTTGGGGATCTTACCTGACTCTGGGCTATTACCTTGATCCGAGCAAATGGTTGCTTCATACAACTTACTCTCACGGTGAAGCAGATGCCAATATTATTCGAGGTCAGCAAAATACCTATGCTGGGGCGATCAATTACTATTTTAATGATTATACAGTTTTTAAGTTAGGCTATCGTTATGTTGAGACAAAAAATGGAAGCATGTGGTTCAATCCCTCAGCTGCCGACATTGCTGCCGTATTGGCTGATCCTACGGGACAAACTTCGGTAAGCAGAGAAAATATTGATGCCCATATAGTAAATGCGGTTATATCTACTATGTTTTGAGGAAGAATGAGAATAATTTTGGGTTTCTTTCTATTCTTATTGATTTCGACTCCAACTTGGGCACTGGACTTTACCGCCTATGTAAGCTCTGGTGTGTATAAGTCAGATCAAGAAGAGAGATCTTATTCGATGATCGATGATGAGTTTAGCACCAATGAGGCAACAAGTGCACTTTTAAGAGCTATAGCAAATGTTGAGGAAAACTGGTCCATTCATTTTCAGCTTTTGTTTTTAGGTCGAGATCGTTTTGATATTCAAATAGATCAAGCCTATATCACTTGGTTGGTTTCAGAAAACTTTCGTATTGACCTTGGTAGGCAAAGAACTCCGATTTGGCTCGCTTCTGAGATCTACTACAAAGAGATCGATTTTGTTTGGACTCGATTGCCTCTGGTGGTTTACAACCCAAACCCACTCAATACATTCACGGGTGGAAACATTCGCTACTCTTTTGCTTGTTTCTCGCTGAATTGCTCTTTTGAGATCTTCGGCGGACAAGAAGACAAAACGACCCAAAATGGCGAGTTTGAAATTGAGTACTCGGCCCGAGATGTTTTGGGTTCGACCTTTAATGTCGCATCTGAGAACTTTCGCTTTCGAGCTGGCTACTTCCAAACCAATACTGACAATGCAGCTTTTAAAATCAAACAAGATGTCACTGTAGGGCCTTCAACGGCCGAGTTTGAGAATCAATATGACATCAATTTAATGCAAACTCGGCATTTTGCTTCGGGCTTTTCTTATGACAATCGCAGGCTGCATATTGCATCAGAGTATGGTCGTACCGAAACAGACAACGAAGATTTTGAGATTTATTGGGGCTTTTACAATACCTTAGGATACTACTTTTTTAACGAAGTCTTTCTTCCACATTTTACATATGGACGTGGAGGCTCAGAACTTTCGGTTTCAAAAGGCTTAATTAGTACTTATAATCTTGCTGGCAATATTTATTTTAACAAAGATGTAGTTTTAAAGTTGGGATGGCTGCACATTGAAACCGATCATGGTTCATACGGTTTTGATTTTGACGCAATAAACACTCAGGCCGTGTTCACAGGGCTATTACCCAATGAACCAGATGCAGAGCTTAAAGCTGATATTCTACAGGTTTTGATTTCGGCATCTTTTTAAAATGGAGAACTTTTTCGCGCATTCTCAACATTGAAGATTCCGTTGTGTATTTTTCAAGGCGATCTATTTCTACCCATTGCAAGTCATTTGATTCGTTACTAACTTGAAACTCTTCACTTTCAACGACTTGAAATAGATAGGTCATGTCGTAGTGTAAGTGCTTTGGCTCAGTTTTTCTCTCTGGAATTTCATGAATGTCTAGGTCAAAAAAACTAGAAAGCAAGGGCTTTACTAAAGTGATCCCTGATTCTTCTACCGCTTCTCGGTGGGCCGCCAGAAGAGTATCTTGATTGCCATCACAGTGACCGCCCAATTGCAGCCACATATTTAGTTTTTTGTGATGGGTAAGCAGAACACGGCTTTGATCTAAACTGAGTAGCCAGCAAGAAGCAGTGATATGCGCCTCTAAATTCTCTCGAGAAAAAGCCTTTGGCGATTCAGCAATAAGACTTTGAAAAGCCTGCGCTTTGGCAATTTCGTTAGGATAAGTATTTTTGTAGTCTTCGAGTTGGTGCAAAAGAATGATTTTGTTCATATAAAGATAAAAACCAATCTTCAGTCACTAAGCAAGAATCAATTTAGAGTTTTTTTCTTGGTTTTGCGAGCTTTTGACTTTGCAATCACTTTATCTACTTTGCGCTTCAAAAGAATGTTTCCGATAATGACTTTTGCCTCTTTGCGTAGGTCATTTTCGTAAACAAAGCGATAGAAAGCTTCAATTTCTGGCAATTGACGGAATTTCTTAAAACTTGAGGGAAGTGCTTGTGGCTCGCCAGCAGCAGACTCTTTTTCTTTTTTCACATTGGTCAGGTTTTTTTGTTTTTCCATCTATAGCCTCCGGAGCTATAAAATAGGTCATTCGGAGCACAGGGTCAATATGTAGATTTTCTGTGATTCAAACCATTGAATTCTCACAAAATTTGCGAATTCAAAAGGTCGAGTGTAGAGTCTTTAGACAATTAGGAGACCGATATGATTCGTTTGGATGGCAAAAGTCTTGCCCAAAAAACTCGTGATCAACTCAAAAAAAAGATTGATGAGATGCCTATAAAGCCAGGTCTGGCAGTGGTTTTAGTAGGAGCCGATCCGGCCTCTCAAGTATATGTACGCAATAAAGTAAAGGCTTGCGAAAGCGTAGGCATTTATTCAGAAAGATTTGATCTTCCACAAGATTGCTCTGAAGAAAAGCTTTTGAGCTTGGTTGAGCAATGCAATCAAAATCCAAAGATTCATGGTATTTTGGTTCAGCTGCCTCTTCCGAAACACATTGATACCGACCGCGTGCTCTCGCAAATTGCCGAAGAAAAAGATGTCGATGCACTTTCGGTTGAAAGCGTTGGCAAGGCTTGGCTTGGAAAAGCTATTATTCATCCCTGCACTCCATCGGGTGTGATGGAAATTTTAAAAGAATATGAAATCTCGGTTGAAGGCAAAAAAGCCGTTGTGATTGGTAGATCAGATATCGTTGGCAAACCCATGGCGCAATTGCTATTGGCTGCCAATGCGACTGTGACGATCTGCCACTCGCGCACAAAAGATGTAAAGGCCTATACCCAAGATGCAGATATAGTCGTAGTTGCCGCCGGAAAGCCCAAGGCCTTTGACAAAAGCTATTTCAAAAAGGACGCCGTAGTGATTGATGTTGGCATTCACCGAATCGATGATAAACTTTGCGGCGATGTGGAACCCGAAGGATTAGCAGATCATATTGAGGCTTTGACTCCTGTTCCTGGAGGAGTGGGGCCGATGACCATTGCTATGTTGCTAGAAAATACTTATAAGTTGGCTCAAGCTGCGAAAGGATAGATATGGATTTGCAAAGAACTCCTCTTTACGAAAAACAAAAAGAGCTTGGGGCCCGTTTTGTTGGTTTTGCGGGTTGGGAAATGCCCATTCAGTTTACAAGCCTCAAAGAAGAGCATCTGTGGGTGCGCGAAAATGTTGGGCTCTTTGATGTCTCTCATATGGGCGAAATCTTTTTTCGCGGCGATCAGGCACTTGATGCTCTTCAGTACATGACCACCAATGATGTAGCAAAGCTTGAAGAAGGGCAGGCGCAGTACTCTTTGATTCCCAATGAAAATGGCGGAATCGTTGATGACATTATCGTCTATTGCTTAAAGAAAAACCAAGAATATCTGGTTTGTGTGAATGCTGCCAATGTCGAAAAAGACTTTGCGCATTTTCAAAAATACAATAAGGGCGCAGAGATTGAAAATGAAAGTGCTGCCTGGGCACAAATTGCGGTTCAAGGTCCGAAGGCCATCAGTTTGTTAAAAGAGCTCTTTGCATGGGATTTAGAGAGCATCCCCAACTTTTCTTTTTTGCAAGAGCAAGGCTGTCTGATTGCCCGCACGGGCTACACGGGAGAGGATGGCTGTGAAATTTTTGTTCGTAGTGACAAGGCAGTTGATATTTGGCAAAAACTTTTGAGCAGTGATTTAGCAAAGCCTATTGGCTTGGGGGCAAGAGATACCCTGCGCACCGAAATGAAGTTTTCTCTTTACGGGCAAGAAATTGACGACAGCACAGATGCCTATTCGGCGGGGCTGGGCTGGGTGGTCAAACTTGCTAAGGGCGACTTTTTAGGCAAACAGAAGCTAGAGGCAGTGAAAGCTGCAGGGCCTCAGCAACATCTGATAGGTTTGGTTCTAAAAGATAAGGGCATTCCAAGAAGTGGCTACAAGGTTTTTTCGACCGACAAAGAAGAGATCGGCCGTATAACCAGTGGCACACTTTCACCCAGCACGGGGCTGCCCATAGGCATAGCTTATGTAAAGAAAGAACTTGCTAGCCCCGGTACGCAGATTTTGGTAGAAATTCGTGGAAGACACGCGCTGGCCGAAGTGTTAAAAACACCTTTTTTGAAATAGGAGATCAGGATGGCACATTATCCAGAAGAGTTTTATTACACAAAAAATCACGAATGGGCCTCAGTCGACGAGAATATTGTGACTGTAGGAATTACCCTCTATGCAGCAGAAAGCCTGGGAGAGGTCGTTTATGTTGAGCTTCCTGATGCGGGGCAAAAGGTAACAGGCGGTGAAACCTTTGGTTCGGTGGAGAGTGTAAAGGCAGTTAGTGACTTATACGCTCCTGTTTCGGGCACTGTCATTCAAGTCAATGAAGCCCTAGTAGACAATCCGGGTCCGATCAATGATGCTCCCATGGAAGATGGTTGGCTGATTCGCATCGAGATGGACCATGAAAAAGAGTTGATGAACTTGGTTCGCGGCTCAGAATATAAGAAAATGGTTGAAGCCTAAGCTTGCATTTGCGGCTTAGGTTTTGTAGAAACGGACGAATTGAATCGATCGCATTCATTTGAATAAAAGACCACGAGAAATGCCCTAGTGGTGGAATTGGTAGCTGAATGCGGCCGAGCATTCAGCCGGAGGGCAGGAGCCCGCAGGTGAACAAGAGCAGGATGCGGAACATTTGAATAAAAGACCACGAGAAATGCCCTAGTGGTGGAATTGGTAGCTGAATG
>CAZZCP010000040.1:0-21974 GCA_964653235.1 uncultured Pseudobdellovibrionaceae bacterium | reverse complement strand
GGATTATCACGTGATTTTACCGCCTGAAAAGCCTTGCCAACTTGGTAGGTCTTAAATTCTGGACGAACGCTCAACTCATCACAAGACATTGCACTTGGGTCAATTTGATAAAGCACTACCGAGTCAAGTACTCTTGCCCCGCCGCCATCACCTGGGTCACCGAGAATAATGCAAGTCGTTGTCGGCTCGCGAAGAACATTCAGCATATGCAAACCAGCAATTTGAACTGCATCATCTAGATCTTGTAAAAACTCTCTCGATCGCGGATCTGTATCGGGTGCAATGGGGTAAAATCTTTGCAGTCTTGAGTAGGTTTCAAAAAACAAACGCAGCTGATAGAAGTAATCGTCTCTTGTGCGAGCATGAGAAAAATCATCAATCAAAGAGAAGCTTCTTCTCTGGTTACGATAAAATCTTCTCTTGTAGTTTTCTTTGTCTGCTCTTACCAAATGAGCTGCAATTTCACTTAAAGAGGTCCCTTCGTCAAAACGATTGCAGCCCGGATTCACATTTACGCTTTCATCAGAACAATAGCGATATTCTTTTAGAAGAACTCCTTTTGCTAAAGTATTTTCGAGTGTATTTTCAAGCTCTACCAATTGAACAGAACCGGTGCCTGTGACAGCTTCAACTTTACGAGCATAGGCAAAGCGAAGAGCAGCTACATCATACTTACCCATGATGGGCAAATCATTGAGGTTGCTATAAGAGTAGTCCATCACCGAGCTATAGGGTATCTCACGTTCAATACCCATTTTTGCCAATTCTTCTTTGGTGTAGAAATTGTCTTTGTCTTCAGACGCTCCAAAATTATGGCGAAGCCCGAGGTTGTGACCCAATTCATGAATCAAAGTCGGAACCCAAATAATGGGCAAAACCACATCAACAATTCTTTGTTTTTCCGATGCACTTAAGAGCTCCCAGCTCTTAAGTTGATTATCGGCAAAAATCTCCTTTAGACCTTTTTTGACAGCATCGTTAAAGTTGACCATCTCTGAATGGTAAGCATTCATTTTTGAGTAAATCTCAATTTGATCTTCAATACTTGAAGTATAAGAAGTGCGACTAGCATAGTCTTTTACATTGGCGATTTCTTGTTTTAAATCAAAAAAATGAGTGCCTACAAAAGGGGGCGAAACCGAAGCCATACTTTGAACGACATCTTGCGAACTCGTTTCGGCAATCTTATCAAGACTCAAAACCGACTGATTCACAATTTCTTCTATGCTTGAGCCAGGCAAACTATTTGCCAGCAACTGCTGAACTCCTAAAATTTCAGCTTCAGTTTGTGCTCGAACCAATTCATCGTAAGTACGACGAATCAACTTTTTGATCGTGCCGAGGTACATTACAGTTCTTGCGTGAAGAATCTCACCCGTCTCAGGATTGGAAAGGCTTGGACCATAACCAATCGGACCAGTAACTAAAGGATCTTCAACCGCAATGATAAAGTTTTTGCGAATATCACCTAAGTTTGAATCACCATCTTCTACAAGATTGATTTGAATTCCCGCATCGGCGGCCTTTAAAGACTTGTTCACTACTTGCACCGAGTATCTTGTGGCTTCGAGTACTTTTTGGTACTGAGGTTTGAGCAATGTATCGTTGATATGAAAGTCTACTACGCCCTTTTTGGGGTTGAAGCGATTGGCCAAAGTTACTCGACTGTTCAAATTGTCACGATTGTCGACATCCAAAACATTGTAGTTGGTAGTAAAAAAACCAAAAGTTCTCTCATCGCGTTCAGGATAAGTCACTGCTTGGTATCCAGGTGATGCTAGGGCATCCATTTTTACTAAAGCAATATTATAGCGAACATTGAAACTTAGATCTTCTAAAGATTCTAAGCTTTTAGCACAAGATAATCTCTTTGTTTTGTAGGTAGTTTCAATGGTGAGTATGATGGCATTTTCACTTACCTCAGCCGCTATAGCTCGAGTATCTTTTTCTTCATAACAATTTTCATCAAAAAGACTGTTTATTTGAATTGGCAAATTATTGGTTTCGAGAAAATTTATTTTATCGACATCCATCTCTACCAATTGACGATCATACCATGGAGTGACTTCATCTTTTTGCTCAACATTGGTGGCTTGGCCCAAAGCATCTTCTGCCAGTTTGTAGGCTCTGTGCTCCACAGGAATCTTCAACACTGGCTTGTTGTTGGTTGGATTGTTTTGAAACCTAGGATCAGACTCAATTTGTGTTACAATCAATTCATCTTCAGTCATCTCAAGGCGCACCAACTTTTCTTGGCCAACAAAAAAGGGAAACAAAGCTTCCACATTTCTCGGTGCCTCAGCGACCAAGGGAACATACAGGTATTTGTCTGAACCACTGTAACTAAACTTTTGTACCCTCTCGGGTCGAGTTACTTTTTGTCCATTCACAAAATAAGAGATCAGATTCTTGTCGATCAAAAAATCATCTTTTCCTGGAGCTGGCTGAATCGGCCTCTCTTCGGCACAACCAACAAAAAGAAGTGTGAAGAATAGTGTCAAAAGTGCTCTCATTGATTCCCCCTTAGTATGAGTAGCTTAAAATTGCGTATACCTGTGATGAATTTTGGTCAAAGACCTCAACATTTGATCTTCCTAAGGCATCGACCACATTGCCTCCGTTTTGGTGACCGACACCTATACCAATATTGCCCGGTAGAGCGTAGGAGATCTCTTGGGTGTGAAAAAATCCATTTAAATAATTCCCATTGTAGGTTTGCGAAAGATTGTATCTTGCAAGTACAGTAAGAAAAACCGACTTATAGCCATAAGATACGACCAACTGGTTACGAAATTGATTTTCTATATTCGCACTTCCGGTAGCATTGCTTTCAAATTCGTGAAAAAACTGGCGATAGCGAAAAGAGTACTGCAGTGTAATATTACTGGTAAAGGGTCTCCATATAAACATATTGCGTACAAAAGCCGAACCGTACTCGCTGGTCTGATCTCTTTGAAAAGAATTGGTCGCAGCAGTTCCACCTATACGAGGTGAATAGCTTAGTGAGTCTGTGATTTTTGCATTTCCTAAAATCACTTCGGCAAATGAGTCTTGAAACCTCATTTTTTCTTCTGTGCTAAAATCTTTGGCCCAACTGAAACTGCCAAACATCGACATGCCATTGCCAAAAGAATAGAATGGAATCAAATTAATAAATCCACCTAAAGATTGGTTTGGATCACTCTCTGAGCGAAGATTGCTAGCCACTACGCTCAATGCCATCAAAGAAAACGAACTCGCACCCGAATCATCGGCTTGCACCCCATCGATATTTGCTGCTGATGTTTGAGCGTAAGCAGAATTTGAAAGCAAAAATAAGAGTAAGAAAAGTCTCTTGATAGAATCCCCCCGCTTATATTTGAAATCCCCTAATTCCAAACTAGGCATAATAACCTAGTTCAAAATTCAGACCAAGTTCTAGCAAGCCCTTGCTTAGGCTGGCAAGGTACTGAAAGTACATTGAAAAATTGATTATTCTTGATGAAATCCAGAAGGTGCATTTTTTCACTACCTTGGATTTTTTGCACCAATAGGTGCGAAATTTACTTAGTTTTCTGCAGATAATTCTTATGAAATCAATTAAAAATAATTATCCCTCTGGGATTGACATGTTTCAAAAGCAGCCCAAAATAATAAAGCAATTTATTGTTGGAGGATTCTACATGTTTAAAAGATATTTTCTATTTGCCATGGTCAACATACTCATCATGGTCACCCTAAGCATCTTCATTCAACTTCTTGGTTTAGAACCTTACATCAATTCTTATGGTTTAAATTATGGCTCACTCGCCATCATGTGTTTGATTTGGGGTATGGGCGGAGCTTTTATCTCGCTATTTTTATCGAAGCAAATCGTCAAATGGCAAATGGGACTCAAAATCATTGACCCGAATACTCACGATCGACAAGCCCGTGAACTGGTGCAAATGGTTGACAGATTATCGAAAAGAGCTGGACTTAAAAAATGCCCAGAAGTGGGTTGGTACGAGTCTCCCGAGGTCAATGCATTTGCAACGGGCGCCTCTGCGAGCAGCTCTCTGGTTGCCGTATCAACTGGTCTTCTTGAAAATATGAATCAAGAAGAGGTTGAAGGGGTTTTAGGCCATGAAGTGGCTCACATTGCCAACGGAGATATGATTACAATGACCCTACTGCAAGGGGTTATGAACGCATTTGTTATGTTCTTGGCTCGTGTCATTGCAGCTGCTGTTGCTAGAGGTGGTGATAACGAAAGACCAAACTTTGCCATCCAGTTTGGTGTAACCATTGCCTTGCAAATTCTTTTTGGAATTTTAGCCTCTATCGTGGTTCGTGCTTTTTCTCGCTACCGCGAATATCGTGCCGATGCAGGAGGAGCTAAGGTTGCCGGTAAAGACAAAATGCTGGCTGCTCTACGGCGTTTAGCTAAGAATTATGAAATGGTCGATACTGCTGATACTGCAATGGCCAGTCTAAAAATCAATGGCAAAAGATCTGGCTTTGCTGCACTCTTTAGCACACATCCAGATATCAATGACCGCATTCAAAGGCTTGAGCGAGCCCAGTGAAGATCTTATTTGTATGCCTCGGCAATATTTGTAGGTCACCTACCGCCGAGGCCATCTTTCGTCACAAACTCCAAGAAAAAGACTTAGTTGATCAAATTTCGATTGACTCTTGCGGCACCAGTGCGGCCCATCAAGGCGAGAGGCCCGATGCTCGTTCTCGCCAAGTGGCCGAACAAAGGGGTATCAGCATGCAAGGTCAATTCTCTAGACCCTTGAGAAAAAGTGACTTTCAAGATTTTGATCTTTTGCTCGCAATGGATGAGCAAAATCTTAGAGGCCTCTTAAATCACTGTCCTGAGGAATACCTAGACAAGTGCCAACTCTTTTTAAAATATTCTGATAGTGGACTGAAGTCGGTACCAGATCCTTACTGGGGTGGCCCAGATGGATTTGATCATGTTTTTAATTTGATTGAGGAAGCTTCTGAAAAATGGTTAGAAAAACTAGATCTAGACAAATAGACTTTTCACTTAAATAAAACCTGAACATACCAGAAAATAAATCATGCTTTTTGAGTCTGAAATACTACTTTCGATTAGTGACGGAGATATTGAATTCATGCAAGAATTGATTTCGATCTACATCGAAGACAATACTCCGAGAGTTCAAAATATTCAGAAGAGTTTTCAAGAAGATGAGCATGAAAGCCTAGAAAAAGAGGCTCACACTCTAAAAGGAGCCTCGGCTAATATTGGCGCAATTGCCATTCAAAATATTTCACAAGAAATCGAAATGGCCGCAAGAGACAGGCGATCGGGTGAAATTGCTGAGCTGATCTCTAGCTTACCAGGGCAGTTCGCAAAAACCTGCGAGGAATTGCAAAACTTTCTCAAAGAACAAGTCGCATAAATCTTGTCGAAAACTCAAAAAAATGATTCATATTAAGTCCTATGATGAGCTCACAAATCAACCTCAATCATCTCAAAGTCTTTGAAGTTGTATACAAAACAAGAAGCATGACAACCGCAGCGAAAAGCTTGCATCTAACTCAATCGGGCGTCAGTCAGCACATTAAAGCTCTTGAAGAAAGTTTAGAGATCAAACTTTTTGACCGCATCAACCAACGCTTGATTCCCACTTCATTGGGAAAAGAATTCTACCAAGATATTTCAGAGGGAATGAGCTTAATAGAAACAGCCCTCTACAATACCAAGGGAGATAAACATGAGCTCTCTGGCCTGGTGAATATTGGCAGCCCCATCCAATTTGGCCTAGATGTTATTATCCCTGCTCTGAAAGGTTTTCACCAAAAGCACCCCAAAGTGCTCTATCATCTCAATTTTGACTTTGCCAGTGCCTTGAATGATTTTTTACTCGAAGGAAAACTCGATTTTGCCTTCGTCGACAACTTTGCGATGAGCAACAAAATTTTGGTTGAAAAGATTTATTCTGAAAAACTGATTTTGTGTATGTCAAAGAAGCTTGCTAAAAAATATCCACCTAAAAACACAAAGGAATACTATCAGACTCTTCCCATAGTGGAGTACCAAGAGGGCGCTCCGGTTTTTAAGCTTTGGCTCGATGCTCAAATTAAGGTGAAAAACTTTGTCACAACCCCAATTGCCTCGGTAATGGATGCCCAAGGAATCGCAAGCTTTATTTTACAAGACATGGGGGCTGGAATATTACCCGAAACTCTTTTCAATCAGCTTACAAAAAAAGGAGCTCCCCTGATTGAGATCGAAGGTTCAAAAAAAGAGGTTCGCAATGATATTAGTGTTGCCTATGTGAAAAAGCGAACCCATAGCCCAAGCGCCGCAAGTCTTCTTGAGTGGTTTAGAGAGAATTTAAAATGAAAATTGCCTTTTTTGATGCTCATCAATTTGACCAACAAGCTTTTGAAAATGAAAATCAAGAATTTTCTCATCAAATTGTATTCTTTAAAACCAGGCTCAATAGTCAAACTGCGAACCTAAGCAAAGGCTTTGATGTTGTATGCTCTTTTGTCAATGATCGCATTGATCAAAAATGTGTAGAAATTTTGAACGAGAATCGTATTTCGATGATCGCTCTTCGCTGTGCTGGCTTTAATCATGTTGACCTCGAGGCATGTAAAGAGAAACAAATTGCTGTTGTACGTGTTCCCGCCTATAGCCCCTATGCGGTTGCCGAATATACTATGGCTCTATTGCTCACTCTCAATCGCAAAATTCATAAAGCCTACAATCGGGTGCGTGAAGCGAATTTTTCGATCGATGGTTTGGTTGGTTTTGACTTACATCAAAAGACTGTAGGAGTTTTGGGTACAGGTAAAATTGGTAGTGTCTTCTGCGACATCTTAAAAGGCTTTGGTTGTCGTATCTTGGCCTATGATCTCTACCCATCTTTAAATCTAGAATATGTAAACAAAGACAAGCTTTTTCAAGAATCTGACATTATCTCCCTTCATCTTCCTCTTAAGCAAGATAGTTTTCACATACTTGATCAAGCTGCTTTCTCTCAAATGAAACAAGGGGTTTTTATTCTCAATACCAGTAGAGGGGCTTTGATTGACACCAAGGCGCTGATTCAAAATTTAAAATCTGGTAGAATTGGCGGAGCCGCTCTTGATGTTTACGAAGAAGAAGAAGAATATTTTTTTCAAGATCATTCTGACCAGATTTTGCAAGATGATGACTTACTTCGATTGACGAGTTTTCCCAATGTCATTATCAGCTCTCACCAAGCCTTTCTCACTCGAGAAGCTTTAAAAAGCATTGCATCGACCACCTTGCAAAGCATTTCTGATTTCGAATCTAAAAAACAACTCACTCACCAAATATGAGTTATTTTTGATCGACCAAGAGAACTTCGGTAAATTTCAATCCTGTAAACTTGCTAATACCCAGAGCAAGATAACGTAAGATCAAGAACAAACAAATCATCGACGGTAACATGATCACAAGATAGCTCTTCCAAGTCATCTCAGAGATCTGCGAGTTTAAAATCTTTTGCTGCTCTAAGAGTTCAAGACTGGGATCGATCTTGGTAAATATCAAACTAGCCAAAACAAAATTGAGAACTGCACTCAAGAAAAAGCTTCCAGCAAGAAAAAGGGTCGAATTTCTGAGATGCTTATGAAACGCCCTCTCATTGCCACGCTCTTGCAACTCTTTTTCCATTCTCTCAATATCCATAAAATTGGGATTGTAAATCAAAATTTCGATGAAAGGCTTTTTGCGATAGGCAGATGCTAAGACAAACAAACCAATCAAAAGGGGAATACTCGCCTCTTTGACTGCAAACCAAATTCCCTCAAGGCTCATCAATGCAAAGCCGCCTGTAAGTAGTACGTTGAGAAACCCCAATAAAGAGATCCAGTTTCTTTTTTTAAATTTTAGATATTCAAAAAGTCCGTAGCCTAGAGGAAAACTCAAAGCGACAATCAGCGCAATCAGTGGACCATCAGCTCCAAAGCGATCAGAGAGTTTTTCGAGCAAAATCACCGGAAGCACAATATTAAATAAAAGATTTGCTATGGCGCTAGAGCCACTTTCTGGTTTTTGGTGCTGCAATCTTCCTCCTAAAAGAGTTTTTTCCATATTCCATAATGCAATACAAGATTCTAATGCGCTGCCCTTAAGGCTTTTTCAGACTCTCTCCCATCTTTACTCTACCGAATTGCTCCTGGAGCCCAAAAGATTTCGCATAAAGCACGATGACTGTGCTACCTAGGTGAAAAGCGGCAACATCTTCACCGGCTTGCACTGGCTTATTGTAAGTTTTTTTATAGAGAATTTTAGTGCCTTTAAAATTGGGGTCAAAACTCAAAGAGATCTTACCCACATTGGTGGCGCCAACACAAACCGCATACACAGTTCCCCTTTCGGTTCGATAGCACAAAATCAATCTCTCGTTTTTGCAAAAAAGATTCTCGATTTTATCGGTACTCCATGAATTGACCGGCCAAAGTTCGCCAGGAATATATTGAACCTCAGTGAGCGTTCCCGAAACCGGAGAATGAATTCGATGATAATCTGTAGGGCATAGGTAGTATGTGTAGTAGGTTCCGCCCCGAACTTCTTCAGACCATTCTTTGTTCTTTAAAAGTTCTTTCGAATTGTAAGTCATAGACTTTACTTGAATGAGTTGATCTTCAATCACTTGCCCAGATTGGGTAATTTCTCCATCTACGGGATGCAGAGGCTCTACATTTGCTAAAGCTCTTGCCCCTGTTTTTAGTTTACGGGCAAAGAGTTCAGCAATGTTTGGGTACTCTCTGAGTTCTTTCTCTGCTTCTTGCAAATTGAGCTTATAATGATGGGCAAAGACTTTGAGTGACCAGAGTCGAAGCGGATTCGGAAGTTTTAGCTCGACAAAATAGCCCACTAGATGCCCCATCAGTTTTTTGGGCAGTATAGACAAAAAGAAATACATCATACTTTGTTTTAGCTGGATTTGACAAAAAAACAAGCTGCAATCTCTGAGCGCAATTGGTATAGAGGTTCTATGGCAAAGAAGAGAATTTTGAGTGCGAGCACACCCAGCGGAGATTTAACACTAGGCAATTATATTGGAGCCATTTCGAATTGGGCCAAGATGCAAGAAGAATATGATAGCTACTATATGGTTGCTGATTTGCATTCTCTGACTACCCGCCGAGATCCGAAAGAACTTCGCGAGCGAAGCTATTCATTTTTAGCCCAATATGTCGCTCTTGGATTGGACCCAGAGAAAACCACTCTCTTTATGCAATCACAAGTGCCGCAGCATGCAGAGCTTGCTTGGGTTTTGAATTGCATGACTCCTTTTGGCTATCTGAACCGAATGACTCAGTTTAAAGACAAAAGCAAAGACCTTAAAGAAATTCATGCAGGTCTATTTAACTATCCAAGTTTAATGGCGGCCGATATTCTTCTCTACCAAGCCAATCTAGTCCCGGTAGGCGAAGATCAAAAGCAACATCTTGAATTGACCCGAGACCTGGCAGAGACCTTTAATAAAAGATATGGTGAGTGTTTTGTCATTCCCGAGCCCTATATTCCTAAACAAAAAGAAGGCGGAAGGGTCATGTCTTTGCAAGATCCGAATCGAAAGATGTCAAAGTCAGATCCCGATGAAAAATCTCGGGTGAGCATTATTGACTCTCCCAAAAAGATCCAAAAAAAGATTAAGTCGGCTGTAACCGATTCTGGAGAACATATCGAGTACAGTGAAGATAAACCAGGTATTTCGAATCTTTTGACGATTTATTCTTCTCTTAGCGGAGAGAGCATCGATTCGATCGTTTCGCAGTTTGAGGGCAAGCTCTATGGCCACCTAAAAGTTGCGCTCGCCGATTTGGTTTGTGAAGTACTTAAGCCAGTTCAAGAAAAATATGAGAATTTGATGTCAGATAAGAGACAGCTCGATGAAATTTTACAAACCGGTGCGGAAAAAGCATCGAATGTGGCAGAAGAGACTAAAAGAAAAGCCTATGAGCTTTTAGGATTGGTGCTTTTATGATAGGTTTCTCGTGTTTGGGAGTAAGCAACTCCCCACGAGGATAAAATGAAATTTCAAGATCTAAAAATCGGTCTCGATGAAGACTTAGAAGAAAAACTTCAGTGGCTCGCTCCTAATTACGAGAGCTATCGAATTCGCAAAAAGTCGATCGATGCCCGCCGCAAGAATGATCCTCATTTTGTCTATTCGCTGGATGTCTACTCTGCCGGTGAAACTCCCCCTGAAGAAAACTATGAACTTGAAAAGCTTTGTTTTTCACAAAAGCCGGTCTTAGTGGTGGGCAGTGGCCCTGCAGGTCTTTTTGCCGCCATACGCTTGGTTGAAAGAGGCATAGCTTGTATTTTGATCGAAAGGGGTTCGGCAACGCAAGATCGAATGAAAAGAATTGCCCGCTACTGGCGCTATGGCGAACTCGATCAAAATGACAACGTCTGCTTCGGTGAGGGTGGAGCCGGTATGTATTCGGATGGCAAACTCATTACCCGAATCAAGTCTCCCTATATAGATTACGTAATGCAAAGACTGGTGCAATTTGGAGCTCCCGAAGAAATTCGTTATTTGGCCAACCCCCATGTGGGTTCAGATCGCATTCGAAGAGTGATTCCAAAAATCAGAGACTATCTGCTCAAGAATGGCTGTGAAATTCGCTTTCAATCGCGAGTGACAGATCTATTGCTCGACTCTGATAAAGTTTGCGGAGTCGAAATCAATGAAACCGAAAAGATCTATGGCAGTGAAGTGGTTTTAGCTACAGGGCACTCGGCAGAGGATGTCTTTCGAATGCTACAGAAACATCGTGTTCATATGACAGGAAAAAGCTTTGCTCTTGGCTTGCGCATTGAGCATCCGCAAAAGTATATCAATGAGTTGCAGTACCGCGACTATGCTGAGCACCCAAAACTTGAAGCCGCAAATTATAGAATCAGTCAGTTTGATAAAAAGACGGGCATCGGAGTTTACAGCTTTTGCATGTGCCCTGGCGGCTATGTTTTGAGCTCGACCACAGATCTAGGTACAGTCGTCTCTAATGGCATGAGCAATTATCAAAGAAACTCTCCTTTTGCCAATGCAGCCATCGTGGTTAGCATTGATCACGAAAAAAACTTTGGCTCAGATCTCTATGGTGGTCTGCATTTTCGCAAAGAGATTGAAACCAAAGCCTATCAAGCTCTATTGCAAGCCGGAGGAAAAAAAGAGCTGCCTGCGCAAAAGCTCAAAGACTTTTTTGAAAACAAAAAGGGCTCACTAGGTAAGAACTCCTCTCTTTCGGGTGCTGTGAGTGTGAATTTGCAAGAAATTCTACCCGCCTGGATTTCTGAAAAGATGCAAGATGCATTATTCAAGATTGAAAAACGCATGCCAGGCTTTTCAGGCGATCATGCCCAAGTCTTTGGGGTTGAGAGCCGCACCAGTTGCCCTGTGCGAGTCGAAAGAGATGCAGAGACTTTTGAATCTTTTAGCCATGCCTCACTCTACCCTTGCGGTGAAGGTGCCGGCTATGCCGGCGGGATTACCTCAGCTGCCTGCGATGGTATTCGTGTGGCTGAGGCAATTTTTGAGAAATATTCTTGAAGCTTTTGGCGATAACGCAAAGCTTCGCCAGCGCTTAAACCTGACCCCCTAAATTTGGACAGCGGGTTATTGATTTGCTCTCAACTTAGCCTATTGGTTCGGAGAGAGATCGCCTAATGAGCCATGGGGTCTGCCCCCTAGAAAATGGATTCAAGACTTAAGCTTTCATTAGCTGCTCCCTTTTATTTCACTTTTTTCTCTAAATACGATCGCATTTTCAATGACCTAGAATTGCTGTCCGAGGATGCCTCAAAATTTCAACTGAATCGGACAGAATATACTAAATATTTTAGATATTTATCTACTCTCGGACGGACGTCCGAAGTGAAGCAAAAGGGAGCAGCTAAAAGCTTTCAATGACGCAGCTTTTCGCAGGCAGCAGAAAATCTCGGCAGAAGCCAAATAATTATGTTACTTCAAATACAAACAAGGGGTGATATATGACGATTGATCCAAAAATTCGTAAAGTTCCGACTCTTAGTTTAAAAGACTATACCGAGGCAGATCACAAGAACCAAGATGCATTTCGTGAAAACCTTGTCTATGGACTCAAAGAGTATGGCTTCATTATTTTAACAGACCACAATGTAAACACCTCTCTTCTCGACAAAGCCTATGATCTGTCGGCACAGTTTTTTTCGCTGCCAGATGAAACCAAGAACTCTTATATCTCTGTTAAAGGCAAAGGCCAAAGAGGCTATACTCCTTTTGGAACCGAACATGCCAAAGATGCTGAAGTGCAAGACCTTAAAGAGTTTTGGCATGTGGGCCGTGAACTAAGCCCAGGCCATCGCTTTGCAAACTACTACCCCGAAAACATTTGGCCCGAAAAAGATGTAGAAGGTTTTACTCAATGTTTCTCTGAACTCTACACACAGCTAGATCAAACCGGCCGAATTTTGCTCGAGGCTCTTACAAAAAGCTTAGAAGTACCCAGCGATTATTTTGCTAAAATGGTCGATGACGGAAACTCGATTCTTCGCCTTCTTCACTACCCGCCCCTTGCCGATGATGTAGACCCAAGATGTGTACGAGCTGCAGCTCACGAAGACATCAACCTCATTACCATTTTGGTTGCCGCCACTCAGTCGGGATTGCAGCTCAAAGATCGCGATGGCACCTGGCTTGATGTAGAAACCGAAAAGAATAATTTGATTGTCGATGCTGGAGATATGCTCTCTCGCATTTGCAATGAAGTGATTCCGGCAACCACCCACCGTGTGATCAACCCACAAGACGGTGAAAACAATCACCGCTATTCGATGCCTTTCTTTATGCACCCGCACCCAGAGGCAATTCTCGAATGCATTCCGAGTTGCCGCGGCGAAGGTGAAAAATACCCTGCCATTACAGCAGATGCTTTTTTACAAGAGAGGCTTCGTGAAATTGGTCTTGCTTAATTCGAATCGGGCGTGAAAGCTTCGGCACTATAGGTGTTGCCTTCACGTAAGCCATTGGGGTTTGAGCCTGCGTTTCGAAAAGTTACAGGAACAGTCGTAGCCAGACTATCGCTGGCAAAAACATGAAAATGCAGGTGAGGTCTTAAGGTACCGCTAGTACCCGATTGCGCGATCTCTTGTCCCTGATTGACCACTTCGCCAACATTCACCAGAATCGTATCTTTCAAAAGATGTACATAGTCGGCGATGCTACCATCAACATGCTCGATTCGTACGTAATTACTCGTTGTCAAAGCTCCACCATCATTGCCATCTTCGATTTTAATCACAGTTCCAGCTCTTGCTGCAATAATCACATCCCCATCTTGAGTATCAAAATCATAGGCAAAGCGAATGGCTCCTAAGTGAGTTACTTGGCCACAATTTCCTTGCATGATTTCATAGCTTTCACCAACGCGAAAAGGCAAAATATAATTCGAATTGGCAGGATCACTATAACCATCACAATCATCTGCATTGTTTGAAAAAGTCCCTAACTCTCCGCAACTGAGCAAAAATAAAAACACACACAAGACTAGTACTTTCACATCTCCCCCTAAAACTTATAACCAATAAATGGCTGCATTTCGACTCTTTCTGGATCTAGATACAAAGTTACTATCACATAAAAATTGGCATTGAATCGATAACCATAAGCGGGAAGAGCAGCTGGAAAAAGACCACGCCCCGATAGCAATTCAATGGCTAAGCCTGCACCGGCTTCAACAAAATGGGTTTTGCCCCAGCGCCAGGCCACTCCTGGAATGATCGCAGGGGTAAGTATATGTTCTTCAAAATGCATTCTTAGAAACCAACCTGGTCCGCTGGCGGAAAAGCGAGAATAGCGGCCACGTACTCCCAAACCATAATCGGCAGGCTCTTCATCTTCATCGTAGTCGCGATAGGTGGCCCCGGCGGTGAGCTCGAGCTCGCCGGCAGAAACAAAAGTGCAAAGAAAAAGAAAAAAACAAATTCTATATATCAATTCGAATTCCTATATAAGGTAACAAACTTCCCTCAACACGCGAGTTTAAATCGCCCTCATCAATCACTTTGTAAGTCACAGGAACACTTAAATACCACGTCTCGGTAAATGCATAGGCAAAGAGCAGTGTCGCTGCATAGCCATCCCCTTCGATATTAAAAACACTTCTTTGCAAAATACCTGCATTTAGGCCACAGACCCATTTTTCACCTATACGAATTCCAGCTCCGTAGATGACCTCATTAAAGTCAGCGTAAGGCCGGTTGTAGTAGCCAACGGCACCAATGTAAAAGCCATTTCCACCGAACATGAGATGAACTCTTGATTTGATATTGATTTCTTGAAAGTAGGAGGTGAAAAAATTGTTTTCAATGCCAATTTGCATAAAGGCATGTGCGGGCAGTGACAAACACAAAAAAACTACAATCCTTCGTAGCAAATGAAATTCCTATTCTTCTTGTTTTTTCTCTGTAGGGATATCTATTTCAATTCCGCCTTGTGGGTCTTCAAAAGCAGCCAAAGCTTGTTTGGCAATCTCTTCTATTGAAGGACGATCTTCTCGGTCTTGCTGTTCAGTAAAGACTTGCTCTGACTCATCTTGCTCTACAGTCTCTGCAGAGATCTGCGCAAAGCTTGGCTCTTCGGCAACTTCATCTGTATTGGCATCCTGTGATTCAACAGATTCAGCAAGCTCTTCAGCTCGCCTTGCTTGATAATTCTGTAGCCACTTTTGGTCTTTGTTAGCAACTTCTTCTCCCACATCCAAAGCCTCTTGAATGTCTTGGGCACGCTCAGCCTCTTTCTTGGCTTTTTGACGGGCTTTTTCTTCTTCGAAAAAAGCCGAAGAAGTATCAATTTCAGAGAGCTTATCGGTAATGCTTGAAAGTTCTTCTTCACTCTCTGAATAGCTATGGCCTTGCTCAAGCCCCATTTGATCAGAGACATCAGATAGATTTTCTTTGTCTTCTTCAATCTCCCCAATGCCGTCGGGAAGTAGCTCATCAATTTCATTGAGAGTGGGCAGCTCTTTTAAGCTGCGCAAGCCAAAGGTCTCTAAAAACTTTCGAGTGGTATCATAGAGCATGGGTTTGCCGGGAAAATCTGATTTTCCAGCAAATTTGATTAAAGATCGATCCATCAATGCCCGCATCAAGTGGCCTGACTCAACTCCACGAATTTGATCTACTTCGCTTTTAATTACCGGTTGCTTATAAGCAACGATCGCCAATACTTCAAGTGCCGGGCCAGAGAGTTTAAAGGGCCGAGCTTTCTGTAAACGTCGCATGTATTCGACATTGTCCACTTTGGTTCGAAGTTGATACCCACCGTTAATTTCTTCGAGACTAACACCGCGTGAGGGGCTAGCGTGCTCCATGGCTAGCCTTTCTATTGCTTTACGAACTTTATCGGGTTTTATGTTCGTACCTTTAAAGACTTGCCGAATAGCTGCAAAACTAATTGGTTTATCAGTGGCAAAGAGTAGGCTTTCAATAATGCTTTCTACCGATTGATCGTTCAAAAACTCTTGCTCTTCAATTTCGACGGCCTCAAAAGCTTCGAGCTCGGTTCCTTCTGAAAGTGAAGGATCAGCTAGCCATTCTTCTTGAGCTTCTTCGGCATCAATCATGCTCTCTTTTTCTTTGATTTCTTGTTCGACCTGCAAATCTTCATCTTTTTTATTCATGGCTATAACTCCAAGTCGCGCTCGGCCTTTTCAATTTCTTCATCACTAGCAGCATCTTCAAAACTATCATCTGTCGAAAAATTTTCGATGGTGGGTATCTCATCCGTCGCGAGCATCAATTGTTGTGGCTGCTCTTCAGAAAGAATTTCTGCCTCTTCAGCCAATTCAATCACATCAAGATTGGTTTCGTACTCATCCACTTTAGTAAGTAAATCTTCGCGAATTTCTTGAATCGCTTCTAGTTGTAGTTCTTTTTCTTCCTCTTGAAAAAGCCGCAAAAGCCCCATCTTGGCCAGCTCAAGAGAACTAATAAAAGTGATCACCAATTGGCGCATAGGATTCTCAGACTCAGCTTCAATCAAAGAGCGCAGCCCCACCTTTTGCCCTGGAATCAACTTTTTGGCCATTGCCATAATTCGGGCGGCTATGCTTTGCATTTTTCCTGAGACTTTGTGGGTGGCTTTTTCAGCACGTTTTACCACCAAGCGATAGCAGGAGATCAGTGAAAAAAGAGCATTCTCTTCAAGTAGTAAATCTCCCTCGAGCTCTTCAAAATCTTCTTTTTTACCACGTTTAAAAACATCTCGATTGAGAATGGGCCGATCATAAAGCTGTTTGCCGGCCTCTTGGTATTTCTGGTATTCAAGCAGTCTTTGCACCAAGGGCTTACGCGGATCTTCTTCAATCACCTCTCCCTCTTCATCATAAGAAGGCAAAAGCATACGGGCTTTGATTTGAATAAGACTTGCCGCCATGGCAACAAATTCTCCGGCTGAATCGAGATTGATATTTTTTAGATTTTTTAAATATTCTAAATACTGCAAGGTAATTCGATGAATCGGGATATCATAAATATCCATCTCGTCTTTGCGAATGAGATAGAGCAAAAGATCCAATGGTCCTTCAAACTGAGCTAAATGTACTTGCATTAGAGAAACCCCTCACCTCTAATACAAGCAGCTCGAAAAGAGGGAATCAAGCATTTACAAGAGCACATATTGCCAAAAGCCAACAAAAATATTCATCACAAAAAAGATGGGGATAGAAAGAATTTTGATCGCCCCACTAACAAATAAAAACAATAGCGCAAAACTCAGCATATGCTGATTTTCTTCTATTTTACGATTGATATCAGGGCTTAAAAATCGGGCAAGCACCTTACTTCCATCTAGCGGCGGAACAGGGATCATATTAAAAATCGCTAAAGCTGCATTAAAAAGTATAAACGTCACTAGTATCTGATTTAAAGCTTGGGTGTATTGCCACTGTGGATGAAAGCCAATGATATACACAAGAGAAAAGGCACCAATAAAAGCAAGTAAGAGATTGGAAAGTGGGCCCGCTGCAGCAATCCAAAACATATCGGTGCGATAATTTTTTAAATTTCTAGGATCAACAGGCACCGGCTTGGCCCAGCCAAAAAAGAATGGGGCTTGGGTTAAAATCAAAGCAATAGGCAATATCACAGTGCCAACTATATCGAGGTGAGGAATCGGATTCATCGTCAATCGACCCATATGATCAGCAGTATCATCACCTAACTTTTTGGCAACAAAACCATGTGCATATTCATGAAAGGTGAGCGCAAATAAAAAAGGAACAAAGAACATCGCAACTCGAGTAACTATATCTAAAATATCCATGCTGCTTTTATGCCATAATGCGTGAGAATTCGTTATGACTTTGGACTCGATAACGCTCTGCGCTTTGGCTGTTTTTTACATACTAAAGCCAGGAATTTCAGTGCTTTAAAGCAATCACTCAGCTTCAGGCAAGGGCATTGATAAGCTAGAGATAGATGTACACTTGGCTAGTTCTACTCTTTTCTTTCTCAGCTTGGGGATCTTTCTCCAATTACAAGTCTGTCTTGTTGGGCGACCGTGCCTCGGGTATGGGCGGAGCTTTTACGGCAATGTATGATGATCCTTCTTCAGTTCTCTACTACAACCCAGCTGCAGTGGCACGGGTTCGAGGTAGTAGCTTTTCTGCCGCTGCCACTGTCTACCACAAATACGATACCGATTATGGTGAGACTGAAGATTTCTTCGAAGCGGGCCGTGAAGTCAACAGAGGCTTTTTTCGCTCTCTTCCTTCTGCCAGCGGCAGCATTCTTGCTTACGGTAGTTTTGCCTTTGGCCTATCTATTTTGGTTCCCGACTATGATAGTTTTAATGGTCAGGTAGCATCTAGTGATGAAAATTCTGTTTTTCTTAACTACACCGATGAGAGCCTTTGGGTAGGCGGAGGAGTAGGAATCAATGTGAGTCGAAGAAGTTCTATTGGTATTAGCATTTACTACACTTCAAGAAATCTGCAAAGATCAGCCATCGATGAAACTCGTATTGGCGGTAATGTTTTTCAAACCACCGAAGAGAAAACTTCGAGCAATAACTCCTTGGTTTACAATATGGGCTTTTTTACCCGTATGACTCGCTTTTGGAACTTAGGCTTAAACTTTCGCCCACCCTCAGTGCAGATCAATGGAACAGGCAGCTACTTTCGCTCTTTCATTGATACGCAAAGCCCGGCGAATTCAACCCAAGAAAACTTTACTACTGCCAAGACAGATCATCGCATCCCTATGAAAGCAGCCATCGGTATCGCTTATAATGAACCCAAAGAAGAGAGTTGGACTTTTGATATCACTTATCACGGCAGAGAAAAATATGATGAGTTTCGCGATAACTTGAGCAACTTTAAGGTTCGCCGAAAAGAGGTTGTCAATCTATCCACCGGTTATGAAGTTTATGTTCGAGACAATATCAGCATGAGAATGGGGCTTTTTACCAATTTTACTGCCAATCGTGAACATAATATCGATGTCGGACTACAAGCCGATGCCATCGACATGTGGGGCTTTAGTGCAAATCTGGGAGTTTTTACCAGTGACCAAGTATCCTTTAGTTTTGGCGGCTACTTTATGACCGGAAAAGGTAAAAGCATTCAAGAGATAGGCCAAAGATTTCAAATTATCGATAAAAGTCAAAACCTGTTTTCAATGCTTTTGAGTACGGCTTATTATTTTTAATTTTTCAAGTACGAAATTTTCTTCGTCTTTTCTTGTGAATTTTTCGATTGCCAAATTCGTTTCCGTATCTTGCAGTTGCTCCAGTTCGCGAATCATTTGCTGAATACTGGCCTGTCTTTCCGCTTCACTCTTGTCAGCATTTTCTTCTGACCATTTCTTTAGCTTGATCTCCCAACGTAGCAAGAGCTCAAGAATGGCAAGTTCATCTTGCGGACGTCTACTTTGATTTTCGCTCTTTGCTACAAAAAGAAAAGATCCTAATATAGTAGATGCTTCAATATTCAATGTTTGTTGATAAAGAAGAGCATCTCTTACCGCTTGAGGTTCCAATTGCACAATACTTTGCTTTAAAAGAGCAATCGCTGCCGGATACTTCGCAAGTTCATACTGACGGCCCTGAGCCGTCTGTAGCTGATGTTCTAATTGAGATAGTAAATCTAAAAATTGACAGTTGATAAGACATTTGCTGCTTTTTGAGTTAGGAAAAAATGCAAACTCGCATCTAGCCTCAAGCATGGATCCAGTGAAGAAAAAAACAAGTAAAATTCGAAACATCTGAGACGGTATAAAGACTTTATTAGACAAAGTAAAAGAGCTTTGAAATTCAAGAAAGAATTACAAAGCCCTTATAGGATTCTTTAAGCTGGGCTTGCAGCTACAGTTCTACAGTAGCTCTTCCATTGCGCTTTAGCTTGGGCAAATTCTTTTTTTGCATTAGAGATACTCTCACGCATCTCTTCGACTTTTGCTTGTCCTTGAGAGGCCAAATCTTTTTTCTTAGCTCGGTAATCTCTCTTAAGTTGCTTCCAACGAACCTGACTTTCTTCTACTCGATAGCGAAGTGCTTGCATCGCTTTTTTGGCCTCTTCATCAAACGACCAAGTCTCAAGCATCTTTCTCTCTTGCTGCCTAAGACGAGCTTTTAAAATAGCCTCTTCAGATACTTGGCGAAGATTTTTTGCCAAACCAAGATAGGCTAAAATTTCAATCATCCACTTGCTCGGATCGAACTGGTACCAACGAATTCCATTGCGATAATCAGCTTCAAATTTATGGTGAAAATTATGATAGCCCTCTCCATAAGTTAGAAATGCTACAAACCAATTGTCACGAGCCGTATTTTTATCATTGTAAGGCTTTGAACCCCAATAGTGACAAATGGAATTTACAAAAAAAGTGGAGTGATGAACCAAAGTTATTTTTAACATTGTGAAAATAAGGCCACCCATGAAATTACCAATAGCCCAGCCGATAAGAGTTGGCAAAATCAAGCCAGAGAAAAAAGCTAAAGCTGTGTAGTGTTTATCTTGCCAAACAACCATTTTATCTTTCAAAAGGTCAGGTTCTAGGTGATTTTGATATTCGGGCTTTTCTTTAAAAAATACCCAGCTGATATGAGCGTGCCAAAAGCCTTCAGTAATGCTGTAAGGATCAGCTTCATTGTCGATATATTTATGATGCCTTCTATGATCAGAACACCATCTTAATGCAGAATTCTGAATTGCGCTAGCTCCCCAAAACAGAAGCCATGCTTTTACCAATGGATGAGTTTCAAAGCTTTTGTGCGAAATCAATCGATGGTAGCCAACAGTAATTGACATGCCTGCAAGTACGAAAAACACCAAGGTAAATAGTAAGTACCATGGGTTAAATTCGGTGTAGTATAAGTATACTGGTAATAGTCCTATACCAATGAGTGGGCTTATTGTTAGAACAATAATACCGCGCCAATTCAGTTCATTCGTTCTAGACGACATCTTCTCTCCTTCAAGTCTTTGGTCTGATATAATTATAAACTAGCATTGATTTTGTCTCAACAGAATCCGATAGAAATCTTAATTATGGCAGTTTACAAAAAATACATCCATGATCATCTGCACGGCCTAATTCGACTGACCAGAACCGAAAATCGGATTCTAGAGACAGCCTATTTCCAAAGGTTGCGTTGGATAAAACAACTTGGTTTCAGTTTTTATATCTATCCAGGAGCCACTCACACCAGATTCGCTCATGTTTTAGGTGTGATGCATACAATGGATCAGATACTTAAAAGTATCGGCATTTCGGCTGCGGATGAAAAGTTATATGACTCAGATTATCAAGATGATACAGTTCTCTTTCATCGGTCTATGCGACTAGCTGCTATGCTTCACGACATTGGTAGTTTTCCATTCTCACATACCACTGAGCTGGGTTATATTAATCATTGGCGGCGACAGCTTTCTCATGGGCTGCAGCCCAAACACGATGCACATCATGAAAATCTAAGTCAGCAAATTCTAACCAAAACTGACTTCCCTGGTGGGATTACGCGAATTTTAAAAGAAGATGGACTCAACCCCGATCATATCGCCAAGATTATTAAAGGCGAATCCAAAGACTTTTTGTCTAACCAGCTGATGCACTCTGATATCGATTCTGACCGTATGGATTACTTGCTCAGAGATGCATTAAATACCGGAATTCATTACGGCACCTACGATAAAAATATTCTTCTGCAAAATATGGTGGTCAAAGAATATAAAGGCAAAAAAATTCTTTGCTTTCAAGAACAAGCCTTAACGGCGATCGAATATTTTTTGATTTCTCGTTATTCTTGGTATTCCAATATCATTGCTGATGGAACCAGTTATAAATTTGACTTGGTTGCGGCAAAAATTACGGAGTATTTTTTAGAGAACCAGTGGATTTACTCATTTGATGAGCTTCACGACAGAGTTTTAATGAATCCCACGCAATGGTTTTCATTCAGTGACTCCTATTTTATGTCGAAAGTGCATGCCTTTTTGGATGATGAGAAAAAAGAACATCCTATGATCTCAGAGCTATGCCAATATTTGGCCTTTCGCAAAGTACCTCGACAGCTCAAACTTGATCCTTTGATTCCAACATTGATTGAGAGTGAGAAACATCGAAAACAGCAAGTTCAAAAAGTAATGGAATATGCAAAAAAAGTAGAGACGAAACTTTTAGAGCTAGATCCCAATGCATGGATGATTCTCGATATTCCAAAAAAAGATGTGATGTTTACCTTAAGTCTGCAAAATATTAAAGAGAAGTTCCCCAAGACCGATCCTCTGCTCGTTTTGCCCAGCATTAAAATTGTGAACTCAAAGGGAGAAATAAAGCTCTTAGCTGATTATTCGAATTCAATTGTCAAAATTTTAAGTGCCTACCGCAATTTTATTCCAAGAATTTACATGAATGATCAGAGCTATCAGCTTCTTGAGGACATTGATTTTCTAATCAAAGAATATTAGCTGCTCCCTTTTATTTCACTTCGGACGTCCGTCCG
>CAZZCP010000039.1:5983-22028 GCA_964653235.1 uncultured Pseudobdellovibrionaceae bacterium | reverse complement strand
TCCTATGGGCTCATCGCCTAAAGAATGTGAAGAGAAAATTTTATTTTTTGTACTCGTCAATGATGTTTCACTACGAGGACTGATTCCTGATGAGCTCAAAAGAGGATTTGGCTTTTTACAAGGCAAGCCTTCTTCTGCTTTTTCACCTTTTGCGCTAAGCCCTGATGAATTGGAATCTGCCTGGAGCGAGGGACGAGTTCAATTGCCCTTGAATGTTGAATACAATGGAGAATTTTTTGGTAAAGCCAATGGCAAAGAAATGCATTTTTCTTTTGGCGAACTATTGTGCCATGCATGTAGAACCCGAAACTTAGCTGCTGGTAGTATTTTAGGTAGTGGCACTGTATCGAATGAAGATCCTAATATGGGAAGCTCTTGCTTGGCCGAACAGAGAATGCTCGAAAAAATTGAAACTGGCGAGTTCAAGACTCCTTTTATGAAAGTGGGAGATCGAATTAAAATCGAAATGTACAATGAGCAAGGAGAAAATCTCTTTGGTACTATTGAGCAAAAAGTGGTTTCTGCCGGAGTGATAGATCGTAAAGAGGTCAAATAATGCTTCTCTACTCTTACCCTAAATCTTCTGGTTCTTACCGAGTTCGAATTTCATTAAATCTAAAAGAATTGCTCTATGAAATCGCCGATGTAAATCTATTGAATTCAGAACAAGAATCGAATGACTATAAACAGATCAATTCAATGCAGCAGGTTCCTTACCTGGTTGATGGTGAGAATCGAATTTCTCAATCGATGGCGATTTTGATGTATATTGATTCAAAATTTTCACAAGGCCCTAAACTCTTTGGTCATAGCTCTGCAGAAAAAGTTAAAATTATTGAGCTTTGCGAAATCATCAATTCAGGAATACAGCCTCATCAGAACATTGGGACTTTAAAGCAAATTCGCAATATCTTTGGCGATTTTTCAGATGCTCAAAAAGCCGATTGGACTTGCTATTGGATTCACAAAGGGCTCTCAAGTATCGAACAGCAACTTCAATCATGCGCTGGACAATATTCGATTGGACATCAGCTCACTGCAGTCGATTGTTTTTTGATTCCGCAAGTTTATAGCGCAAGAAGATTTCAAATGGACATCTCTAGATATCCCCTTATTCAGAGAATAGAAAAGCACTGCGGAGAAATTGCAGCCTTTCAAAAAGCCGCTCCTTAAACTGTTTCATTATTGTAATCAGATTGTTTCAAAATGAGAGAAAATGTCTCAATTTGAGACTTTTTTGCCTGAAAAAGCCCTATAAACTATCAAAATGTCAGGACTTTTGTCTAAACTCCTAATGTTGTCGCAAATTAAGACCGATAAGAATGTGAAATGCTAAATTTATACATAGGGGGACCCATGAAGAAAGCATTGAAACAGTTTTTTAGCAATGAAGAAGCACAAGGTGCTGTTGAATACGTCCTTTTGCTTGTTGTGGTGGTTGGACTTGTCGTTCTTTTCAGAAGTGAGATCGAGGACCAAGTACGAGATTTAATTGGTCGTTTGGGCCAAGATATTTCTCAGTTCTAAATTGAGGAGATTGAGTGACTGTTGAAAGCGTACTTTTGTTTATCATAACCAGTTTACTGATGATTTCACTGTTGGTGAGTGACAATAGTGTGCGCGCGACCTTTCAAAGTTCTGCTCCTAGTTTGGGAGCAAGAATGGAGAGACAAATTCAAACAGGAACCGGCTTTTTTCGACAAGCCAGATCTTCCCAAAGGACGAGCTGGCAACTCCCTAGAGAAAGGGAAAGGATTTTACGCTAATGCAAGCTGCAGTTTGGCTCTCTGGGAGCCTGTACATCTTCGCTCTCTTATCTGACCTTTCGACTAGAAAGGTGCAGAACACTTATGTTTTGCTATCTGCAATTCTTGCTCTTGCCACCAACTACTTCTTTTTACCCAATACAGGCTTGCTAGAAGCTATGTTCTCTTGCTTTCTGGTATTTTTAATTGGCTTTCCCCTCTCTCACTTCAAAATGATTGGAGCCGGAGACATAAAGTTCTTGATGGCAATGTCGCTTATGATGACGCCAAGTTTTTTAGCAAAATTCGTTGTTTGGTCACTTTTATGGGCAGCTCTCTTTGGAGCAACTAAATATTTACTCTCGAAAGACAATAAATTTCCATTTACCTTTGCGTACTTTATGGCGTGGTTGAGCCTGCACTTTTTGCCCAATGGGGGGCTGCTATGAAGGCTCAACGAGGACAAGTAACTATCGAATATATTTTAATGGCGGTTGTAATCATAGGATTTGCCATTCTTGTTCGCACTGGAATTCAAAGAAATGATATTTTGCAAAATATGGTTTCTCAGCCTTGGCTCGTCTTGCAAGGAATGGTGGAAAATGGAACTTGGGGACGAGTACAAAGAACCAAGCCACTTCACCCCAATTTTTTAAAACGCCACGTAACAATGCCAGGAGAGACCAGTGGGCCTTAAATCACAGAAAGGAAACCTTACGATTGATTTTATCTTTGCTGTGGTTTTAATCTTCAGCGTAACTATTCTTTTGTTTGTAATGAGCTTTACCTTGTCTATCGTCGAGGTCGCTCAATACATTAGTTTTTCAGGCGCAAGAACCTATATGGCTGCCAATATTAGCCCCGAAAGACAAGAAGAACTTGCCCGAAATAAAATTGAGGCGCTTTTATCGAATCCCGTGTATCGCCAAATTTTTCGCCGGTCCGATTGGTTTCGCATTAATCCTGATACTATTGCAGTTGGTGATTTTACTGATGAATATGTTGATGATGAAAACAATGAATTTGGCTCTGATACTTTTTGGGGAGCACGCTTTGAGTTTCAATCTAGCATTCTTGAATTAAATATCCCTTTTTACGGTAGCATTTCTCCAGAAGGAGATGGTTTTAAAGCCAATGTACAAAGTTTTTTAGGCAGAGAATCTACGTTTTCAGAATGTAGAGAGAATTTTGAATTGCAAAGATGGGAGAGAATCAAAGCCCTAAATGGAAAATACAATACGGCCAACTCTCCCCAAGAGTCTTACAAGGTGATGATTGACAATGGATGCTAAGAGAAGAAAACAACAATCTGGTTGGGCTTCTGTTGAAGCTGCTGCACTTCTAATTATTTTCGGAGTCATGCTCGGTTATACTTTTGGCGCTTTTGGAATTGTTCACACGGGCATTGTCAATAGCATTGCTGCCAGAACTTATGCATTTGAGACCTTCGACAACCGCAGCGATCTTCGCTACTTTCGTTCGAATCGCTTTGATGCCAATGGTGACACCAGTGAGCATTACCAAAATATCGGCTTTCGCGTGCACGGAATTTTAAGCGGAATTGATGCTGATAATCCTGGAGATCCAGAATTTATTCCTACAGAAAGATGGCTTACCCTCAAGCAAGAAGAAGATGTTGAAGAGGGTAGAAATGAGAGAAATCACGCCCGGCTTGAACAAGACCCTCCTAGTGGACAAGAAAGACTACAAGCCAATCCCGTTTGGATTAAAACAACCTATGGAATTTGCATCGACTTTGCATGTGGAGGTGTTCAATGAACGAAAATCCATCCAGAACGCTTTGGATATCTCTTGGCTCAGCTCTGTTTGCCATTTTCTTGCTCTACTCTTACTCACAAGAAAAGAAAGCCGAATACGATCAACGCTATGGAACACTCAAACAGGTTGTAGTTGCCAGTTCTGATATCAATGAAATGCAAACCATTGATGATACAATGGTTGAAACTATATCGAGACCTGTAGACTTTATTGAGCCTAGTGCCATTGAGAACCCTGAAGATGCTGTTGGTAAAGTGGCTGCCGCCCCTATTCGTAAGGGAGAGCAAATACAAGCCACCAAAATTCTATCACCCGGTCCCAACACTGGCCTTTCACTTCAGGTTGCTCCGAACAAAAGAGCTGTGACCATTCCCGTAGATGACATTCGTGGTGTTGCCAAGTTGATTCGTCCCGGAGATCGTGTCGATATTTTATCTGCGCTTGAGTTACCAGGAAAACAAAAATCAGTCAGTGTCAAAACCCTGCTCCAAGATGTTGTGGTTCTTGCTACTGGTGTACGAATTACGAACAACCTGCCTCGTGTGTTTGAATTTAATAATAGCAAAGAGGCTGCGATTCGAAATTTGAGTGCCGATACAAGTTTTAGCAATATAACTATCGAGCTCTCTCCAAAAGAAGCTCAAGATATTATCTATATGCTCGCTTCTAACCCTGGCAGTATCTACATGATTCTCAGAAATCCAAATGATCGAGTAAAAAAGAATTTGGCTCCCACAAGTGTGAGCAGTTTCAGTCTTGGCAGGCAAAACTTTTCAGTATCAAGGGTACCGGCGAGTCCGGCACCAAGAAGAGCCGCTCCTACCCCAAGACCTAAACCAGCTACTCCGCCTAGAGCAGTCGCAAGACCACAGCGACCTAGAAAAAACAGCAATGGATGGGTGGATATAAAGTAGGAAAATGATAATGAAGTATTTTTTAATCTTTCTTTTACTAAGCACTCCTGCCCTTGCCCGAGACAAGAAGGTAACGCGCAAGAATGTAAATCTCACCGTAGGCTTAACCTATGATGAAAAATTGCCTTTTTTGCCCAAAGGTCCAAGTTTTGAAGGAAACTTCAAACAATGTGTATCTCTGTCTCTAAGTTCTGAGACAAAGACTCTAAGATTCAACCCCAAAGCCGTTGGTACTTGTTCTTTAGTGGTTAGAGACAATCGTAAAAGAAAAGTCTATGAATTTCGGATGGTTGTTAAAAAGAGTGACCTTTATCAAATTGCCAGAGAAATAAAATCTCTTCTCGGAGAGATTGAGGGCATTACTATTAAAATTGTTAACAATAAAATTGTCGTAGATGGGCAGATCTTACTACCAAGAGATATGAACCGAATTTACTCAGTGGTATCTGAGTATGGCAACAATGCATCTTCTCTTGTGACCTTAAGCCCCATAGCGCAAAAGAAAATTGCCTCTTTTATTGAGCGCGAGATTGCCAATGAAGAAATCCGAGTTCGAGCCATCAACAATAAATTTATCCTCGAAGGTGTGGCTGATGATCCGGCAGAAAAACAAAGGGCTGAGATTATTGCAAAAACTTACGTACCTGATGTAATTGTAAAAAAAGCTGAAGCAGATGGTTTGATCAAAAAGCGTAAGGCTGAAAAGACAGTGATCAACCTTATCACAGTGAAATCTGCTCCTCCACCTGAACCAGGTAAAATCATACAAATTGTGGTTCATTATGTAGAGCTTAAAAAAGATTACACTCGTGGTTTTCGATTTGATTGGCGTCCCTCACTGGGTGATGGATCTTCTCTTAACTTTTCAACGGGAGACCGATCTGCTGCAGGAATAACCAGTCAAATCACCGGTACCATCAGCAACCTATTGCCAAAACTCAATTGGGCAAAAGCTCACGGACATGCTAGAGTTCTGCAATCATCAAGTTTAATCATTCAAGACCAAAAACAAGGTACATTGAAATCTTTGACTCGAATTCCTTACCAAACTACTGATGGCAATGGACAAGTTCGTACCGACTTTGAAAATGCAGGTATTCAAACTACAATCACCCCTAGAATTATGGGAGATAGATCCGATTCGATTCACTTAGATATACAATTCGAAATTAGTGCTCTTCTAGGTATGACTAATAGCGGGCCTTTGACTTCCAATAGCAATATTACAACCAGTATTATGGTTCGTAGTGAGCAAAGCGCCGCAATCGGTGGCTTGGTGCAATCATCATCTGGAACAGACTACAACAAACTTCCACCTGGTTCGAGTTCAAACCCCATATTCTCTCTTTTTGCTTCAAAGAACTTTCGCCGCGACCAAAGTCAGTTTGTCGTCTTTATTACACCAGTGATTAAGAGTTCTGCCAGCGAAGGTGCTGATCGCATTAAAAAGAAATTTCGCCTCATGAACTAGACTTTTCTCTATGAAAAAAAACTCGAAATACTCCGAATAGATACAAAGGGAGTATAATTATGGCTTTTGCAAAACATTGCCATTTGATTGCTGTTACAGGCGGCAAAGGAGGTGTGGGGAAGTCCATCTTTGCCGCCAATTTTGCTTTGACCATTTTAATGGAAAGTAGAAAAAGAGTTTTACTCATAGATCTTGATGCAAAATCTTGCGGAGATCAAAATGTTATTCTAGGTATACGTCCCACCAAAACTGTTGCTGAAATCACCCAACATACGGGGATGATCAACGATAAAACAGTAAATAGTTTACTCAATCGTCATCCCTCTGGCTTGATGTACCTTGCAGCCGTTCGATCACCCGATGAAAGACTCTCAGTCAATCCACAAAGTTTTTTTAAACAACTTGAAGCTATTAGTAGCCAGTTTGACTTTATAGTTGTTGACCTGGGTTCAGAGATGACTGACTTACAAATTGGTATTTTTGATTTTGCAAGCCTATGTATGTTTCTCACAACTCCCGAAGTTCTCTCCATCAACCAAAGTCAAAAACTACTCAATCATTTGATTTCTCTTACTATTCCAAGTGATCTTTTTCAAATTATTGTGAATAAGGCTACAAAGTCAGGACTCCCTCCGCAAGCTGTAGGCAAAACATTGCGCAGACCCGTAATCGGAGTTCTGATACAAGATGATGCAACCACTTCTGCCGCTCTCATGCAGAGTCAACCATTTATGAAACCCAATGCCAATTCGGCAATCGCATCTTCTTATCGAGACACTTTTCGTAGGTTGATGGGTAGCAATCTGCTGCAAAAAATGAAGGCCGCTGCCAGACCCAAACGTCAGGCAGTTCAAAGCGCAACGAATGCACCAAAACTAAGGGGACAAGCCGCAAGTGATGACCCTAGAGTGCTTTTAAAGCTTCGCATTCACGAAGAGTTGATTTTTAAAATGGACCAAACCAAAGGCATGACCGAGACCGACAATGACCCTGATAAAGAAGCACGGCTAAGAGCAAAAACCCAACAAATTATCTCTGAAATCGTCGATGTTCAGGCCAAAGACTTTGATCGTAAAGACAGAGCTCAGTTGATTAAAGAAGTACTCGATGAGGCAATTGGACTTGGACCACTTGAAGACCTATTGGCAGATGATCAAGTTTCTGAAATTATGGTCAATGGGCCGTCGCAAATTTTTTGTGAAAGAGGCGGAAAACTCACTCTCAGTAAAGTTACTTTCACCTCAAATCTGCAACTTAGAAATGTAATTGATAGAATTCTTTTGCCTCTCAATCGTCAGATCAATGAAAAAGTTCCTTATCAAGACGCTCGCTTGAAAGATGGCTCAAGGGTAAATGCCATTATTGAACCACTAGCTATTGATGGTGCTTCGCTTACAATTCGTAAATTTTCAAAAGACAATATCACTTATGAAAACTACATAAAATGGGGATCAGCCAATAAACAGATGCTACAATTTCTAAAAATATGCGTTGAACAAGGCAAAAACATAATAATTTCTGGTGGTACCGGATCAGGAAAAACAACATTGCTGAACACTTTATCTGGTTTCATTCCTGCAGATGAAAGAATCATTACAGTCGAGGATGCAGCTGAACTTCAACTCAAACAAGAACATGTGGTTCGTCTTGAAACCAAACCATCTTCAAATGAGGGGGCTCCTCCTGTAACCATTCGCGATCTTGTTCGCAATACACTTCGGATGCGACCTGACCGTATTGTGGTTGGTGAGTGTCGAGGAGGAGAAGCTCTAGACATGCTATCGGCAATGAATACAGGTCATGATGGCTCTATGACAACGGTGCATTCTAATAGCGATCGAGAAGCTATTGCACGCCTTGAAACTCTTGTCATGATGGCGGGTATGGATCTTCCAGCAAAAGCAATTCGAGAACAAATTGCCGGAGCCGTTGATTTGATTGTACAAATTTCGAGATTGAGCGATGGATCTAGAAAAATTATGTCGATCACTTCTGTAGAAGGTATTCAAGGTGACACTGTTACGCTTACCAAAGTTTTTGAATTTAAAGAAACGGGCCAAGATAAAAATAGAAAAATCATTGGCCAATTCAAATCGACAGGTCTTCAACCTAAGTTTTGGCAAGACTTTGCAAAGCGCGGTGTTTCTCTTCCTCCTGATATTTTTGACTTAAATTCTGATAAGAAAAATGTAAAGCAGGTGGGTTAGATGAATTTATTGGCTCAAGACTGGTTTGTCATTTTGGGAGTTGGGCTTTCTACCTTTGTTTTTTCTATGCTTTGGGCCGACCGAATTGTTATCTATTTACACCGCAAGAGTTTGGGAAGTCGTGACTATGTCATGGAACGCTTTAAACTCATGGAAATCCAAACCTCAGAGAAGAAATTAACGCAAACCATGTTGCTCCTTAGTTTTGGCCTCGGTGCGATTTTCTTTTTGCTTTTATGGCCAAATATTTTTCTCAGCTTTTTCTTTGGTGGTATAGTAACAATCATTGGCTGGCAGATACCAAAATTTGCGGCAGATGCACTTTACCAAAGTCGATGTAAAAAATTTGTCTCACAAATGGTAGACGGGCTTACACTTATGGCCAACGGCAATCGGTCAGGTCTAGCCATTCAAGAGCAAGTAAAGAGAGTTGCACAAAACTTACCGAATCCTATTTCACAAGAATTCGACAGAATTGATAGACAGATCCAAATGGGTGTGAGCGTTGAAGAAGCCCTAAATACACTCGCAATGAGAATTCCTGAACCAGATGTACAAATGTTTGTTGTAGCTATTAATGTATTACGTGAAAAGGGTGGTGATATGGCCCAGACCTTCGATACTATCGTCGAGGTCATTCGTGAACGACAAAAAATACAACAAAAAATCGAAGCCATGACCGCGCAAGGAAAAATGCAAGGAATTATTATGTCGATCGTTCCTTTTATTCTTCTTGCTATTTTTTCGGCCATCGATCCAAGTTTTATTCGCCCACTTTTCACCTCGACTTTAGGGGTTATTTTTCTATTTATTATGCTTGCTTTGCAGATAACAGGTGGAATTATGATGCGAAAAATTGTTACAATAAAAGTGTAGAGTAAGAAGGAGCTTACGAATGAAATTTTATATTCTTGGTCTATTTCTAAGCCTTTGTGCCGGAAAAGCTTTTGCACTTGTAGATATGCGAAATGCGAACTTCAATGATCAATGGACACATATCAATATTCCTGGAACAGGTTTCAATCTCACAGTCGAAGTTGCTTACAATAGCCGCTCACTTTATGATGGAATGTTTGGATTCGGCTGGTGTTCTGACTATGAAACCAAACTCGAAAAAACCCCTGAAGGACTCATCAAAGTTACCGTTTGCGGAGCAGGAAACGAAATTACTTTCGCTCCTCGAGGGGTAGGTAAAAAACAGACAGAAGAATTCGTTCAAGCCATTCTTGCGAAAGTAAAGGCAGATAAAAGACAAAGCCCCAGTGCTATGAAGGCTTTAGAAAAAACATTGATCAATGATCCTAATCTGCGAGACGAGTATGCCAGTCGTTACAATGTGGCTCGCAACTTTAAAAATGTAAAAACTTATTATGCTCAAGGCAGCACGGTAGATGTAATCAATGTTACAGGTAGTAATTATCAAAGAACTTTATCAAATGGTAATAAGCAAATTTTTAATGCCAAAGGAGAACTTGAGAAGATTATAGATCCAAATGGAAACTTTCTAGATTATTCCTATAGAAATGGTCAATTGATTGGTGTTACCGATCGCACAGGAAAGAAACTTTCTTTTCAATATTACAATAGCGGAAAAGTAAAACAAGTGACGGGTCCGAATCGACAAATCGCAAAATACAAATACAAAGGCGCTGACCTGGTTGCTGTTACCGTTCCCGATGGTCTTACTTTTACTTACAAGTACGACGATTTACACAATTTAACTCATATTTATTTTCCTGATAAAACGTATAAAAAGATTACCTATGACAAAAAGCGCGATTGGGTACTCAGTTTTCAGAATAGAAAGAAATGTGTAGAAAAATACAAGCATGAGTTTGACAAAAAAGATCCCCAGAGACACTACTGGGTAACTCTGGTAAAAACTTGTGGAAAAAAAGTAACCAACCGCAGTCGTTATGAATTTTGGTATAAAAAAAGAGACGATGGTCGAGGAGATTATTTGGCTAGAGTCAAAACCAAAATTAACAATAAAGAAACAGATACTACTTTTCATCCAGAGTTTGAAAGACCTATTGCATCTACCAACGGCAAGAAAACAGTTAAGTTTTCATACTATCGAAATGGATTAATGAAAACTCGTACTGAGAATAGAGTTACTACTTTCTTTGAATATAATAAAACTTGCAAAAAAGTATCACAGGTAAAAACAGGCAGAGTGACGAGTAAGTTTAAATATGATGATGATTGCAATTTATCTTATGCTTCTAACAATGCCGGCCAGGTTGTAAAGTTAAAATATGATTCTAAAGGAAGAATTGTTCGACTGACAGATCAAGCAAAAAGACTGGTCAATATTAAATACGAAGAACGCTTTGGTAAGCCCTCGGTAGTTGAGCGCCCCGGCTTGGGAGCCATTCGCGTCAGCTACAAATCCGATGGAGAAATCAATAAAGTTGATAGTAAAGATGGCCCTAGTGTTGCCGTTCAAGTTGCTAGTGCGTTTAACAATTTGCTCGACATTATTCGCCCTGCTGGAGTACAGATAGGAATCTAATATGAAGTCTATCTTATTATTATTTTTTCTGTTTTCTTTCCCATCATATGGGATCGAAAACTATGATCAATATACATCTACAGCTCCAGATTCTCTAGAGCTAAATTCACCTGATCAAGCAGCTGGTGTACATATTCAAGTTCCTGGTGAAGAGAACTGCAGCCATTGTAATAAAGATGGAAAGGGCTTTGGACTCTTTAACTCTACGACCTACCAACCTGGTACTGGCAGCAATGATGCCAGCTCCGAAGGCAATAAGTAGGCTAGGGGTTCATTTAAGAATAGCGAAATTCGAAGTATTGAGAAAATCGAGGATTGTTTGAGAAAAACAAACCTCTCCCCGCCCTGAAGGTCTTTGATTTTTTTCCGAGTTCCGCAGATTTTCGAAATTCGAAGTATTGAGAAAATCGAGGATTGTTTGAGAAAAACAAATCAAAGACCTTACAAGTGTTTAGTTTTTTGACAGAATCTCACTTTGATACACATTAAAGATAGCCTCATCTTTAACTCAGCCTTTCTTATTTTACGTATTCTGGCACAAAATCTGCACTCTAATGGATATAAAGGAGAGAGATATGAAAGTATTTTGGATTAGCCTAATATTGATGAGTTTTGCAGGTATAGCCTTTGCTGGTGAGAATTGTGAGAAATTAGACGGTAACAAAATGACCGCTAAAACTTCTTATTCAAAGCCCACCAAATCTGGTAATTCTGGTAACGGAAGCGGTAGAGAGTAATTACTCTATTAGAACTTCTTCACGGCGAAGATCTTCGGTGATTCGCTCTTCAACTTGGGAGTCTACCCATTCATAGGCTCCCTGTTGCTGACCCTCGGTCATTTCTTGGACCTTCACCTCAGCTTTTTTTCTTAAATCATTAAGCACCTGTTGGCTTCTCTTTAAAGGTGGCAGCAGACTTCTTTTTCCAGGTGTGCGATCATCCGAAAAATGATCTTCTAATTTGGTACTCAATTTCGAACTGAAACCATGAAAACCTTGTCTTAATACCTTGAGCCCGCCCTGTGCAACTTGATCTAGTGGTTTTACTATGGGTGATTCTTGTATCCACGAGTGAATACTTGCCTCAAGGGTATGCTCGCCAATACGAATTTGCATCAGCAAAACCAAAACAAAAGTAATAATAAGCATCTTAAAGCAAAACCATAAATCACCCATTGGCCACTCCGCTATAATCGGTTTCATCAAAAGCTTGTTTTAGAATCTCATGAACTTGTGACACTGTGAAGGGCTTGGCCAAGAAATCAAAACAACCGACCTGAATAGCTTTTGAGACAATGTCGGGCTCATTGAGTGAACTCATTGCAAGAATTTTTTGCTTGCGATTATTTTCTGTAATCTTCTCAACCGCCTGAAAGCCATTGAGCCGCGGCAATGCAAGATCCATTAAAATGAGATCAAAGTGAGTGTCTAAGGCTTTTTCAATTGCTTCTTCGCCATTGGTGGCCAAGTGAATCTCGTATTTGTTTTTTTCTAATGAAATAATCTCTTGTAGGACTTCTAGAATGAATGGCGCGTCATCTACAAGTAATAACTTTCTTTTCATATTTCCATTATAACTTGCCTGCTTTTTCACCCCAACGGATAATAAAGCCTATGGAAAACTCTGGACTCTCGGAACAGCTGATCTTGTTTCTAGCAAGTTTTAGTGGCTTTACAGCCTATATGGTGATTTTGGGGGTCTTGCTTGCTTGTGGTTTTGGTGTTCCCATTCCCGAAGACATCACCCTGATCGCAGCTGGAGTTTTGGCTGGTCTAGGAAAGATTTCTGTTACTGGTGCCTACTTGGTGGGTTTCTTTGGTGTACTTGCTGGAGATAGTATTTTGTTTTTTATCGGTAGAAAGTTTGGCAAGCGCGCTTTTGAATGGCCGCTCTTTCGCAAATTTTTTACTCCCGACCGTATTCATAGAGCAGAAAAACACATTCGCAAAAGAGCTCGAATGATTTGTTTTATTGCTCGTTTTCTGCCCGGCTTAAGAGCTCCGATATATCTTACTTCAGGTGCTATGGGGGTAAAGCCAAGTATCTTTTTATTTCAAGATGGCTTAGCGGCACTACTGAGTGTGCCCTTGTGGATATTTCTTGGACAAATGGCTGGGGAAAATTTAGAATTCGCACTAGAAAAAGCCAAAGAATTACAGCTCTTCATTTTTGGCGGCTTGGCTTTATTTTTTGGCTTTTTGGTTTACAAGTATATTCGCAAAAAGAAAGCCTCAAAAACCCCAAGAGTAACCGATACTCAGAATGAAAAAGTTTTGATCGACTCCGATCGAGCTTAAAGGCATCGCCCTTGATGGTTCATTCAGAAGCGTATTACCGCTAAAGCCAACTCTATTTTGCTCGTATTGCATTTTTAAAAAAACTTCGTGATGAGGCTGAACTTGATAATGCAAACTCGTATTCAACTGATAAGACCAACTCGAATCAACCTCTCCCCCACTTGTATCAATTGAAGATTGTGATTGCTCAAAATCCTCTACTGGATAGAGCATCAAAGCATAGCGAATTTGAAATCGAGAGCTCAGTTTTTTTTGTAGCTCCGCTGTGAGCCCCAATCCGGTTCGTTTAATAAATCCACGAGAGACAGAATCTTGAGGCACCTTAAACTGATAGGTTCGGTAATTTAAGCCTAAAATCAAAAGATCGCCCAGTGAATGGCTGATATCGATTCGATATTTTAAACCCCATAAAAAGAATTCATGCTCTACCGACTGTGAGGAATCACCATTGAAAGGCTCAAGTCTTGCTCCTAGACTTCTTTGGTAGTTCGAACTAATGCCCCAGTCTTCTGTCATCCATAAATCAGCATTTAAGAAAAATCCATGACTTGAGCTTGAGTAGTCGAGAAAAGAAAATTCTGATGAAGAATCACCAGAAAAATAAGACCATGCAAATTGGAATTCAAAGTCTTTATAAGGACTGCCTTTCACACTTGCAGGCTTTCTGTCTACTACAGGTTTTTCTTTTTTAACTATAGGTTTTGTATCTTCTTTTGTAGACTCTTTTTTCCACTTTTCTAAGAAGAGTTTTTTTGCCTCCTCATAGTCTTCAGGTAGGTTTTCTCGCCCTTTAAAAAAAGAATCAACACTATGGTTCCACCATGAAGACGCATAGGCATCTGATACAAGAATGCAACTCAATAAGAAATTGATTAAAGTCCATTTCATCAAATTCTATTCGGCAAAAACGAGTCTGGGCAAAAGTTTCCACTAGTGTTACTCGACTTTTGTCTTTGCATTTTGCAAATGATGACCTCATTGGCCTTTTTGATTACTATAAATGTATGAGTCTTCGCCTATTTCTTGGTCTGTATCTATATGCTTCTATTGCTTTTGCTCAAAGTACTTATTTGAGCGAAATCGATCAATTGTTGACGATTGAAAATCTCTTCGTCTTGCCTGTCACTGATAATATTGATGGAATTTATGGAAAACCAATGGAAGAAAATATTCGCCTATGGCTTGAAGATTATCACCATTGGGAGCAGCTTGAGTCAGTCACTGTCGGCACTTTACTCTTGCCAAAAGATTTGATTGAGAACCCAGAAGAGGTCAAAAGAATCGCCAACTCCACCGGAGCAGATGCAGTTCTTGCATCAAGAGTTACCAAAGGAAGCGCAGGTATAAATATAGAAATGAAGCTCTTTTTAGCGGGTGACGGAAGCCTAATCGCTCAGTCACAAAGCTTAGATTTTGGCAAATATGATCTCAAGAGCATTCAAAAAGAGAGTTTTAAAATCTTAGATAGTTTACAAGAACAAATTCCTTATCGTGGAAAGGTGATGAGCCGAAACTCTGCAAAAATCACCCTCTCAGCGGGTGCTATAGACGGTCTAAAAGAAAATGAAATTTTAAATGCCATTCAAGTCTTGTCGATTGAAAGACATCCTCGATTTGACTTTTTAGTCGCATCTGAAAAAGAAGTACTGGGAAGAATCAAAATTCAGAAAGTAGATGAAAGAATAAGCTTTGGAACATTAATCAGCGAAAAAGAAAGAGGTGTGGTTGCAGCAGGTACAAAAATTGCTCCTCTTCGTCCAGTAAAATATGCCGCCTCAGAAGGATTTAAAACCCGCCCTGAAGATTTAAATGAAGATTTGGTTGATGGCAATGAAGTGATTTACGGAAAAAGACCCAAAGAGTGGGTGCCTGTTGATCAACCCAGCCTGGGTGCCGTAGGCATCAGTTTGGGTTTGGGTAGCTATACCTACAATCAAGGCCTTGTGGGTGAACCTATCTCTGCCGATTCAAATTTTTATCCAACGATTCACTTAGAGGGCGAAGCCTGGGTGACGCCCAATTGGGCTGTTGAAGCCTATCTTAGGCAAGGGGTTTTGAGTTTTGACAATCCAAGATCGAGCTCCACCCCCTCTGAGCTCAATGCATCGACCACTTCTTTTCAATTACAAGGAGTTTACAACATACTTTTAGAAAAAGATTTTTGGGGTCCTAAAATCTCTGCACTTTTTGGCTTTAGTGGATACCTAACTGATGTAGACAGCTCGGCGCCCATTTCGTTGACGAGCACCAACTACAGCGGCTTAAATATAGGATTACGAGGCAGCTTGCCTTTTGGCAAGAACAAGCGCTATGAGGCCGGCGCTCAACTGCAGACTTTCTTATTTGCTAATTTTAGTGAAAGCCCTTTTACTTCGGGCACAAGTGATGACAGCAGTATCATACAATTTCATGCCTTTGCTTATTACAAATTCAAACGCAATCTACAATTTTTAGCCCGCTTTGAGTTCTTATCTCTGTCTTCTGATTTTGGTGGTATTGGTTCTCGCAATGAAGTCGTAACCGACGCAAGTCAACAAGCGATTCAAATCTTTGGTGGAATACGCTACCTGTTTTAAGGCACAAGCTTTGCTTATTCATTTATGCATTCTGATAGATATTGTTCACTTTGTTCTGGAGATATCGTGTTTATCTTTTTTCGCTATCTACTTGTCTTTTTTTCAATCACATTCAGTGCGATGCAGGCTCATTCTCAAAACTTCAATGCAGGTTCTACCAATAAAATTGAGTTTTTTGATATGAGTTTGGCCGAAAGAATGTACCCTCCGCTTCGCAATGCCGAAGCTTTTCAGTTTTTAACTGAAGATGGAGTACTGCTAAAAGGCGCTGCTTTTGGCAATCAAACTTCTAACAAAATCCTATTAATAGCCACTGGCTATGGCAGCTCAGCTCACTACTATTTTACTTTGGCAAAGATTCTCGCCAGTTTCTTTGGCTATCGAGTCTACGCTTATTCCCCGCGGGGTTTGGGCCGAGGCGACTTTGCTAGCAGACTAGCAGCTGGAAAAGTCTATTATGAAGGTCAATTTGGAATCGAAAATATGATGGTCGATGAAGCACGCTTGATCACCGCTCTCAGTGAAAAATATGGCCGTTCAA
>CAZZCP010000039.1:0-5973 GCA_964653235.1 uncultured Pseudobdellovibrionaceae bacterium | reverse complement strand
CATTCTCTTTTAGGCCTTTTAATTAAAGGACTATCTGTTGGATTTACTATTGTTGATGGAACACAAAAAGTTTTAGCTGAAGTGCAAAGAGATATGCGAGAAAGGGTGAGCTCAGCCATTATTCACAACAGCCCCTCCCCTATAGGAGATCTAAATGAAGAGACTCACCAAGATGAAAATCGCAGAAGGGTTCTTAACACTCTAAATTTATTAACTAGACTGATTCACTTCAATAACACTCCTATTATTAAGTCTGCACTACGATCTCTACAATATACAAATTTTGTCCATAGAAGAACTACTGGTGCTAGTATTCGTGCATCGATTCTAGCCGCTCAACATGTATTAAGAAATATGGGTGGAGTTATGCGATATGAAAATCTTAAAGGTAGCCAACATGCTTTTTTAGATGTGGCTCTTTCTTCTGTAGAAGGCGAAATTCACCCCGATCTTTTGGCAAGTGTCAGACGAGGTGCTGAAAGTGGTTTTGTTACCAGTGCAGGTATAGCACTTGGGAGAATTCATTTTGATACTCATACAGGAGATCGATTTCCCATGGGCTTTATGATGGCAACCAGAGATTCACTGGCACCATTGGCTGAAAATATGCAAGAAGTTGCGCGTTTCGGTAGTTTCAATTACCGATTTGGGAGCACTCATTTTGCCGGCATGTTTGGTGATGAAGCTTTGAGGGCCGCTGAAAAAATTGATTTTATGTATGGAATCATGGAAGAAAATGAAAGGCGCAACAGAGCAAAAGCGCAAAGACCAACTGAGCTAGTTTGCAAAAACCTATTTGGTGGTTAAAGCTCAGCCCCTTGGTTGATCCAATCGCGAATGATTTGCACCTCATTTTCAGGTATCGGCCCTGAAGGGGGCATAAAATCTAAAGACTGAATCAGATAAGACTCACCGGCAGCACCAGGTACAACGATTGACATTATCACATCATCACTTTGAAAGTTCCAAGTGCCGGCGCTATGGCAGGCATAACAGCGATTCACCAATACCTGCTCTCGTACTTGATCAAGCCTTGGAGCTTCAACAATCGGCTCATTGATCGGGTCTTCCCCTGGCTGCGGATTGCTGCGATCTGGAGGTGGCTCTGCAAGATCTACTGGCCCCTCACCAAGCTTATCAATATGCTCCGAATCGCAGCCAATAAGAATTGAGAAAACAAAAAGAAAAAGTAGTTTAAACAATTAAATTCACCTTCACTGTATGGGTGTGACCTGCATCTAGTGATGATAGAGTTTTGATTTCTCCTTCGAGCAAAAGTGTGTTGAGTTCCTCTAGATTGAAATCAACTGTATGCTGGTGCCTACTACGGCCTGTAATGTCGATTTGAGCAAATCCGACTTCATTGGCCTCTCTCATGAGCAGAATCACTGCAGCCATATTGAGTTCAAGAGCATGGCCATGGTTGCGACCAATTTCACTGCTTATATTGATTTCACTTTGACCTTGAGCAAGAGCTCTGCTTCCATGCAAGTTAGTTGCAGCTACCAGTCCAAGACCCATTTTTGCATTTGTACTTATAAAACTTCTACGATTCATGATTCCCCCTTATTGCTAGCTAAGATAGCAAAGATTCTCTCGACGAATAGTATATATTTTGATAACAGTAGTTTCGATTATGGAAACATCTGAAATCAAATTCAAAGAGATAGAAATATTATTAGAGCTTTCTAGGCTGAAGTCGATCCGCGAACTTGCTCGTCGAATGAATGTTCAGCCTGGTCAAATCACCAAAAGCTTGCAGTCTCTAGAAAAAAAGACTGGCAAAAAGTTGATTGAAAGATCGAGTAAAGGTGTTCAACTCAGCGCTCAAGGAATGGAGATTCTTCCCCATTTTCTAAAAATTCAAAAACTGATGAATGAAGCCATTGAAGAAAAAGCATCACAACTTGAACAGCTCAACTTTGCCTCGACTTCTTTTTTTTGCAATTCACTCATTCCAAGGCTTTTAAAAAAACTTGCAAGGCCTCAAGATCGCTTTCGCATCTTAGAGATGAGTCCGAGTCAGTTTGTAAATTCTGGACTGCTTGGAAATTTTGAAGTCTGTATTCACACCAGTAAACTCGATTGGCCCAGCACCTGGGTCTCGCAAAAAATTGGAAGCCTTCAATGGCTACTTTGTGCTCGCAGAAAGCATCCAATCTTTGAAGAGAGTAAAGATTTTTTAGACTACCCATTTATTTCACCCATTTATTGGACCATAGAAGGTACCCGCATTGGCAATGATCTGTTTCCCATTCCGCTACGCAAACGTATTCGAGGCCACGAGACTTCAACCGCTGTGGCTGCTTTACAGCTGCTCTTAAAGACGGATCACATCTCATTTTTACCCTCAATGGTAGTTCTACCCGAATTGCAAAAGGGCCGAGTTCGAATCATTACTACGAACTTAAAAGAAGTTCACTTAGATGTATATGTTTCGGTTCGCGCCGACCGAATCAAAAAAAAGCAGTATGACCAAATATGCAATCTGGCCAAGAGAGAACTCGAAAAAGATGCTCAGGCTGTGACAAGGGCTGAAGCTGTCTAATCCTTTGACATGCCTGAATTCCTTACCTTTTAGATGCAAAAAAGAACTCGCACAATTACTCTTGTAATATACTTACCCAGTGATAGTTTTCTTCTCTCTTTGCCTTTTTCTATCTAGTTTTGCCACTGCAAAAACTTGCCCCGATGCATTTGATCCATTGGTTTCAAAAGCCTTACATAACCCTTCCTCAGTTACAGCTAGAACTATTACTGAGATAAATAAAGATTTAACAGGTTTAAAAGAAAGGCTAATTGGCCTAAAAGAAGATCAACATATAGTATTTTTAGGAGAGGGGGATGGTTTTGGCATCAAGGAATACTATCTAGTTTTAAAAGGAAAAGCCAAAGCAACTGCAATCAGTTATTTTACAGGAAGATTCTATAAACTTTTTTTGAACATACAGAGTTTTTATCCACTATTCCTGGTCTTGAAGTAAAACAAATTTCACTTCCAGAACAAATGACTTCATTACACACGGGAGAGGCTTTTTCCAACTCGCCTGCTTTTGAAGTTCGCAAAACCAAAGATTATGATCCAGAATTTTTTCCAAAACTTGTTCATCTAAGGTTCTACGAAGCAATCCCCCCCATTCGAGAAGTACGGGTTCTTTCAATGGCCGAGAGCAAAGAATAAAAAAAGCCCAGCTCGAAAGCTGGGCTTTTGGGCTTGCAATCTAAATCAGATTACATCATGCCGGGCATTCCACCCATGCCGCCCATGCCAGGGGCACCAGCAGGAGCTGCATCTTCAGACTTAGGCGCATCTGCAATCATAGTCTCGGTAGTTAGCATGAGAGAGGCTACAGAACTTGCGTTTTGAAGAGCTGCACGAGTTACTTTTACAGGATCAATAACACCTGCTTTGATAAGATCTTCAAACTCTTCGCTAAAAGCATTGTAGCCGTAAGAGTCGGACTTGTTGCTCATTACGCGATCTAAAATGATCGATCCGTCTAAACCAGCATTGGCTGCGATTTGGCGAATAGGCTCTTCACAAGCTTTGCGAATGATCGTCAAACCAAATTGCTCTTCATCGGCGAACTCTTTGTCTTCAAGAACTTTTGAAGCTCTTAGAAGAGCGGTTCCACCACCAGCAACGATACCTTCTTCAACGGCAGCACGAGTTGCATTCAAAGCATCTTCAACACGGGCTTTTTTCTCTTTCATTTCAATCTCAGAAGGAGCACCAACGTGAATTACAGCAACACCGCCAACCAGCTTAGCAAGACGCTCTTGCAATTTTTCACGATCATAGTCGCTAGATGTATCTTCGATTTGCGTACGAATTTGGCTTACGCGAGCTTCGATTTCTTTTTTGTTTCCTGTGCCATCAACAACAGTTGTATTGTCTTTATCGACAACAATGCGCTTGGCTTCACCAAGATCTTCAATGCTAGCTTGCTCAAGCTTCATTCCTGTTTCTTCAGAAATCACAGTACCGCCAGTAAGAATTGCGATATCTTCTAGCATGGCTTTTCTTCTGTCACCAAAACCAGGAGCTTTTACAGCGCAAACTTGAAGTGTTCCGCGAAGACGGTTTACAACCAAAGTGGCAAGTGCCTCACCTTCGATGTCTTCGGCAATGATCAATAGAGGACGACCAGACTTAGCAACGCCTTCAAGTACGCCAACAAGATCTTTCATATTGGTGATTTTTTTGTCGAAAATCAAAACATAGGCGTTTTCAAGAACGGTTTCCATTCTTTCAGAATCAGTGATGAAGTAAGGAGACAAGTAACCTCGGTCAAACTGCATACCCTCAACAACATCAAGATAGGTTTCAGCAGACTTGCTCTCTTCAATCGTGATCACGCCTTCACGGCCCACTTTATCCATTGCATCTGACAAAAGCTCGCCGATGACAGGGTCATTGTTGGCTGAAATTGAAGCAACCTGAGCGATTTCTTTTTTGCCTTTAATCTCTTTCGCAGTAGAGCGAAGTTCTTCAGTAACAAATTGTACCGCTTTATCGATACCCCGTTTTACAGATACTGGGTTGTGACCTGCAGAAACGATTTTCGCTCCTTCGCGAAAAATAGCTTGGGCCAAAACAGTGGCTGTAGTGGTTCCATCACCTGCATCATCTGCAGACTTAGAGGCAACTTCTTTGAGCATTTGCGCGCCCATATTTTCAAATTTATTCTCAAGCTCAATTTCTTTGGCTACTGTGACACCGTCTTTTGTTACAAGAGGTGCACCAAAAGATTTTTCAATCACAACATTGCGACCTTTAGGTCCCAAAGTAACTTTAACAGCATTGGCAAGCGTGTTCACACCACGCAAAATGGCAGATCTTGCTTCTTCAGAAAAACGTAATTCTTTACTCATTGTAATACTCCTTAATTAATTCGTAGTGAAAACACCGAGAATGTCATCTTCTCGCATCATGATAAATTCTTGTAACTCAAGCTTGAGCTCTGTTCCGGCATATTTGCTAAAAAGTACAGAGTCTCCTACTTTTACTTCTAAGGGAAGAACCTTGCCGTCTTCGAGCACGCGGCCGTTTCCTGCAGCAACGATTTCACCCTTCATAGGCTTTTCTTTGGCGCTATCGGGAATAATAATGCCGCCAGCAGTTTTTTCTTCTTCTGGTAGACGACGGACGAGAATTCTATCGTGAAGTGGGCGAACCCCAAGTTCTGTTGCCATGCAACACCTCCTATATAAGTTATAATCGATCTTCGATTTTTACTCGTTTGTAACTGTTCTAATATGGAGGGCCGTTAATATGTGTCAACTCCCCCCTAGTAATTTTTTTAGTCTTTGGGCTTAAATTTTGGTTTTTTATTGTTTTGTAGGGCTCTGAGGCTATCCTGAGTTTGTTTTTGATAAGCAAGCAGCAACTCGGCTATTTGTTTTGAGCTAAGTCCTTTAACAGCCTGCTCAAGAGCTTGTTCGTCGCCGGGGAAGTTCTCATTGAGATAGAGGTGAAAATAATCAGATACTTGCATTTTTCGGGTGCGCTCCAAATGCTCTTCTGCAAGCAATAGATCTTCATCTGATGCATTTAGGCTATTTAGTCTTTTTTTGGCCTCAAAGGCTTTGCGGATCTCTTGGTTCTTCCATTCGGAAAAGCTTTGAACCTCAAAAATAGAGGCCATAAGGCAAAATGGAATTAAAATTAAAAAAAATGCCTTCATTTAAGAGACCCCTTTATATTAATTACAGCAATTCCAGGGCCAGCTCTTATGGCACTCTATTGGCTCTGGTAACACAAAAAAGACAATTTAGGGCACCTTATGAGAAATAATTATCTGGAGCGTATTGAGGTTTCATCTTCGATATGCGGGCTTCAGATCCTGTTCAGAATAGCACGGATTTTCATCTTTGAGATGTAGCAAAAGCCAGCTCTCAGGAGATGTAAAGCGAGTAAGCTGCTCCCTTTTGTTTCACTTTTTTAATTTTTGAAACCGCAGCCATTTGTCC
>CAZZCP010000038.1:15972-22624 GCA_964653235.1 uncultured Pseudobdellovibrionaceae bacterium | reverse complement strand
CGCGGCAACACCGCCGCGATGACCGACCTCGCCATCCCGGCGCTTTTTTAATTTCCTTTAGCTTGATTGATGATTTTCAAAAATCTCTAAATTGCGAACCACAAGCTGTGAGAGCATTAGGTTTTTTTGATAGAGTCTTTTTTCAAAAGAACGAAAACTTTGCCGCGCTTGCATGCTCTCTGAGTAGTGCAAACAGAGTTCTCGACTCGTTTCAAGCTCTACATCCAATAGGGTGATCAAAGGACCCTCAATCGATTTCTTTTCTTGCAAAAAACTCTTTTTATCTTCAGTGGATGAAACCAAAAGCTCTGCCGGCCGCAGCAGTAAAAGAAGATCTTGCACCTCTTGCCAATTCAAATCTTCGTAGTAAAAAGCATCTCCGGTTGAAGACTCTAAAAAGGCAAGTGAAGACTTATGATATGCAGATATATAATTGCTCGTCTCGGCATCGAGTTCCTCTGGGTCATAAACCATACCCGGGCTCAAGATTCGAGTGATGCCTCTTTTGACGATGCCTTTTGCTTGCTTTGGATCTTCTAGCTGATCGCAAATAGCCACCTTCAAGCCCGCGGCCAAAAGCTTGTTGATGGGGCTAGCCACCGAGTGATGAGGAACTCCACACATTTTAGTTTGGTCTTCAGACTTTTTATTGCGAACCGTAAGAGCTATCCCTAAAATCGGGGCGGCTTTGATGGCATCTTCGTGAAACATTTCATAGAAATCACCCATTCGAAAAAGAAGAATTTTGTCTGGATGGGCCGACTTCATCGCCCAGAACTGCTGCATCATTGGAGTCATTTGTATCCCCTTGAAAGCCAAATCTAGAAAGGCTTTGTGCATTTCGCAAGAGCTTCTCTGCGGCGCGCAGCTTCAAAATCGATCATTTGTCTCAATTTGAGACCCATTCGCCGTTTGATCGGATTCTGTGTTAAAATGAGAGAGTATGAAGTATTTCACTTCTTTGCTGCTTGTTTTGCAGCTCTCATGTTCTTTTACAGACAATGTGGTCCCTGACCCTGACTTCGATCAATTGGTGATCTCAGAGATCGACTACCAAGGCCAGCGCATTGAGTTTTTCAATGGGTCTGAGCAAAGCATCACTATAGAAGACTATATTTTATGCATCAATGGCAGCAATTGCCAAAGCCTACGAAATCTCTCTGTTACATTTGGCTCATTGATTTTGCTTCCCCAAGAGTATTTGGTGGTATCCCACCCGGTTGCTGATTTTCGCAGCGATGGAACAGACATTAGCCTCTACACTCCGGGCGGCATGCAAGGAGACCCAGCCAGCCTCTTTGATTATGTTCGCTATGGGGATGGACTCAATGGCGATGAAGTCACAGCAGACTTTGCCGGCAAATGGATACTCGGCACTTTTGTGCTTCTAAACCTCGCTCGAGAAAGCCTCTCTCGCACGCAAGACTTGAGCGATGAGAGCTCTTGGGCTGGAAGTATCTTAACTCTTGGCTTTGAGAATATCTTTTAGAGCTGCTCCCTTTTATTTCACTTCGGACGTCCGTCCGAAAGCAAATAAGCACTTAAAATCTTTAGTGAATTCTGTCCGATTTTGTTGAAATTATGAGGCTTTTTCGGACAAAGGTCCTAGGTCATTGAAAGTACAAAATGATTGGGTAAAAAAAGTGAAATAAAAGGGAGCAGTTTTAGAAAAATAAAGCCGCTTCTCTTTTCTTGCGATCCAAGAAGCGGCTGGGGGGGGAGTTCGGGTACTATACTATAAAGCACAGCTTGTGCCAGCCCCAGACGCAAAAAAGCCCGTATCTACGGGCTTTTAAGCTGTTGATAGAATTTACAGGGCCGCAAAATGTCAGCTCTTAGCGGCACCCTCAAGAATGGCAACCACACCCATTCCTCCAGCCGTACAGACTGAAATTAGGCCTTTTTGTCCGGGATTGCCTTCTAGCTGCTTGGCAAGACCGGCAACAATACGCGCCCCCGTTGCCGCAAATGGGTGACCAATGGCCACGCTGCCGCCTTTTAAGTTCATTTTTGCTCGGTCAATACTGCCCATGGGCACATCCAATCCAAGCATTTCTTTGCAATACTTTTCGTCTTCCCAAGCTTTCAATGTAGATAATACCTGAGCGGCAAAGGCTTCGTGAATTTCATAGATATCAAAATCTTGAAGTTTCATATTGTGTCTTGCCAACATTTTTGGAACCGCATAAGGGGGCGCCATTAAAAGCCCCTCCCCGCCAACAAAGTCGCAAGCTGCATGTTGGCCATCGACAAAATAAGCTTGGATCGGCCAACCCATTTTTTGTGCATATTCTTCAGAGCAAATCAAAACCGCAGAGGCACCGTCTGTAAGAGGGGTTGAGTTCCCAGCAGTTAAAGTTCCATTTTCTTTATCAAAAGCTGGCTTCAGTTTAGCCAAGCCCTCGATACTTGAGTCAGGGCGAATAAATGCATCTCTTTGCACGCCTTCAAATTCAATTACGAGATCATTGTAGAAACCCGTTTCATAAGCTTGAATGGCATTTTTTTGTGAAGCATAGGCAAGCTCATCTTGCTCTTGCCGAGTCACTCCCCATTCTTTGGCCATCAATTCTGCATGCTGCCCCATACTCTTACCGGTACGTGGCTCACTTGCTGTAGGAAAGGTAGGAGCAAAATCTGCCGGCCGAATTTCGAGTGCCTTCTGAATCTTTTGCCCTGCAGATCTTGCTGCATTCATTGCCATCAACTTTTTGGCCATAGAATCTTTAAAGACAACGGGAAGATCTGAATTGGTGTCGGTACCGGCGGCGATACCCACTTCAATTTGACCCAATTTGATTTTATTTGAAATATTAATGGCTGTTTGCAAACTGGTTCCGCAAGCTTGTTGAACATCGTAGGCAGGGGTATGCGGATCAAGGCCTGAACTCAAAACACATTCTCTCGCTAAGTTCCAGTCACGGCTGTGCTTGATCACAGCTCCGAGAGAAACTTCATCTACTGTTTTACCACGAAGGTTGAATTTTTCTACCAGATGTCTCAGGACATGGCTCATCATATCGTGATTGGATTTCTTACTGTATTTTGTGAAGGATTTCACGAAGGGGATTCTTGTTCCACCAACTATTACGGCTTTTCTCATAAATAACTCCTAAAATTAAAAAACATTCTAAGTTTGACAGAAAGACGACAGAGAGAAAAGCAATTCCTTACTTTTGATAGCGAGCGCGTAAGACTTCTTTCGCTTTGCTTAAAACTTGAACTTCAAACTCGGTCTCACTCTTCTCATCTTCAAAAGAGCGCAGAGATTTTTTCTCCAGCTCGGGGCCCGCAATTTTTGCCAAGCGTCTTAATGTCTTTATATGAGGGCGAAACTCCAGTTCAGAAAAGGGACCACTAGCAATCCAATGCATTTCACGAAAGCCCGGAAGCTTAGACCACACCTCAATTTCATAGAATTCTCTGGCACTCCACCGCCCTTGACTTCGCAATTTTACATCGGGAAGAAAGTCAGCATTTGCCTCAGACCATTCAATGCTTGATTCATCGGCAATAAAATTTGCTTTGAGATTGCGAAAAGAAACTTTTTCTTTGTATTTAGGAAGATCTAAAAGAGTGGCATGAAAACTCTCAAGGCGGTCCAGATCTGGATTGAACTGCAATGCTTTGGCATTTGCCGAGCCTGCCCATTTCTCTTTGTCGTATTTCATTTGAATTCGCAAATCTTCTATTTGATGCTCCATAGAAGCCAATTGCGGTAGCTGCAAATTCAAGCTGCCATCTTGTATTTGAAAATGATCAAATTCAATCTGCAGCCGAGTAGTTACAGGTTTTAAACTACCACGAAAAAACTGCTTCTGTAATTCATCACTAAAAATCAAGTTCTCAAATGCGGCCTCCACATTAAATTTTTGAGTTTGTAAATTCATCTCGGCTTTAAGATTTCCTGTTGCTTTTCCGCCTTTCAGGTCTGGATCTTTAAGACTTAACTCAAGCATGTCTTTCTTTTTTTGGACTAAAAAAGGAATTCGAACCAGAGTTTCTGTAAATCGCTCCCCCGAGCGTGAAAAACGAAAATCGAGATCTTCAATCACAGCTTTAACTGAAAAGTTCTCAAAATCATCGACAATAAAGTTGGCTTGCAATACCCCAAAGTCACTTAGAACTCTTCGCCACGTCTTCCAAGAAATCGCCTCAAAAGTTTGGCTTAAATCGAAGTCTTGAACCTGAATTTTTAATGGATCTTGCCACTTTTGGTCGTTCAAAGAAATGGCAAAATTATCGGCTATAATGTTGCCAAACTTGCCATTGCTTTTTAAATTCGATACAGAGAGCACACTCTCTTTGGAGCCCACATTCCAATTCCAATCTGCTTTTAAGTAGATCCACTGTGATTCAAAATTGTATTTTGGGTCGAGCTTACCCGCTGCTTGCAAGATATCGACAAGCTCTTGAATAGGCAAATCTATGCTCTCTATTTGAGAATATAGATCTTGAGTTTGAAAATCATAAAAAGCTTGTAAAAAGAGCCTTCCTTCAAGCCACCTTGAGCTCATTTCTACTTGCAATTTATCTTTGTATTTTCCTTCAATTTTAAATTTAGGAATCTTTTTTCCAAAAGTCCAATTCGAGTGAAAACTGAGATCGCTGTCCATACGAATTTCAGAATCCTCTCTTTCTAATTGAAGATCTAAAAAGTAAACCGGGTGAAATCGAGAATCTAAAATTTCAACCTCTAGAGAATCAAAAGAAATTTTATCGGGTAGGTCGGCCAATTGTTCTGCAAAATTCAAATTGAAATCCGGCCCTATTGTCTTAGCTTGAGCAGATACAGAAGCCTCTGGGTTCTTGCTCTGAGAAGGCTTTTTTTTATGGGCCTGCAGGCAAGCCAATTTAGAATACTGAAGCCTAGCTCTTTGAATCTGCCAAGGATTCCATTGAAGTTCTCCCTGTAGTAAAGAGATAATTTTAATGGGCAGTCGAACACCATGTAGGTGCAACTCAATATTTGATGTACAACTTTTCTCTTTCTTGATTTTCAAGTAAGAGCTTGCCAAAGCAATTTGTGGCAACCATGAATCTGCAAGCTTGAGCTCTAGATTTTTACTTTCTACTTCAATATCTGGGGGCAACTGCGCGACAGCTTTTTGAAACTCAGCTTGCAAAAAGTCTTGCGAAAAAAAACTAGAAAAACCCGCGCCTAAAAATACTGCTAGAGTAAAAGAGAAAAACAGCCATAAAAAAGCACTGTCACGATTGCGTCTTCGCTCTAACCTTACCATAGCTACATTCTATAGAATATGTCTTCTATGGCTACTTTTAATTGCTTTTGAAGACGATAAAATTCTGAGTTTTTTTCTTTGCTTGACTCATCCATGTAAAGATTACGACGCAATTCGACCTGAACCACCTCTTGGCCTAGGTGCGGCTGGCCAAACTTTTGTGTAATCCCTTCACCCTTGTAGGGTTTATTGATTGAAACTTGCAATCCTGCACGTGTGAATGCTGATGCCACTCTCTGTAAAAATTCTTGCGAACAAGATTTGCCTTCAAAGTCTGAAATCACAACTTCTGGCCTCTCTTGACCAGGATCAGCATGAAACTTCGTTCCCACAGAAGGCATAGAGTGAAGATCAATATAAAATGCTGTTTTTTTATTTTGTTTTGTTTTGGCAAAGTAGTTGGCTAATTCATTATGAAAGGGCCAATAGCATTCTTTAAGAATTTTCTGATGTAAATCTTGAGTCATGGGCTTGACAATCAGCGGCTCATTTTGAGTGGTCCGTGACCAATGCAAGCCTTTAGGAAAAGTTCCCGAGGGATAGGGCGCATCTAATACAGCATCAAGATCGTATTGATTTTCAAATCGATTGAGATCAACTACATAACGATGATAGCTCGCGCACTTGAATTCAAGGCCCAATGAATCGATAGCTGGCTTGTAGAGTTGATCGACAAAGCGATCAACATCTTGCAGCAAGGTTCTCTGATCGATGGACTGAAGCCAATCTACATAGAACGGGATTTTTTCTCCTGAATGAGGCGACCCAAAAAAAAGGCTTTTGTGTTGATTCATGGCAAGGATCTACCATAAGTTATCTACTGATGGCAAAAATCTATACGAAACAAGGCGACAAAGGAGAGACCTCTCTGGTGAATGGAGAGAGAGTGAGCAAGCTGCACCCACGAATCTCTGCATATGGTTGCATCGATGAACTGAATTCGAATCTTGGAGTTTGCTCCTCGCTTCTGACAGAAGAAGAAGCTTGGAAAAAAGATTTTTTATTTCAAGTACAAACTTGGCAAAAACTATTGTTTCACATTGGTTCCCAACTCGCCTGCTCTGACCCCAGGTTGGCTCTTAAATTGCCCGATATTCAAGACTATGACATCGGCGCTCTAGAAGAGTGGATGGATCAAACCACTGAGCAACTCCCCGCTTTGGAGAATTTTATTCTTCCTGGAGGTGCCCCGCTGGCAGCTCATTTTCATGTTGCCAGATGTGTTTGTCGAAGAGCCGAAAGAGAGTGCCTAGAGCTGCAAGCCTCGCATGACTTAGACCTTGAGATTTATTGCCGCTTCTTGAATCGTCTAAGCGATGCTTTGTTTACAGCTGCTCGCTATGCCAATTTCAAACTGGGCGTATCTGAAAATCTCTGGAGTGTGTAAACTATAAAATTTTTTCCGTTTC
>CAZZCP010000038.1:13424-15872 GCA_964653235.1 uncultured Pseudobdellovibrionaceae bacterium | reverse complement strand
CGCAGATTTTCAAAATTCGAAGTATTTTGAAAATCGAGGATTGTTTGAGGAAAAACATTTCCTTACCTGAAAAGGATTTGTTTTCTTTCCGAGTTCCGCAGATTTTCAAAATTCGAAGTATTTTGAAAATCGAGGATTGTTTGAGGAAAAAAACAAATCCTTTTTATTTGAAAAACACCCTCGAAATCTCATACTCACGATCGCCAGAGGGGGTTTTGACTAAAACTTCATTGCCTTCTTTTTTGCCAATCAAAGCACGAGCAATGGGTGAAAGAACAGAGACTTTTCCTTCTTCAACACTAGCTTCACTGACTCCGACGATTTGATAGGTAACCTCTTTATTGCTCTCGATTTCTAATAATTCTACATGAGCACCAAAAATAATCTTATCACCACTGAGCTTGGATGTATCTACAACTTGAGCACCCGCTAACTGCTGTTGAATTTCATTGATGCGGCCTTCAACTAAAGCCTGTCTCTCTTTTGCTGCATCGTATTCGGCATTTTCACTCAAGTCGCCATGCGACCGAGCCTCTTCGATCTCGCGAACGACCTTTTGCCTTTCTTCATGAATTAGCTGATGAAGCTCTTTTTCGAGCATCTCTTTACCACGTAAAGTAATCGGTAGTGTATCTGGCATTCAGACCTCCTCGCTAGAAGAAACAACTTGTATAGCTAAAAGCTTTGCTCAGATCAATTCAAAGCCTTATTATGTGCCTACAAGTAAGAGGTTGACATAATGCGTTTAAATCCAACGAGCCTTTCCATTATAAAAAGATTGCTAAATGGAAAAAACAATCGGCCTCTGCGCAGTATATTGCGACGCACCGAAGCAGCTGATCTTGCCAGTTTTTTTGCAAACTTAAATCTGCGCGAGAGCAAACTCTTTGTGCAGGCATTGATGGAAACTCGGCAAATTGTTGATGTTCTCCTAGAAGTGCCCGAGCAACAGCTTGAAATTCTTTTTAAAAAAATAGAAGCATCTAAATTGGTTCAAATTCTAGAACTCGCTGCAGTTGAAGATGCCTGTTATCTGCTTCGACTTATCGACAATCAAGATGAGGTCTTATCTCAACTTAGCGATGAGAAGAGACAAAAGTGCAAGCTATGGTTGAACTATCCTGAAGACTCTGCTGGACGAATTATGAGCACCAGCTTCTTTGCCATACCCGTTCACCTCAATGCGAAAGAAGCTCTTGAACACTTAAGATCTCACAGTGAAGATACCTCATTTTATTACGTATATTGTGTCGATGAATCTGGAATTTTATTGGGAGTTGCATCTTTGCGAGAACTGGCCATGGCTCCAGAAGACAAGGCATTGGTTGAACTGATTAAGCAAGATATCATATCTGTGCAAACCGACACCAGCGAGATTGAAGTGGCTCAATTGGTGGAAAGATACAACTTTATTGCGATTCCAGTTTTAAATAAAAATCGTAAATTGATGGGCGTTATTAGCGTCGATGAAGTGGTAGATATTCTGCAAGAGCAAGCGACCGCTGACATTTATGCTAGCGCAGGTCTACAAGAAGATGACCGTGTATATAGTCCGGCAAAGTTTAGTATAAAAAATCGTCTTCCGTGGATGCAATTGAATTTAGTACTAGCAGCTTACGTTAGTTACATTGTCAGTCTATTTGAGGCCACAATGAAAGAAATTATTATTCTCGCCACTCTCAACAATATTGTTGCCGGAATGGGAGGAAACACCGCCATTCAAACTCTTACAGTTGTCACTCGAGGAATCGCCTTGGGTGATTTTTTGTATATCAGTACTTGGAGAGCTATTTTTAAAGAGGCTATTGTCGGTTCTTTTAACGGTATCATTACAGGTATTGCCGCTGGGATCATGGTCTACTTTTGGAAAGACAATTCTATGGTAGCCGTTGTGATTTGTATTTCGATGATTTTGAACTCCTTTGTAGCCTCTGGTCTAGGAGCAAGTATACCTCTTGCGCTAAAACGCTTTGGCTGGGACCCCACTGCAGGAGCTGGCGTCTTAGTCACCATGCTCACCGATTCTTTTGGTTTCTTCTCCTTTCTGGGAATCGCAAGTCTTGGACTTAAGTATGTATCGTAATCGAAAAAATCAACCGATAGAAATAGATATGAAGGATGTTGCGGCCAAGATCAAACAAGCTAATTGCATCGTTTTAAGTACTCATCGACAGTGCGATGGAGACGGCTTGGGCTGTGAGCTGGCAATGTATTATGCCCTTAAAAAAATGCAAAAAGAAGTTTACATTATCAACCTTGACCCACTACCTTACAAGTACAAGTTTTTACAAGCTGAAGATATCGTACAGATATATGAGCAAGACAAGAATCTTCCGCCAAAAATTGATTTGGTATTGGTCTTTGACACCAATGACAGCCGTATGTTGGGAGAGCTTTTTTCGGCTCTAGAGAGCAAAAGTAAGGACTTTCTTTTTATCGACCACCACC
>CAZZCP010000038.1:0-13414 GCA_964653235.1 uncultured Pseudobdellovibrionaceae bacterium | reverse complement strand
ATTGCAAAGTGGACCGACTCCCACAAAAGGATCTGTGATCAATCGAAAAGCCGCTAGCACTGGCGAAATGGTCTTTGATATATTGGTTGAACTTCAAGTTGAATTGGATGCAGATATTGCCAAGCCTCTATATACAAGTATCTGTTTTGACACCCAACTTTTTCGCTATATTCGAAACTCCGCCAAAAGCCATGCGATTTGTGCTCAGCTTTTAGAGTTTAATATTTCACTCAGCGAGGTTCATCGAGCTCTTTTTGCTCATCAGAGTCGTGAAAAAACTCGTTTTTTGGCCAAGCTATGGCGCGATGTGAATTTCTATGAAGAAGGTAAAATTGCACTTTTTTATTTGAATCTAGAAGATCTTAAGCAATATCATATGAATCTTGAAGACACCAGAGACTTAATTGATCTCATGATCAATATTGATAGTGTTGAGATTGCAGTGCTCGTTCGTCAAGACGATAAGAATCGTTATAAAATCTCCTGGAGATCCAAAGGAATTTACCCTGTATTGCCCATGGCAGAGAGATTTGAAGGTGGGGGGCACCTTTACGCATCGGGTGGGCATTGGCGGGGATCTCGTGATGATCTACATGAAGAATTACTTGAAGTTTTAAGTTTAACGTTGAATGAAAAAAAACAAGCCTAAAGATCCATTCATTTGTCTTTGCAATTCAATTCGAAAATCTACAATAGATAAGGCGATACGTGATGGTGTGAAAAATGCTGATGAACTTTATGATGTCACAGGTGCAGGCGTCGGACCTTGTGGAGGAACCTGCCGCAGCAAAACGATTCCAATGATCGAAGAACATCTTAAAAAAACCAAAGACTCTTAGCTCAAGCGATACTTTAACAAATCTTCGATATCTGGCTTGCAGCTACCACAAGTAATTCCCGCTTGGCATTGTTTTCCTATGCTTTGCAAATCATGATTGCCAGCCACAATGGCTTGATCGACAAATTCGGTTGCAATCTGCCGACAATGGCAAAGCTCCTCTTCTTTATAAGGAAGCTCCCACTCCCCCCGCAGCCGTAAAAGAAACTCTTTGATCATTAAAGAGACATGATCTTTTTCTTCGGGAAGGGAGTACTGACTAAAATCTGGAACTTTACGAAGCTGATCAACAGCTCTTAAAAAAGCAAGGCAACCCTTTGCTTCCAGTTTCCATTTATTATTATTGTAGCTTGCCAGTAATTCGTCTCGATTCATCAACCGAATGTGTAGCTTCTTATTCATAAATACCCACCTAAGACCACATTGTATCAAAAAATGAGAAGTCTGACTTAATTTTTTCTTATTCACCCCGATATAAAGCTGTTCTTAATGAACATAAACACAAAGGAGACACAATGAAGAAGAACTCTTACAAGTATGGAAAGTTTACGATCACAACTTACCACAAAAAAGCCGGTGAAGGTTATGAAGTTGGAATGAAGTTTGGTGGTAAAGCTTTTTTTGTAGGGAATTTCATACACGCCAAAGAAGCCAATGCTTGGTACACTTTTATGACCAAGGAATTAAAATCTTTCACAAAGAGATTCTGGATCAATGAAAATGCCCCAAAGGCTTGGTACAAAAACTTTCTTACTTCTTATTTTTACAAAAAGTATTATGAGTTTTTAGAGAAAGCTTTCAAAGGCTACACCACTCAGTACAATCGAAATTTCAGCAAAGAAAATCGTAAATACACTCAATTAAAAAAGAACTGGACTCCTAAAGAAAAGCCAGTGATTCGCACCAAAAAGAGCGCTGCGTAATTACCCCAAGAATATACATGGCAAGCCTTTAGAGGGCTTGCCATGTTCTCTATATTTGCATAAGAATATACTGCAAACTGGCATTTTTAGGAGAACAAATGTATCACATCGTTTATACGAGTACCGCAACGGATGTTTTTAACGACTCTAAGTTCAGCGACTTTTTAAGTTTATGCCGTGAAAACAATAAACAGTGGGATGTATCTGGAATCTTGATTTATGATCGTGGCCGTTTTTTTCAAATGATTGAAGGTCCGAAAGAAAGAATCTTAGACCTTTTCGAAAATCGCATTTCAAAAGACAAGCGACACAAAGACATCAAAGTTCTTCTCAATGAAGAAACTGATCGTCGTTTATTTGATAGCTGGAATATGGCTTTTCGCCGTATGAACGAACTTCCTGCAAACCTGCAAGAAAAAATAAATACTGTGCTCAGCGGTAGCAGTGAAAATTTAAATACCTCTAATGTATTTGAGCTATTGCAGAATGAAGTAAAAACACAATAGAGACTTTCCATCTCCCTCTATTAGATTACAATGAGTCGATTGAAATCCTTTGCATTTCATGTCTTTATCGTTAAAGTTTTGTCAAAGGGAGGAATGGATGGAATCAACTGAAAAACAGCATCCGCTAGGCATAGTTAGTGAGAAAACAAGACTCAAGATTCTACAACTTTTACTAGATCAGCCCAAAACTGTTTCTGAATTACGCCTCTGCCTTGATATGGAAAAATCTCTTCTTTCAAAGCATTTAAGAATTTTAAGAGAAAGTGGTATTGTATTTTGTACAGAAAAAGGCAGACATCGAGTCTATCAACTCTCTCCGAAGCATTTGACCGCACCACGCTCGATAGAATTTGATGACTGCACTCTAAATTTTCACTAAAAGAGTCGCTGCCTTTTTATTTTGCATGGTTTCTTATTCTTATAAAGAAAAGCTTTACATTTGTTTTACACTACCGTAACTAAACTTTGATAGGATTTAGGGGATAAAATGGATGATTTGAAGACGAATTCTGCAGAAGTCAATGCAGAGCAAATGTTGGACACTTGCATATTTTATCATGTGAGAAAAGCATCAAGAGAGATATCAAAGTTTTATGATCGTAACTACAAACAAGTTGGGATTAAATCAAACCAATTGGTTTTTCTAGTGATCATCAAAAAACTTGGCACTGCCACCCAAGCCGATATTAGTGATGAACTTTCAATGGACCAAACCACGGTTTCGAGAAACCTTCAACTTTTGAAAAACAAGGGCTGGATTGATTGCATTCAAAATAAGCAAGAACGAGAAGGCCGGGTAAAGCTAAGTAAACTGGGTGAAGAAAAAATTCTTCAGGCTTTCCCAGCTTGGAAAAAGAATCTTGAAGCGACCTTAGATATATTTGAAAGTCAAAAGCATATTGATGAGCTCATTCATCTCATTCGCAAAGCCAAAAACTTTCAATCTATGACTTAATGACTTTTAGCTGAAACTAGCTTTCTATCCGGCGGAACAAACAAGAATAAAAAACCAACCTGTGTTTGCGGTTTCTCGGTACTTAAAATGACTTTTGCGTTTTCCACTTTATCTCTCATTTTATTCCTCCTTAAGAACCCATCTTTTATTATCATCCTGAAAAAAAGTCTTTTTCAACAAAGAATCCTTAGACTCTGAAAAAACCTCAAAGTCCATGGATAGCTCTTCCCAATTCATAGCAATACGGGAAACATTCTTTTTAAGAACCACATTTTGCCTGCGATATTGAGAAGACAAAATAGTAAAAACACCTGGTGGAATGGAGTGGGTTAAGCCACTAGACATCAATTCATAATAGTTTCTGCCTTGAATCCGTTTTTTTAATACTCCAGAAAAGTGCAAGTCTCCTACCAAGAACATTAGCCCCGGTACAGAGTCTAGCATCTCAAAGAGCATATGATAATCATTTCTAAAATCACTCCACTGCTCTACAAATGGCAACGGACTGAGCAAAACACTGGTTGAAGAGACTAAAAAATGAACTTGCGCTTTTGATTCTGACAATTCTTTATCTAACCAGGCCCATTGCTCAGAACCCATTATTGTCGTTTTAGATTTGACATCTCGAAAGTATCTTAAATCCAAAAGTAAAAACTTTACCTGTTTGCCTTCAGGCCCAATAGTATAGGATGTATATATGCCATTTTGCTCCCATCGAGCAGAGAGCATGTCTTCTCCTATAAAGTCGAGAAATAGACTTTGGCTTAGGTCTTTCAATCTATAATCGCGCCCCACATTATTATCACCATAATCATGATCATCCCAAACTCCAATAGTAGGCTTTTTACTGAGCAAATACTGATAACTGTCTTGATTTAACATACGAAGGTACGCGGCCTCTAATTTTTCTGGGTCATTGGTATCTGCATAAACCGCATCGCCCAACCACAAGAAAAAATCTGTGTCTGAGTCTGCGATCCAGCGCCAAAATGGATTTTCTTTTTTTTCTTGGTTGCAAGATCCGAAATAAAAATTCGACAGAGGCCTCTTCAAAGTCTCTAAAGGAAGAGAGGCAAGCGATTGAAAACAAAAAAGAAGGACAATTAAAGAAGTAGTAAATTTCATTTTGTTTATCTCAATCAAAACCTGCTTCTGAGAGCTTTCTCTTTGAGTTGCATTTGTTTTAGATTTGAAAGTTTAAAGATCGCAATCTGGCTCAAGACATTGAAGCTGAAGCGCTCGATTTAAGTCTGCATTCAAAGGGTGCTCAACACCTCTTTCAAGAACCTCTTGAGAAATACTAGAATTATCATCAAAGAAGCAAAAAACATCTTGCAGATTTACATCGAAATGAGTTTCGGCTCCAACTTGCTCGCAGATTCTACCGGCATTTTGTGGATCTTCATAAGCCAATATGGCTTTTGATTTTCGAGCATCAAACAGATTCTGTGCAATACTTACAGAATCTAATAGTGCACCCGAGTAACTACAGTACAGCACCCGATCAAAATCAAAGCGATATTCAATGTGTTGAGATTGAGTCAAACGACAAGTTCGCAGTAAAAAGCTATCAGCAGAAACAAATTGGTTCGATGAAAACAATAAAATAAAAATGAGACTTCTCATAAATCCCCCCATTGATTAAGTTTTTTTATTACTTTTATTGAGAAGATTCAATATTAGATTCAAGATGAAGAATCTGCAGGCCAGAGTAGCAATATTCTTGTTCATAATTACGCATTATCCGGTGCACAATGCCGCTACCTTGAATCAGTGATTCTTTTCTAGAGCGTACATCCTCACGAAACTGGTCTCGAACTTGTACTAAACGAGACTCTAAAAGAAAGCCTAGTTTTTCTTCTTCTTGGGCCTGAGGATTCTCTTGCAAAAAAATTTGATACTCATCTCGATTGCGTCGATAGAAACCGCCGTTTTGCACCACTATATCAAATAAAAATAAATAAGATCGAAGCTCTTTCAATTGAAATTCATCAAAATACTCCATTGCTTTCTCATGAAGGTCGGAGGCTGCATTCAATTGTATTTCTCGATAGTTTTTCGAGGCTGCCATCTGCTGAAGTGAGTTTTTCCATCTGGGATAAAAATTTCTACCATCATCACTATACAAATTCTCTAATGCCCAAGATACACTCTGATCTTCTTTCACCCCAAGGCTGTCCAATGAAAAGCTCACTGGGCCAGGTTCATACTGCTCTAACATTTGCTTTAAACTCAGAAAGTCTTCATGTAGAAAGTGAGATTTCATTTTCTCATTATCTCTTTGCATGTATTCAATCAATAGAGGCTGCAGTGAACCTGTTTCAAGGGTCTGATTGAGCAAACCCAAACTCAAACCCTGACCATCAAAATTATTGGTTATATTTTGCCATTGATCATGGCCTTCAAAACTGCCGCTAATATTCAGAGCAAGAGCAAAGATATTGATCGCTTCACGACTAAAATTTTCTGGGGCATAGACATTTTTAAAATTGAGATCACTACAAATCCAAAGTTTTTCGTCGATATCTTCAACAGTTTCGGGTAAGTCAGGTTCGATCAAAAAGTTTTGAGAAGAAAGAGATTCGAGATTCGATTTGCATGCCATCAAAACAAGACAGAACAGCACACTCGCTTTGCGCAACATATTCTTTTATCGGCATAATGTGATAAAGCCTTTAGAAGGCGATCGCTTTTAAAGGCTTGCAATCCAGTTCTGGAAATTGATTCAACATATCGCGGCTCAATAAGCAGACTTTTGAATTCGCACAAATGTGCAATCTTTGAGTGGATGGAATTGAGTTCAAGAGTTCATAAAAACCGATCAATATGGGTGTTGTAAAAACCAATCGCTTCTTTTTTTGGTAGAGCTCTACTTTTCCATCTATTAGTAGCAATGCTACGTTTGGAATTTGTCCCTCATGATAGAGATCAAAACTGCGAGAAAACAAAATCTCTTTAGTTAATTTTCTTAGCTTTTCTAGTACATCTGGATTTTCTTCACCATAATAGTAAGTCATGCTTATATTGTGGCAAACTTTGTAAAAGTTAAAATGATCTATATCAAATTACAGGGCGTTTTGGCATTCTTTTCTCATTGTGAGTGCTTCACAGATCGCGTTGATTTCAAAATAGCGCAGATTTGAAGCTCTAAGCTGTGAATAAGCCAGCTCGCAATCGCTGAAAATCGAGCACATCTTAAATGAAAGATGAGCTGCAAACTGTAATAGAAAAAAATGTCAATATGCCTTAATAAGGAAAATTCGCTTCACCTTCAATATGATGAAGCTCTTTTAAAAATAAGGTTTTTCCCTCTTGTTCAATCCAAGAATTTTTCTTGTATTCACTAATAAGGCGAATGAGATTTTCAGGAGCAGCACCCACCATGCTTGCCATCTCTTCACGAGTCAGATGAATATCTATTTTGATTCGTCCACCCTCATCCACTCCAAAGCTCTCTTTTAACAAAAGAAGAGTTTCGGCAAATCGTTCGCGCAATGATTTTTGCGACATACTGGCAAGTCTTTCTTCGGCAGCACCCATCTGCTTACTTAAAGCTTCGATGATTTCAAAAGAGAGCTGCGGATTCACTTTGATCAATTCAAAAATGCATTCTTTAGATACAAAGCAAACTATACCTTCTTCAATCATGGTGGCAGATGCAGTGTAAGGAGTATCACTAAACAAAGATCTATGACCTAAAATTCCCCCCGCACTCACAATTCGAACAATGACTTCTTTTCCATCTACCGTCGTCTTGGTCACTTTGGCCTTACCATTATGAACACAATAAAGACCATAGGGAGGGTTTCCTTCTAGAAAAAGATTTTGACCTTTTTTATAAATATTGGGGTTTTTACTTTGATTGAGGAGATCAACTTCGGCTTTTTCTAGTTTGCAAAAAATGCCGTGTTTTCTTCCCTCACAAGTCTGACAGTCCATTTTAATTTTTTGTGTTGATTTCATTAGAAAAGTATAACAATTCTAAGACAAAATTCAATGAAAAGGACTGATCAATATCATTTTTCCCTTTTTTTGTTTCAGATCCGAACTCTCATAAGCAATCGTCCAAAATGCCACAGTTTTGCCCGAAGTACTTAGACTCTTGGGAAACTTGGCAAAAACATGAATCCAAGCATCTTCTCCTGGTTGTAAAACTCTCGAAAACTGTGGACTGATCAGTTCAACTGCTTTTTGATCGAGCACAATCTCTTTCAACTTTACTGGAGTTGAATTCTGATTGGTAATATGAAAACGAAAATGATTTAAAATGGCATTGTTCTCTTTGGCCCCAGCATCTTTATAGGGGGTTTCGACAGCGCGAATGACCTTTACTTCAAGATCTGTTCTTGCATTGAGTGTATAAGCAAATCCAGACATTATTATGCTGATAATAAAGCTATAAGCAATTACACGAGGTGACAAAAGCTTTCGAGTCTGCCCTTTGAGTTCATTCAATGAACTGTATCGAATCAAACCTTTGGGTTTGCCTATTTTTTCCATAACCTCATCACAGGCATCGGCACAAGCGGTGCAGGCGATGCACTCCATCTGTAGACCATCTCGAATATCAATACCTGTGGGGCATACGTTAACACAGCGATTGCAAGAAATGCAGTCACCAAAGTCACTAAGCCCCTTCGCCTTACGAGGCTCTCCCCTTTTTGCATCATAGAGAATGGTTCTTGAGTTGTCGTCTAACAATGCAGATTGAAAACGTCCATAGGGGCAAGCTATCAAGCAAAACTGCTCTCGGAACCAACCAAAATTCACCAAGGTAATGAGAGTAAAAATTTGCACAAATAAAAACAGAGACCAGTTCTCAAAAGGTGATCCAAGCGTGATCCAGACCAGATTATTAGCGCCAACAAAATAAGCAGTAAAACTATGGGCAATGTGCGAACTGACAATAAAGTATAAGACCCACTTTGCGGTCTTTCGAAGAATTTTCTCTTTGGTCCAGGGAGCTTTTCCTAGCTTTCTTCGCTTGAGGTGATTGCCTTCGGTCCACTCTTCAATCCGGCGATAGATAAAGTCGATAAAAACCGTTTGTGGGCAAGCCCAACCACACCAAAGCCGGCCATAGACAGCCGTAACCAAAACCAGAGAGAAAGCCGAAAGTATCAATACAAAAAACAGATAAGGGCCGTCATGCGAAAAAAAAGTATAGCCAAAAAGGTGAAACTTTCTCTCACTGAGATCAAGAAAGATGCTTTGCTCTCCATTGATTTTGGTCCAAGGAATCACCAAGAAGATCAAAATCAATATTAAATAAACAATATTGCGCCTAGTGCGAAAATAACCTTTCACATTCGCTGGAATAATAAATAGCCGAAAGCCCTTTTCATCTAAACTCGGTGGACGATCGGGAGCAACATTAAAATCATCTAAATCTTGACTACTCAACTAGTTCTCCCTGAGGCTCTTTGGCATTTGCGGGATTGGTTCCTTGTAAACTAATCACATAAGCCGTTAGCTTGGGCTGATCTTCGGCAGATACGATGTCTTTCCAGGGAGGCATGCCTTTTGTCTGAAAGCCTTCGCGAATAGCAGTAAGAATACCTTCTGCCTCACCCTTTGAATGAATCCAGTACTTGTCAGCAAGATTCGGCCCCACCACACCTTCGCCATTGGCGCCGTGGCATGCGGCACAGTATTGCCCATAGACTTTTTTACCTTGCTCAAGAGCTCCTGAATCAGCCAATAGGGCTGCTAAATCTACTTTTCCGGCATCAAATTTTTTATCTGCCTCAGCTCGCTTGGCATTGATTTTTGCCATTTTGGTTTCGTGTTGCTCACTCAAAGTAGGTCCTCCAAACATCTCGTAATAAGCAAAATAAGGAATAGAAAAAGCAATACTTGCATAAAAAATAAAGAGCCACCACTTGGGCAGTGGATTGTTTAGCTCCTGTATTCCGTCATAGTCGTGACCTTCTATGATTTCATCTTTGTATTCATCACTCATGGCTCTCTCCTGGCTCTTCATTTAAAGGAATTCTTGACGCTCTCTCATAATAACCTTTACGGTTCTTTTGGTAGACCCACAAAACCACACCTAAAAAGCAAAAGAAAAACAGTAAAAAGCTAAGTAGTATTAAATCGGGATGACCAAATTGGCTTAGGGCTTCTTTTTTCATTTGCTCTCCTTCTTGGCCACTCGGTCACGCACCTCTTTTTGTCCCAAAGCCTGTAAATAGGCAATCAAAGCAACAATTTCTTTTTGTTCGAGATGTTCATCGACAACACCATTTTCTCTTAAATCTCTGGCAATGACTTTGGCTTGATCTTCGGCAATCAAATCTGCATTGGCAAAAACCTCTTCACTATAGGGCACGCCTAAATAACTCATTACAGATACTTTTTTGCGTAGAGAATAAAAATCGGTCTTCTTGGTCAAAAGCCATGGATAACTAGGCATAATCGAGTATTCGATAATGTCTCTTGGTTGCTTCATATGGCGGTAGTGCCAAAGATTGGGGTACTTACCACCCAACCTTGCCAAGTCTGGGCCGGTTCTTTTTGAACCCCACTGAAAGGGTCTGTCGTACATTGACTCTTCAATTGTCGATGCTTCTCCAAAACGAAGCACATCAAAAGGTAACTTTCGAATCATTTGTGAGTGACAAGTATAACAACCTTCACGAATGTAAATATCTCGGCCCGCTAGTTCTAGGGGCGTCCATGGTTCGACCGTCTTCTCCGCCCGAACATATTGATCGAGTTGCAAAACTGGAATGATCTCAATGACCGAGCCAACTGCAATAGCAATAAAGGACAAAATCGAAAAAGTAAAAGTGAGTCCTTCTAGCTTTCTGTGAATTGTCTCTTTTTCTTCACTGTGTTCGTGCCGCGCCTGAAGAGGAGCTGGAATTTCAGCATCTTCAGGAGCATTGGCCCGCTTCACTGTCATGCGAATATTATAAAGCATAACTAAAGTGCCAACTATATAGAGTAGCCCACCAAATGCTCGAACCCAATAAAGCGGTACGATTCGAGTCACAGTCTCCACAAAATCAGGATACACCAAAGCACCATTTTCATCGATCGCCATCCACATTAGACCTTGAGTGATTCCCGCCGCCCACATTGAGAGGTAGTAAAAGAGTATGCCAGAAAGCCCAGTCCAAAAATGAATATTCGCTAGTGACTTTGAGTAGAGCTCGGTTTTAAACAATTTTGGAACCAAGTAATAAATCATTCCAAAAGTTAAAAAGCCATTCCAGCCTAGAGCTCCACCATGAACGTGAGCAATGATCCAATCGGTATAGTGACCTAGTGAACTTACGGCCTTGATCGAAAGAAGCGGACCTTCGAAGGTCGACATTCCATAAAAAGTCAACGCGGTAATAAAGAATTTGATAATAGGACTGGTGCGAAGTAAGTGCCAAGCACCTCTTAGAGTTAAGATACCATTGATCATCCCCCCCCAGCTGGGTGCCCAAAGCATCAAGCTAAAAACCATACCAAGAGTCTGTGCCCAATCGGGGAGTGCCGTATTGAGAAGGTGGTGAGGACCTGCCCAGATATAAATGAAAATCAATGCCCAAAAGTGAATGATCGATAAACGATAAGAATAGATCGGTCGATTCGCAGCTTTAGGTATATAGTAATACATGAGCCCCAAAAAAGGCGTGGTCAAGAAAAAGGCAACCGCATTGTGACCATACCACCACTGCACCAGTGCATCTTGAATCCCCGCATAAACGGGATAGCTTTTAAAGGCAGAGACAGGAATTTCAATGGAATTAAAAATATGTAAGACCGCAACAGTGATAATGGTTGCAATGTAAAACCAAAGTGCCACATACATATGCTTTTCACGGCGATTGCGAAGGGTTAAGAAAAAATTCACTGCAAAAACGACCCAGATTAATGCGATAGCGATATCGAGGGGCCATTCTAATTCTGCATATTCTTTCGATTGGGTAAAGCCTAGAGGAAGCGTGATCGCCGCACCAACAATAATGGCTTGCCAGCCCCAAAAATGCACTTTGCTCAAAGCATCTGAGAACATTCTCACTTTACAGAGCCTTTGTGTTGAATGATAGATCCCAGCAAAAATAGAGTTTCCAGCAAAGGCAAAGATGGCGGCATTAGTATGAAGCGGCCGCAGCCTACCAAAAGTGAGCCACTCTAAATCAAAGTTGAATGGATGATAAGCAAGCTGTAAGGCTGCCAAAAGCCCTGCAAGAAAGGCAACCAGACCCCAGCCCATTGTGGCCCAGATAAAATACCTTACAATTCTGTCGTCATAGTATTGGGTTTTACTCATTGTATCTCTCCATCCTTTTCATTTTCTTCATCATCTGAAAGCGGGCTCAAGCTTGGGGTCTCTAAATCTTCAAACTGCCCCGCTTTGGCAGACATGTAGAAAAAAACTAAAAATAAAATCACTAGTGTTATAGTTACAGGAATGGTCATCACTAAGATCTGCATAGATTTCCCTTCATTTGAAAAAGACTTAAAGCCACCAAGCTAATTGAGCTCAATGGCATTATGATCACGGCCCAAAGTGGCTGTATAAAACCAGCTAAGGCCAAAAAAGCAAAGCAAAGATTGTATGCGGCAGAAACATAAAGAATTTTATAAATTGTCGATTTGGTTTGCTTCGATAGCTGCAATAGACTTTCAAAAATTCTAAGATCTTTCTTTAAAAAGTGAATTTTTGAGGAGTGAAAACTGGTCTCGGCAGCAGAGAAGCTTGAGATCGACACCTCAGACTCTCCCATAGCGAGTACATCGTTGATTCCATCACCAAAGAAAATCGATTTCTTGCCTTTTTGAAGCTTTCTTACAAATGCTTGCTTTTCCTCTGGGCTAACCTCAGAGATAGCATTTTCAATAGGTATACCCACCTGCCGTGCTACGTTCTCAGTGATTGCTTTTTTATCACCCGAAACCAAATAGACATCTTTGTTTTGCTTCTTAAGTTCTGCAATCAAGCTTTTTGCATTTTCTTGTACTTGGTCTAAAAAGTGAAAATCGAGAATTTTTTCTTGATTACAATAAAAAGAAACTTGCGCTTGCTCACTGCCTTTTTTTAGTTCGTAGAGATCACTAGCGTATTTTGCACGAATGCCAAAACCAGGAATCTCTTCGTATTCTTCAAGTTCCAGCGGCTCTTGGCAGCCCGTGTAGCGAAGAATTGCTTTGGCCAAGGGATGAGAGCTCTCTTTCTCCATACTATAGAGCAGTCTTTTTTCAAGCGCATTTGCCTCTCTTGGTAAAAGCTGATCTAAAATCAAATTGGCGTGGGTTAAAGTGCCCGTTTTGTCGAATACGCAGGCATTGCAATCTTGTATCTTTTCTATCGCTTCGGCCGACTTGACCAAAATCCCATGACGAAAAGCTTTGCGCAAACTCAAAGAATGTGTCAGCGGAGTTGCAATGGCCAAGCCACAAGGGCATGCCACCACCAAGAGGGCTAAGATTCTTTCAAAAGAATTTTCTATACCAAAAATTTGAAAGGCTGCAAAAGCAACCACCGAAATGCCAACAATTGCAATTGTTAAATAGTGTGCACCACGATCTGCAAGCAAGGAGGAAGGAGTGCGATCGAGAAGTTTCTTGTTTAACTCTTGAATTAAATTAGTAATTCTTGATGAATCCAATTTCGCCTCGACCTGCAAAATTGAGTCTTCGGTTGCTTTGGAACCAGCAAATACCTTTGCATACCTTAGAAAAGTCTGCGGTAAAGATTCACCTGAAAATAGGGCCGTATCGAAGTCGGCCTTTTCAGATAAAAGTAAGGAGTCTACAGGTACAAACTCACCTGCAGCGACTAAAATACGCTCCCCTTTTTCAATCTCACGAATGTCTTTTTGTTGCCCTGATTCTGCCATCTGAACCGTCTTTTGTTCAAACAAATCTGTCAATTCGATGGGACTCAGATAGTGACTTTGAATTCGATAGATTATATAGCGAGAGGCAAGTAGAAAAAACACAAACATCGACAAAGAATCAAAATACAAAGCTGATTGATGAGTAAACAGATTGATCGAGCTCATTATGCCAGCAGCCAAAATCGCAATCGCAATCGGAATATCAAGCGATACTTTACGGTGACGAAATGCTTCGATTGAATTCTTATAAAAGGGCCAAGAGCTATAGGTGATTACTGGTAAAAAGAAAGCAAAACTCAAATAACGAAACAAACTCGATATATCTTCTGTATCGGCACCGGCGGCGACGAAAA
>CAZZCP010000037.1:0-23480 GCA_964653235.1 uncultured Pseudobdellovibrionaceae bacterium | reverse complement strand
GAGTACTGTCCGCAAGCTGCATAGAAATCTTTTTCTGCAAAGGGAGGCAACTTCGACTCTGGTTCTTCTTCGCTCACCTCAATGGGAATAAAATCATCTGGAAGGATTTGTGCTCGTAAGCTTTGCTCTTGTGCTTGAATCTGAGACTGAATATCTTGCATTTCTTGACCCAAGCGAGCCAAGGCCTCTTTTTCAGAAGCTGAAATTTGATCACATAAGGGCTCAATAATCGGACACTTGGTTTTGATTCGATCCACTTCAATTTGCAGAAGCTCTTCCTTTTTTCTAAGATCTTGAATCTTCTGAAGTGTCTGTAGTTTTTGATCTTGCCACTCGGCCAAGCTTTCTTCTTGTTCAGAAGATGCTTCTGCAGCCACTTCTGCATTACGCTCTTGCACCATTTCTTTCACTTCTTCTTCGGTCTTTCCCTCTTCAAAGGCTTTTTCAATATCACCTAAAAAAACAGTAAATGCCTTTTGGAGTTGAGCCATTTGAATCACTTTGGTTTTGCGGGTTGAAGTCAAAAAATCAAGATTTCTGTATTCGCCCGCCAAGTGAGCTCCACGCACCAGAGACAGGGCTCGCTCAAAGGGGCTTGTCGTTTCAGCCAAGAAAATATCGGTTAAATACAAGATTCGCGGCTGGTCTTTAAAGGCCATCTCCATTCTCGGTTGATACACACCATTGCTTGGAAGATGACGAATCTCATCAATACGGCTTTCGATAAACTCAAGGTAAATCCTTTCATTCCAGCGGCCAAAAAGTTCTTGGTGAAAGGCAGAGGTCTTGTAAACTTTGAGCTCCTGTAAAGTTTTGAGCCCTTCTTCGACCTTATCTAAAAGATTCTCATCAATTTGAATGGGCAAACGGGCTGCCTCTGTATGCAATAGACGGGTATTTGCCGCAGCAAACTCTGAGCTATAAACTAAAAAAAGAATACAAAGAATCTTACTCATCATCACCTAGTCCTTAGATCCAATATATATACCAATTCAGCGGCCAATAGGCTGCCTTATAGGGCAAAGACTGTAATTCTTTTAGACGATTTGGGACGTAAAATGGCGCCTTAGAAATGCCTTAGGTTGAGCTCACGAGAAAACTGCAAATCAAGAGTGGTCGATCGGAGCCTGCCACACATAAAATGCGCCATTGAGCGGTAAAAGGTCAGAGCCATATCAGGATAGCTCTCTAAATTCTCTCGCAAAACACTGTAGTCTAAAATGGCAATATCGGTTTGCTCATTGACATCGGCACTGGCCGATCTGGGTTCATTGTCGATAAAACTCATCTCGCCAAAGTGAGAGCCAGCGCCCATAGTGGTGATGTCGGTTCTGCCCTCTTCATTGCTTTTAAAAATCTTGACCGAGCCGAATTTAATCACAAAAAGAGCCTCTGCAGGGTCGGCCTCGTTAAAGACGATATCTCCTGGCTCAAATGTCTTTATATTGCATTGCTTGGCTAGAAGTTCTTTTTGCCCGGTAGTCATATTTTGAAAAAGATATACATTGTCGAAAAGCATTTTAGACATAAATAAATCTTAATTCTGATTTTTACAGAATACAAAAAGCTTGTCTTGTGGCCACTTGCATTTTGACCTTGGTATAGTATCTCTTTGTTTATGAAGTGTTTGGTTACTGGAGCAACTGGCTTTTTAGGAAACTGGCTGGTGCAAAGACTCCTCAAAGAAAACTGTCAGGTTCGGGTACTACATCGAAAAAATAGCAAATTGGCTGAGCAGCTACCAAAGGATGTCGAAAAATTTACGGGAGATATCCTTGATACAGAAAGCCTAAAATTGGCCTGTAAAGGACAAGAGGCGGTTTTTCATTTAGCAGGTTTGATTGCCTACAAAAAGTCAGAATACGATCGATTGTTTCAAGTTAATGTCACTGGCACAGAGAATGTTCTTAAAGCGGCCCGAGATGCAGATGTCTCTCGCGTTTTGCATTTGAGTTCGGTTGTTGCCATCGGTTCTAGCTTTACTCGCGAAGTTCGCAATGAAGAATCAAGTTACAATATGAGCTCATTGAAACTGGGCTATTTTGATTCAAAACACGAAGCTGAAAAAATTGTGCAGAAATACCACCAAGAATACAAAATGGACATCCGCATGGTAAGCCCCACCACCGTTTATGGCCCAGGTGATATGCGCAAGGGCTCGCGCAGCACTCAGTTGAAAGTCGCAAAAGGAAAATTTCCTTTTTATACCGCTGGCGGGGTCAATGTAATTCATATTGAAGATGTCATTGAGGGTATCTGGCAAGCTTATCACAAAGCTCGACCTGCAGAGAGATATATTTTGGGCGGTGAGAACATTCTGATCAAAGAGCTTTTTGAGTGGATTGCAGCAGCTTCTGGAGTAGAGCCGCCAAAATATTTTTTGCCTACTTTGGTTTTAAAGGGCCTCGGCCGCTTTGGCGATTTGATGCAAAAAATGGGTAAAGAGACTTCTCTCAGTAGTGTCACCGCTTATACCGCAAGTATGTACCATTGGTTTGACAACCAAAAAGCCAAGCGTGAATTGGGACTAAATCCCAAACCAAGTCGCTCTTGTGTTGAAGAGAGTATTGCCTGGGCCAAGGAGCAGGGACTTGTCTAGCAAACGAATGCTGATTGCTCTTTTTGTTCTGTTGTTGAATGCCGTTCTATTTTTTTACATTTTTCGATGGGAGAGTTTGCCCGATGTCAATCAGATGAAAGGATGCATGACTAGCAGTCTTTACTCGGTTGATCTCTGCAACAAAAATCCAAGCTATACTTCTATTAAAGAAATCCCTGAATATTTGATTGATGCCCTTTTGATTGCAGAAGATGCCGGTTTCTATTACCACGATGGTTTCGACTGGTACGAAGTATTTGAGAGCATCAAAAAGAACCTTGAAACCGGTGAATACACTCGCGGGGCATCAACTATTACCCAACAGCTCGCAAAAAATGTTTTTTTAAACGATGACAAATCCATTCGCCGAAAACTTCGCGAGGCACTTCTCACTCGTAGAATCGAACAAAATTTTACTAAAGATGAGATTTTAGAGAAATACCTCAATGTTGTTGAATTGGGCCCCAATCTCTTTGGCCTACATGCCGCTGCCAATTACTACTTTCAAAAAAAACCGCAAGACTTGGCATTGCTCGAAAGTGTGTTTTTAGTTCAGCTATTACCCAATCCAAAAATTTATTCTTATAGCTTTCGAAAAAATGAGCCCAATGAGAATCTGCGCGAGAGAATGAAGAGAATCCTGACGAAACTAAAACAATACGACAAACTCAAAGACATTCACTACGAAGTGGCCATTGTTGAACTGCAGTATCCGCCATGGACCTTGTAATTATTTGCGCTTGCGCTTATGAGGATCGAGCTCTTTACAGCGGATGCGAATGTTTTCGGGAGTCACTTCGATAAGCTCCCAATCACTGATCCACTCCATTGCATACTCTAAGCTCATGGGCTTAATCGGGGTGAGTTTCATGGCATCATCACTACCAGAAGCGCGAACATTGGTGAGCTTCTTTTCTTTGATTACATTCACCATCAACTCATTTTCTTTGGCATTTTCACCAATTACCATGCCCGAATAGACTTCGGTTTGAGGCTTAATAAAAAGCTTGCCTCGGGCCTCAAGACCAAAGAGTGCATAAGTGGTTGCTTTCCCGGGGCGATCTGCAACTAGGCTGCCGGTTTTGCGAAAAGGAATCTCTCCTGTGAAGGGCTCATAACCAATGTATTCTGTATTCAGTAGCCCCGTTCCTCTGGTATCGGTTAAGAACTCATTGCGATAACCAATCAAACCCCGAGATGGAATTTTAAACTCCACCCTAGTTCGCCCACCTGTAAGAGCCGTCATATTTTGTAAGATGCCTTTGCGGGTTCCGAGCTTTTCAGTAACTGCACCGACATAATCTTGGGGCACATCGATAACGGCCTTTTCAAAAGGCTCTAGTTTTTCACCTCTTTCATCTTTTTTAAAGATAACTTCAGGCTTGCTCACCAAGAGTTCAAAACCTTCACGGCGAAGATTTTCGATAAATACTCCAAGCTGCAACTCTCCTCGCCCCAGTACCTTCCAGGTTTCGGCAGAATCGGTTGGTTCCACTCTCAAAGAAACATTGTGTTTTAATTCTTTTTCAAGACGTTCACCAATTTTTCGAGAAGTTACATGCTTACCTTCTTTGCCACAAAAAGGTCCATCATTAACAGAGAAAAACATACCCACTGTAGGCTCTTCAACATCGATACGTGGTAGAGCTTCTGGATTGCTTGCCGCTGCTAAAGTATCACCAATATCAGCTTCATCCATTCCGGCAACCACAGCCACATCACCAGCAGAAATTTCTTCAGCCGCCACTTGAGCCATACCTCGATATTGGTACAAAGCTCGAACCTTGATTTTTTTTTGCCCTTCTTTACCGATGATCACCAAATCATCTCCAACCTTAATTTTACCCCGAAGAACACGGCCGATAGCCAAGCGACCAACAAAGTCATTGTAATCGATATTGGTCACCAACATTTGAAAGTCATCGCCCTCTTTGATTTTGGGTGGGGGTAATTTTTCAACAATCCAGTTTATTAAAATACTTAAATCTTTACCGGTTTCTGAAGGATCGGCGACCGCCCAACCATCACGTCCAACTGCATAAAGCGTATCGTATTCTACTTGATCATCCCGATGAGATACATCAACAAATAGGTCAAAGATCTCCCCTTCTACTTCTTCAATTCTTCGATCGGGACGATCAATTTTGTTGATACAGGCAATGACTTTAATATCTTGAGCTAGAGCTTTTTGCAGAACAAATCGAGTTTGCGGCAGGGGGCCTTCAGAGGCATCGACCAATAAAATAGCACCATCCACCATATTTAGAATTCGTTCGACTTCACCACCAAAATCACTGTGGCCCGGAGTATCGATAATGTTTACTCGAATGCCTTTGTATTCAAAAGAAGCATTTTTTGCAGCAATGGTGATTCCTCTTTCTTTTTCTTGGTCCATTGAATCCATCATTCGGTCTTCGGTGGCTTCGTTTTCGCGAAAGAGTCCGCTTTGTTTGAGTAACTGATCAATAAGGGTGGTTTTCCCGTGGTCAACGTGGGCGATAATCGCAATATTTCTCATTTCCATGAGCTGACATTAAACTTAAGATTTAGCCGTGTCCACCCATAAGAAAGGCTTCTTCACTTGTATCGGCCTGGATTTGCCCGCGAATGCTCTGGTAAAACTCATGAACCATTTCTACCGTATGATCGACACTCTCGCCGCGAAACAAATGCTTTCGAAATTGAGCCGAGCCCGGGTATCCGTGAGAAAACCATGAGGCAAATTTTCTGAGTTGCAAATTCAAGATTTTCTCATCCTCTACCAATCTCTCATAATGGTATCGAAGTCTTAAAAAAACTTGCATATAATCGCGATCTTGATAAGCAACCTCAAGGCCATTTCGCACGGCCAATGCATCTTGAAAGATCCATGGGTTTTTCAAAGCTCCACGGCCAATCATAACTGCATCAACCCCAGATTCTTGCAATCTCTCATTGGCCCTGTGGCCACTATGAATATCTCCATTGCCAATCACCGGAAGCTTGGCGGCCGCCTTGACCTTGGCAATATAATCCCAGTCGGCTTTACCCGTATAGGCTTGGGCTCGGTCGCGTCCATGAATAGCAAGCCATAAAACCCCTTCATCATATGCAACTTGAGCGACCTCAATGGCATTTCTCTGGGCCCGGGTCCATCCAGTACGAATTTTCATAGTCAGCGGAATCGAAATCGCAGATCGAACTGCCCGTAAAATAGCTCGAAGCTGTTGTAAATCTTTTAAAACCGCAGATCCAGCCCCCTTTTTCACCACCTTGCTTACGGGGCAACCGAAGTTCAAATCTATAAAATCAACTCCAAGATCTTCGGCAAGTTTTGCTCCTTCGGCAATCGCCTCTGGAGTCTCTCCAAAGAGTTGAATGCCAACAGGTCTTTGCATATCTTCATAGCGCATAATCCGAAAAGTACGTTCATTCTTGTAGCAAATGGCATTGGCCGATACCAACTCGGTGGTCAAAATTCCCGCTCCCATCTCGCGCATAAAGCTGCGAAAGGCATTATCTGTAATTGCTGCCATAGGAGCCAGAAAAAAGGGATTTTGTTCTAAGTATAACTGCAGATTCATATGTGACGCTTTATACCAGAAAACTGCAGTCGTGACAATTGGCTGACAAAATCACTTTCTATTTACTAGAAAAATCAAATCGATCTAAGACCTGAATATCACAATTTGTAAGTGAAGCTTCGGCAAGATCTAGGTTTTTGAAGTATCGGTACTGCATTTCACATTCAAAATCCATCCGTATATTTTATACTTTGAAATGAAGGCAGCATCTTGATCTAACTTAAAAATATCTACCCATTGGTTGTTGTAAAAAGTTCTATGCCAAAGATTGTTCCAAGCATTACCTGAAAAGTATCTCCCTGATAGTTCAATCAACTCAAAAGAATTGTGACCATTTTGCTTTAATGTGTTTAACAAGACCTGTTTGTGGGGGTTATTATCAATCAGCTCTTGTTCAAGATCTAATTCTGTTTCATATGAGTCTTCAAAGCCTATGTTAGAAATCCTATCTTCTTTTGTATCAAGGCCTTGTGGGCCAACTGTGTGGTGTGAAGACATTGGTTTGAAAGGAACTTGAGTATGAAACTCAAACTCATTCAGTAGTTTCGATTTACAATCTTGCAAATTCACATCAGGATCTTTTGAAGTCTCATAATCATAGAAGATATATTCTATATCACATTCAAAGCGCATCTCTAGGTCTTTATATAGAGAATCAAATCGGACGATTCGATAAATTCTATGTTTGTATGTTTTTCCACTTGCATACTTTTCTTTAGCACGGCTGTTTTCCATATATTTTGGGGGTCAAACTGGCCGGCAATCTGAATTCGACGAACATCTGTATGCTTTTGTTGAACCAAAGTTTTTGTTAAAGCTTGGCGAAGAGGTTCTTTGTTAAAACCAGAAGTTCTTCGAGCTGCTTTTGTTCTGCGAATGTGTTGCTGAAAAAAAGCTTGTGACTCAACAACAATAAAAAGAATAGAGAAAATTAAGACAAAGTTTTTCATGCTTTGTTGATATACAAAGATCGTGCTCAGTCAAAAAGAAATAAAATCTTTTTCAGAGTTTAAGAATTAGACAGTGACAAAAAATGGTGGCCGGAGGCGGATTTGAACCACCGACACAAGGATTTTCAGTCCTCTGCTCTACCGACTGAGCTACCCGGCCACGAGCTCTAGTACTTACTCTCAAGTTCTGGTATTGGTCAATGAAAGCTTTTTCAGAATGGCCAGATGCAATGTGTTTGCCCTCAGCACTTTCAGTTCTCTAAAGCCTGTTTCAAATCGTCCAGTAAATCTTCTATATTTTCAATACCAACACTGATTCGAATCAAGTTGTCGTGAATTCCAAGCTCCTGTCTTTGTGCCGGAGGCACACTCGCATGAGTCATAATCGCAGGATGCTCAATCAAAGTTTCAACTCCACCCAAGCTCTCGGCCAAAGAGCATAGCTGAACTTTCTCTAAAAAGCTCTTTGATTCTGCAAGCCCGCCTTCTAAATAAAAAGTAATTACCCCGCCAAAGCCTGACATCTGTTCACAAGCAAGATCATATTGGGGATGGCTTTTTAAACCCGGATACAAGACCTTTTCAATACGCTTGTGAGATTCTAAAAACTCAGCAATCGCCATTGCGTTCTCTTGGTGCGCTTTCATACGTACGGCAAGGGTTTTTAAACTTCGCATGCACAAAAAGGCATCGAAGGTCGATTGAATTCCACCCATGGAATTGGTTAAAAATTGGATTTTATCGGCAATCTCTTGCGAATTGGTAGCCATAGCACCACCTACAATGTCGGAGTGCCCATTGATAAACTTGGTGGTTGAGTGAACCACAATATCTGCGCCCAAATCGAGTGGATTTTGAAAGTAAGGACTCATAAAAGTATTATCGACCACCGATAGAATATTCTTCGATTTTGCCAATCTAGCTACCTTAGCGATATCAACGAGTTTCATCATCGGGTTGGTTGGGCTTTCCATCCATATCATTTTAGTATTGGGTTGAAGAGCAGCTTCGAAACTTTGATAGTCACTCAAGTCGGCCAAAGTAATCTCTATGCCATTGTGGCGAATCACTTTATCAAATAAACGAAAACTACCGCCGTAAAGATCATCTGAGAGCAAAATATGATCACCAGCTCGACAAAGGTGAGAAATAGTTGTGGTTGCTGCACAGCCCGAAGCAAAGGCAAAGCCAAATTTTGCATTCTCTAGTGAGGCAACACAATCTTCATAGGCTTTTCGAGTCGGGTTGTGGGTGCGAGAATATTCATAGCCCTTGTGAACACCGGGTGAGTCTTGCACATAGGTTGATGACAAATAGAGCGGAGTCATAATCGCGCCAGTTGTTGGATCAGGGCTTTGGCCAGCATGAATGGCGCGTGTTTCAAAAGCGGCTTTCTCTAGGTTCTTCATTGGAACTCCTGTTTAAAATTTACTCAAATAATCAATCAAATCAATTTTTGTAACGATTTCGATTCTTCCATGCGGGTTCTTAACTAAAGCGACATAGCCTTTTTGAAAAAGCTCAGAGAGAGTTTTGAGCTTATCTTCCCAGTCGACAAAAAGAATGCTATCTTTTACAAAATTCAAAATTGAATCGGTGGGCTTAATTTTACCGCTAGCCAAAGGTAACAAGAGATCTGATTCGTCAACAAGACCCACAACTTTTTCACCTTCCATCACAGGCATTTGTGAAAGAGAATTTTCTTTTAAAAGCTCAATCACTCGTAAAACTGTAGATGAGGTATCAACACTCACCAAGCTTTGAGGTCTTGCACGGCTGATGACCAAATCACTTACTGTGAAATTATCCAAAGGTGAATCCAAAAAGCCGTTTTCTTTCATCCAGTCATCATTAAAGGCTTTGCTTAGATAGCGATCGCCATTGTCACATAAAATGGTCACAATGTTTTTGGGCTCAGTTTGAGTCTTGGCCCATTCGATCGCAGTACTTAAAATAGCACCTGATGATGGCCCAACGAACAGGCCATCTTTTTTCATCATATCGCGAGTCAGTAAAAAAGCATCTTTGTCATCAAACTGAATGACATCATCCACATATTGAAAATGCATATTCTCTGGCAGCATATCCTCGCCAATCCCCTCAACTTGATAAGGGGCTGGCGGAGTCTTTACCTCTTTATAATAGTACAGATCATGCAATATGCTTCCTTTGGGATCGGCCAAAATGATTTTTACATTTGGGTTTTTCTCTTTTAAATATTTGCCCACTCCCGAGATAGTTCCACCCGTTCCGGCACCAGCAAATAGAGCATCGATTTTACCCTCGGTCTGCTCCCAAATTTCAGGACCTGTTGTTTGATAGTGAACCTCTGGATTATCAGGGTTGTGAAACTGGTTGGCATAAAAAGCTTTGGGAGTGATTTCTACCAGTTTTCTTGCCACTGAGTAATGAGACCTCGGGTCATCGGGCTCAACCCCTACAGGAGTTAAAATCACTTTCGCGCCAAAAGCCCGTAAAAGATCTACTTTTTCTTTACTCATTTTCGAGGGCATAACAAAAATCGACTTGTATCCTTTAATCGCTGCAAGCATCGCCAGACCAACTCCGGTGTTTCCTGAAGTGGCTTCAATCACTGTGCTCCCAGGTTGAAGATCTCCCCTGGCTTCGGCTTTTAAGATAATGCTTTTAGCAATTCGATCTTTCACACTACCACCTGGATTTAAAAATTCAGCTTTGCCGTAAAAAGTGTGATTTAAGTTTGGAGGAATACAACGATTGAGCTGTACCAAAGGTGTGTTTCCGATCATTTCGATAATGTTCTTAAAAGCCATAAATACCCCGATTTTTGATCATTCTAGGCATCAATTTGCTAGGTTTTCTATAGAATTTCAAGCCGACTTTTTTGGCTCAAATCAAAATAAATGGCTCTTGAGCTTGTGAAAAGGCTTTGTATACTTGTGTAAGACTGGCCTAAGCCACCAAAAATATTGGTATTATTTTAAAAACACAGAAAAAACAAAGATGCCGCCACTTAGAAAGAAAAGATAATAACTAAATACATCTAAACTGCCTTTTCGCACGTAGTGCAAAAGAGCTTTGAGCCCAATATAGCCAGAGACAAAAGCAGAAATAAAGCCAGCAATCAAAACATAAGTCTGATTACTATCAATCTTTAAATTCGGTAGCTCTAGAATGCTAGCTCCTAAAATTGCCGGTATCGCAATTAGAAAACTAAAAAATGCTGCAGTCTCTGCATTGACTCTTAAAAAAAGTGCCGTAGCAATGGTTGAGCCAGAACGACTAATCCCCGGAGCTATAGCTAAAGATTGTGCTATTCCAATCAAAAATGCCTTTTTAGCACTCAAGGTAGATACTGAATTCATTGCCTCTTTCCAATCTAGGATTTGGTCTTCTCTTTTGGGCAGTCTCCGAGTTAAGAGCAATAGCAAAGCTGTTGCAAAAAAGAAAATTCCAACATGCTCAAGGCTGTGAAATAGAGAGGCAAAACTCTCTTTAAAACTGAGACCAATGATCGCAGTAGGTATACTCGCAAGAAACAAATAGAGAAAAAGAGAGATAGAGGTTTTGTCTTTTTTCAATAATCCTTTAATAAAATCTTTAAAATTTTCTCTATAAACTAAGACCACTGCTAACAATGTAGCCAAATGAACCAGTATATCAAAGGCTAGAGCGTTTTCAGAAATCGAAAAAAAGTGTTGAAACAAAACCAAGTGCCCTGAGCTCGATACTGGCAAAAACTCTGTTAGGCCTTGAACCACACCTAATACAATGGCTTCTATAATATCCATAAAAAGAATGCTATAAGAGTTTCGAAGTATTGAGTAGGTCTTTATCTTGAAGGTATATACTTTGCCCCGCCTCAATTTGAGTGCAATGCTGACCTTTTTGAGCTTGGCTTTGATACTCAAAGCAATATTTACCTGCAGGTAAATGCAAATCAATAGGGCTATTACCGATTTTCTTTTGATTCATACTGAGCTCAAGCCAAGATAGGGTTCGAAACAAAATGCTTCCCGGACTTTCGGTCCTATTGCTGGCAATATTGCTTGTCTGTGAATGCAATATAAGAATCATCAAAATCGCCAAGCTAGGCCAAAATTTATTGTTCCTTTTTTTTAAAGCTAAGAATGCAGTGCCTTTATCTGAATAAGAACCCACTTTGTATCTTGAGACCAAACTAGCCAATTTTTTTTGTCTTTCTTTTGAAGGTGCTATCTCAAGTATTCTCCTATGATTTGCTTCACCAAAGAAAGGACTCGTATTTTGGAGTGAAAAACTGCGGTCTTTACACTCTTGATCACCCAAAACTTGAAAGCCTTCTTCAAAATCAATTAACAAAAGTCCAAGTGCATAGATATCATCGGCTAACTTTGGGGCCTGACCATTCCATCTCTCTGGCGACAAATATCGAGGCATACCCATCTTTTTCTCATCTAATGCAAAGTCGATCAATTTGACCTCTCCTTTATGAGATATCAAGATATTGCCCGGATGAAGATCTCCATGAAAATGACCCTGAGCTTTTAAATCAGAAAGTGCTTCAGAGAGTTGGGCTGCTACTTCAAGCATGAGTTCTTTTTCTTGTAGCAAGTCTGGAATCAAAGTTTGCAGTGAAAGACCATCAATATATTCCATCACCAGGCAAGGAGAACTTTCTACTGCATCTATAGCAAAGTACTTTACACTGTATTTTGAATGCATCGACAAGAGTCTTTGTTGTTCTTGCAGCAAAAGCGGGCTTAGATCTTTTGATTTCAAGACTTTCAAAACACAATTTTCACAACTCAGATGATTTGAATCTACCCTTTGTGCCAAATAGGTACGGCTCGTAAGACCTTCACCTAATTTTCTTAAAATATTGTAGCTTAAGCCACTAGAGAGTGCTCTTGAACTCATATGCTCGAACAATTAGCAAATTTTTTGAGTTTTAACGATATAAAAAACGTTTTCGTGGATTTTTTAGTGTATGAAAGTGGCGAATTTTTCTGATTTTGAATTCAATCTGTCTTTTGCAATTTTCTGAGACTCGATCTTGCTCTTTTTGATCTAAAATAAGTTCATGAACTGGTAGTTCTTTAATGCGCTGAATACAAATTTGATCTAAATCACGTCTCCAAGCTTGAAAACTTTCTTGAGGTAATAGCTTTTCTTCATAAAAAAGCAGTTCGAAACAAGATATTGGTACCATACTTTGCCCAAGTTCTCTCTGACAGGAATACCAAAGCTGACTGATATGCTTCAGCTTTTGAATTTGAGCTGGGTTATGGGCTTGCATTAAATAAGAATTTTTAAAGCCCTCTATATCGCCCTTTTGGTATTCTTTCTGAAAACCGTAACTTGAGGCTAGTTGTAAGAACAATAAAAGAATTACTTTCAAAAATTTCCCCCCATCATTTCAAGAATGGGTCCAAAGAGTAACAACAAAAGTGCCGGAAATTGAAAAAACAATAGCGGCACTAAAAGCACAAAGGGAAGTGATTGCAATTTGCATTCCACTTTGTTTTCACAGTACAGGTAGATCTCTTCTTTTAGATGCAAAAGCGCTTCTGAAATTGCTTTTCCACTCCTAGATTGAAAAAGCAGAGATAAAAGAGCATCCATGTAGGCATTATCAGAAAGTGGTAATTCAAGATGCTGGGGCTTTTTTCTCAAAACAATCCGAAATGCATAAAGGTCTTTTCGGATCAGTTGATAATCTCGGACCTCTTTTTCTTCTAAAAGATGCCAAAATGATCGTCCCGAAAGCAATTCCATACGAATTTTCTGAATAAAGTCAGTGAGCTCTGCTAAAAATCGTAAATCATCTTTTTTGCTAGGCACTTTAAACACCAAAATCCTCCGATCATGAAGACCAATGACAACCAAAACCAAGTTTCAAAAGTTTCGAACTTGTATTGGTAAAAGTTAAAAAAACAAAGAAGTAGATAAAAAAGCATTAAAATATATGATTGCAGCCTTGCTTGCAGACTTAATTGTCCGGACCTATGTCGAATTTTTTTTCTACGCATAAAATCGCATCTCCACTCTTGAAGCAGCAAAATTGCATAATGTCGATGTCTTTGCAGGCGAAGCAACTCTCGGTAAATGTCTTTTAAAAAAGAATCATGAAGCTCCAATTTGGTTTTTTGTTGCGGAAAGAGCACAGATTCCAACAAAGGTCTCAATTTTTGTTGCACAAATGCATCACTCTCTAAGCAAGAGTCGTAAAAAGCATTACGAAAACTCACTCCTGACTGCATTTTTAGTAAAACTTTATCTAAAAAGATCGAAAATGCTTCGTAAAACCTCTTGTTTCGAACATCGATAAAGTAAAAAACAAGTTGATGAATGAAAAATAGTGGTAAGAAAACCACAATCCAAACTTGAAAAGTCGTCCATTCAAAGCAAAAAAGACTCAAAAACAGATAAAAATAGTAAAAATGAAAACACAAACTTGTTTTTTGAAGCTTAAAATACTTTTTTATATCCGAAAAAATTCGAATCGCGATTGCACATCCGCTTATCAAAACTAAAAACTCAATCAGACTTTTTAAAAACATCAAAAAGAAAAGAAGCAAATTTTGTGCTTAAGTTAAATCTTTTTATTGACGATCATAGTCAGGGCTGTAAAGCTTTAATTAAGGAAACAACTTGTAAGCAACAATTGCATTACATTATTAAATCATCCCGGGAGGCAATAATGGCTAAGAAAACAACAACTAGAAAAAAAGCTACTAAGAAGAAAGCTACAAAAAAGGCGGCTACTAAGAAAAAAGCCACTAAAAAGAAAGCAGTAAAGAAAAAGGCTACTAAAAAGAAAGCCACTAAGAAAAAAGCTACTAAAAAAGCCGCTACTCGTAAAAAAGCGACTCGCAGAAAAGCTACTAAAAAAGCTGCTTCTGCTGATTCATAAATTCCAACTCTTCTTAGTTGCTAAAGATGTTTTCAACCCCTACTCAAGTAGGGGTTTTTTATTACCAAGAATAATAACTATTACTCACACTACATTTTAAATTTAAACTACCGCCAAAGTGGTCACTTTCGGTTCGAAAATTTGAATAAACAACCTCAATCTCTGACAATTCATTTGCAACATGAACCGCAGCTTTTGGTACCAATAGAGTACCGTAAAACCATTCGTTTCCGAATTCGTGTACAGTGTTTATATCTTTAAAACGATAGTGAGTCTCTGAGTAAGCTGAACGTCTCTCATATGGACTGAGCTGAAAGACTTTCTCATTGTCTTCAAAAACACCCCATAATTGAGGTGCGGTTTCACCGTAGTATGAAAGTGAGATAAAACCATAGACTTGAGTCATACTCACTTTCTCTTCTTCAATATCAACATCAAAATCCAATTTCATATTTGCAGTGTGTCCTTCTTCATGTTGCACACCCGATTGGCGAACCTTTCCACTAAAATGGCATTTAAAATATCTCGTCTTTGCAAAAGCAAAATTACCGGCCAGTAGTAAAAATAAAATGATTTTCATAAAAACTTCTTTTGTTTTGCCTAGAGTTACTACTTGCCCAAAAAAAGCTTAATTTGATTGCAAAAAGTGTCGAAATTACTGGGTAAGCCACACAGCAAGTTGTAAATTCGAAATATGTTTTGTGAGTTTCTGAGTAGAGAAAATGAGAAAACTTTTTTTGTCTTTAAAAATAGTAACCAAAACCAAAGCCTGCCACAGGCTGTATTTCAAGCTCTAGCAAATCAGTTAAAATTGATATTTCAAGATAGGCAGAATAGCCTGCGTATTCACCTTTGAGACCAAGATACTGCAGGCCTAAACCAGGGTAAATCAAATTGGCATTGATTCTGCCTATTGCAATCTCTTCTTCATTTAGAAATTTTTCTTTTAGAAAACCTGGATTGGTCTCTGAAAAAGTGCCTTGATCATTGGTTGTATACCAGCGAGTAATACCCGCACTTGCATAGGGGGCAATGCTTGCTCCGCCAAAAACATACTTATATTGAACATTGAAAGCCTGAAAATCAGAACCACCACCAAAACCAAGTGAAACTCCCCAATCTTTGGCAGCATTGAATTCAAGTGATACACCATAGAGTCCTAAACTGCCTAGGCCGTTCATAAAGATTCCGACTTTTCTTTTTTGGCGAAAATCATGCGCGCTGGTGGCATCATATTTGATATTTTGAGCCTTCACTCTACCCTTTTCAATTTCAACAATTTGAGCTTGAAGCCCCAAAGAAAAAAAGAGAATTCCTAAAACTACTTTCATAATCTGCCTTAAAAAATGCTGGCTTTAATACCTTCATCCTGAAAAAACTTTTTGATCGCTTGTTTGTCAAGCTCATCGAGTCGCCAAATCAAATCATGTACCAAATCGACAGTTTTGTCTGATTGCGGTGTTCGCAGTCGCTTTGAAACATGAGCAAAATCACCGGAGATTTGGGTCATATTTTTTAATAAAACAGAGAGCTGCCCAACCTCTTTTTTTCCTGTGGCGTCATTCATTAATTTTGTCAAACGAGCTACATTGGTCACTAAACCATCTAAACTGTTGAGTATACTCGATACATCTTCTTCATTGCTTTCGACAAACTCTAATACTTTGCCTGCAAGAGCATAAGATTGAGAAATCAACTGATCGACCCTAGGGGGATCAAAACCTCTATAATATCCCCCTTCTTTTAACATAGGTGCAGAACTTGTACCTGGCGTAACTTCAATATATTTTTCACCAATCACCCCGGCTAAATTGATGTAAAATCTCGAATCTTCACGGACTGTGGTCCAGGCTTTTTTATCAATACTCACGGTAATCACGAGTTTTACTTCGTCACCGGCCTCATCTTTTCTATCAGGATCAAACTGAATATCTTCTACTTTTCCAACTTTGATACCCATCACTCGAACTGGAGAACCGAGCTCAATTCCACCCGCGAAATTGTACAAAAGATTTACTTTATTGGCATTACTAAATGGATTGATGGCGCCAATTGCGTAAGCAAATAAAATAACCGCTCCGAGAGTTCCAATAAACAACAAGCCGACTTTGGTTTCGTATTTCATCCTTAAAATAAACCCCTTAATAAAAGTTCGAAAAGAACCAAGTTAAAACAAAATCCATAATAATAATACCTACAGATATAATAACCACGGCCTGTGTGGTTGCTTTACCTACTCCCTCAGCTCCTGCTTCACATCGAAATCCACAGTAGCAAGATACCAAGGGAATTAAAACTCCAAAACAGGCACCTTTGATGCAAGCAAAGAACAAGTCTTTAAAGCTTACAAACAAGTTCATTGTACTGATAAAATTACCCGTCGTATAGCCTAGACTCAAATTACTCACCCACATGGCTACATACAAACAAGTAAGGTTAGCAAGAGCAGCCAAGGTAAAACAGCCAATAATACTGGCAAGCAATCTCGGGGCAACCAAATATTGCACCGGTTGTATTCCAAGAAGTTTTAACGCATCTATTTGTTCTGTTACTTTCATTGTACCAACTTGAGCAGCCCAACCGGCACCGACTCGTGAACCCACCAACAAACAAGAAACCACAGAACCCAACTCTCTTAATATTAACAAAGAAGCAAAACCTGGAACCATCGAATCATTTTGTATAACAATCTTCATATGAAAAGAGGACTCAATTATTGTTACGCTGGCAGCAAAACTAACACAAATCAGAACCACCGGAGCAGATTCATTGGCAATAAAATAAATATGCTGAATCAGTTCTTTAAAGCGAAAGGGAGGCTTAAGAGCAAACACAAAGCTCTGAAGCATCAACTCTAAAAAACTACCTAGTGATTTTGAAGACTGAAGCAGTCCTCTTCCTAAAACAGCAACCAACTAAGACTCCAAATAAATTTGTAAAATGGTATCACCAATCAAACTTGTAAACCAATCTGCCACCACAATGCTAAACATTGTTGTTACTGAAGTGCTGATCACAGCTTTGCCAACACCCTTCGCTCCCCCTGAAGTATGATATCCCTTGTAGGTGCAAATTGAGGCCAGCAAAAAAGCAAAAACAAAGCACTTAAAAAGTCCGCTTAATATCGAAGGAAAAGTAACAATAGTTGGAACATGACGAAGATATTCTTGCGGGCTAATTCCCGAAAAAATCATTGCCATCAACATACCACCAAAAACCGAGAGCAAAAGTCCAAAACTGAGAAGAAAAAAACTAGAGACAATAATTCCCCAAAAACGTGGTAATATAATCTCTTGAATCGGATTGGCTCCTAGGCAACGAATTGCATCAATTTGCTCAGTCACCCGCATGGTACCTAGCTCTGCAGAGGTATAGGCACCGACTTTTCCGCTCAACATAAATGCGATCAATAGAGGCCCCACTTCTCTTACCGTACCACTGGTAGTCAATCCACCCAAATAGCCTAGGGCACCAAACATCTCAACTTGCATACTAAATTGAACCGAGAGAATGGCACCCACAAAAAAACCGGCAAGTGCTGTGGTTGGAAAGCTTTGTACGAAAACCTGCCAGATTTGTTGAATAATCTCTACCCGTTTACAAGATTGAAAAACGGCATAATAACTAACGTCTTTAACAAAAAGACAAATACTACCTAACTCTGTGATCGATCTTTCAATCCGTGAAAAAATCTTAAACCTCCGACAAAAAGTCGATGACCAATTGTTGCTTGCTATTTCTTAAATCTTCTGGTGTTCCCTGATCAACAATATGGCCCTTATCTAAAACAATAATACGATCGGCAATGGCTAAAGCGCAATGCATATCATGACTAACTACTATAGAAGTCGTGTTTAGCTTTCGAGATAACTCTTGAATTAAATTATTCACAGCATTGGTCGTTATCGGATCTAAACCCGTAGTGGGTTCATCAAAAAGAAGAATTTCGGGTTGAATTGCCAAGGTTCGCGCTAAACTCACTCTTTTTTGCATTCCATAAGAAATTTGCGCAGGTTTCTTTTCTAACACAGCCTCTTTTAAATATACCAATGACAAGCACTCGTGCACTCTAGCAACAATTTCTTCTTCACTCATACTAAAATGACGTCGAAGTCCAAAGGCAATATTTTCAAATACACTTATAGAATCTAAAAGGGCAGGATGTTGAAAAACCATGCCGCATTTCTTACGAACATCAAAATACTGCTCTTCACTCAGTTGGGTAAGTTCAAGATCATCTATATAAATCTTGCCGCTTGTTGGCCGAAGCAATCCCACTAAATTTTTTAACAAGACCGATTTGCCAGTACCGCTGGTTCCAAGAATAAATAGAATATTCCCTGTCGGAACCTCAAAACTTATCCCTTTGAGTATTTCTCTTTCGCCAAAGCTTTTTCTTAAATTCTCAAAACGTATCATTCTGCCTTCGTTAGCGGGCCCTTTAGATTTCCCCGTAAAAACTGAAAAACTCTAGGATCTTGGCTCTCTTTTGCCTCATCCACTGAGTTCATTAGCTTAAGACCTCCCTCGGCCACCAAAGCAATTTTATCGGCCATTTGATAGGCGCGATTCATATCATTGGTAATGGCAATCACTGTCGATTTGTATTCTTCTTTGAGCTCTAAAATCAGTTCGATGATTTTTCTACTGGTTATTGGATCAAGTCCTGCTGTGGGATCATCATAAAATATGATTTCGGGTTTTAATGCTAGGGCTCGAGCAATTCCAAGACGCTTTTGCATCCCTCCCGATATTTCATCGGGATACAGGTCTTTTGCATGCGGAATTCCAACATCTTCTAAAAACTTCATACAAATCTCTTCGATTTCATTTTCGGGTGTGTCGGTGGTTTCTCTTAAAGCAAAAGCAATATTTTCTTTACATGTAAAGGAGTCAAAAAGTGCGTTTTTTTGGAAAAGCATGCCCATGCGCCGCAAAACTTGAATTTTCTCATCTTCTGAAATTTTGTAAAGGCTTTGTCCATCAATAAAGACTTCTCCTGATGTAGGCGGCAAAATTCCTCCCGCCATTTTCAAGAGCACTGACTTCCCTTCTCCACTGGGTCCCACCAGAACCAAGCTCTCATGCTCGAGTAAGTCAAATGACACATTCTGCAATAAATTGAGATCGGGAAAAGCGATTCCAACACGGTCGAAGCGAATTAAGGTCTTTGTTTTCGACATGAAATTATTGTCTTCTTGCGATCTATTAGAAACAAGAAGATTTTGAAAATATTCATTGATACCGAGAGCTTGGTGCTACGCAATAATTGGTGACATTGCATGCAAAGCCTTCTCTTTATAAAACCTTGCTTTTACAATTAATCAATTTCTTAAAAACGAGGTTACAATGTCTGATTACAAGCACGTTCAAGTGCCCGATGGAGAGTTTATTCAAATTGACTCTAAAAACAAACCAGTGGTTCCTGACAACCCCATTATCAATTTTATTGAAGGTGATGGAACAGGACCTGATATATGGGCAGCAACAAAAAAAGTTCTCGATGCTGCCGTTGAAAAAACTTTTTCTGGAAAAAAGAAAATCTCATGGTGTGAAATCTATGCCGGAGAAAAGTCAGTTCATCTTTATGGCGAAAATGAATGGCTTCCCGCTGAAAGCATTGCCGCCATGAAAGCGCATCGCGTATCAATTAAAGGACCTTTGACTACTCCTGTTGGTGGAGGTTTTCGCTCGATCAACGTAGGTATTCGTCAAGAAATGGATCTTTACGCTTGTGTAAGGCCTTGTAAGTGGTATCAAGGAGTGCCTGCTCCTGTTAAAAATCCTGAAGATGTCGATATGGTTATCTTTCGTGAAAATACCGAAGACATTTACGCCGGTATCGAGTGGAATGCTAATACTGATGAGGCCAATGCATTTATCGATTTGGCTGCTAAGTTTGGAAAAACGATTCGTCCCTCTTCAGGGATTACAATCAAACCCATTAGCGCTTTTGGCAGTAAAAGAATCACCAAAATGGCAATAGAATATGCCATTGAGAATGGCAGAGACAGCGTAACGATTGTTCACAAAGGCAATATCATGAAGAGCACAGAAGGTGCTTTTAAAAACTGGAGCTATGAAGCTGCAAAAGAATACTACCCCGACAAAACCATCACTGAAGATGAAGTTTGGCAGAAATTTGATGGCAAAACTCCTGAGGGCAAAATTTTGATTAAAGATCGTATCGCCGACAATATGTTTCAGCAAGCCCTATTGAGACCTGCGGAATATGAGGTTTTGGTTTTGCCCAATTTAAATGGGGATTATATGAGTGATGCATTGGCTGCCCAAGTGGGTGGATTGGGAATTGCCCCCGGAGCCAATATTGGTGATGGCTTTGCCGTTTTTGAGGCCACTCATGGAACGGCTCCAAAATATGCAGGACAAGACAAAGTGAATCCTGGCTCTTTGATTTTATCAGGAGCCATGATGCTAGAGTACTTGGGCTGGAAAGAAGCAGCTCAAAAAATAGAAACTGGATTGCAAAAAGCAATTCAAAGCAAACGCGTAACTTATGACTTTCATCGCCAAATGGAAGGCGCTACGCTCTTAAAATGTTCTGAATTTGGTCAAGAAATTATAAACAATATGTAAGGAAGGTTTTATCATGCATACTAGAAAAAAAATCTCTGTTATCGGAGCCGGCTTTGTTGGCTCTACCTGCGCTCATTGGGCCGCTGCCAAAGAACTCGGTGATGTCGTTCTTTTAGATATCAACGAAGGCTCTGCCAAAGGCAAGGCTCTCGATCTTTTTGAAGCATCCCCTGTAGAAGGTTTTGACTCTACAGTCATTGGCACCGCCGACTACAAAGACACTGCCGGATCTGATGTTGTCATCGTAACCGCTGGTCTTCCCAGAAAACCAGGAATGAGCCGCGATGATCTTCTCGCCACCAACTCAAAAATTATGAAAGATGTTTGTGCTGGCATAAAAGAATTCTCTCCCAACTCGATTGTGATTATCGTATCAAACCCACTCGATGCCATGGCCTATGTGGCTAAAGAAGAGTTGGGCTTTCCCCGCGAAAGAGTCATTGGCATGGCTGGTATCTTAGACAGTGCACGCTTTCGCGCCTTTATCGCCGAAGAGACTAAAATTAGCGTAAAAGACATTCACGCCTTTGTATTGGGTGGCCACGGCGACACCATGGTTCCAATGCCAAGATACTGCAGTATTGGTGGTTTACCACTCACCACTTTTATGAGTGAGCAAAAAATCGAAGAACTGGTAGAAAGAACTCGCAAAGGTGGAGCTGAAATTGTTGGTCTCTTAAAAACAGGTTCGGCCTACTATGCTCCTTCAGCTTCTGCGGTACAAATGGCTGAGGCCATTTTAAAAGACCAACAAAGAATTTTACCTTGCGCCGCTCAACTTGAAGGCGAATATGGAGTCAATGGTCTTTTTATCGGAGTTTTGTGCCAACTCGGCAAAAACGGACTCGAAAAAGTCATTGAGTTGGAATTGAATGAGGAAGAAAGAGCCGGTTTGGACAATTCGATCAAAGCGGTTGAAGATTTAGTAGCAGCATTGAAGAACTTGAATTAAGCCGCTGGAGGCAAAACGATGAATATTCATGAGTATCAAGCAAAAGAAGTTTTAAGAAACTTTGGAGTGAAAACTCTAGAGGGAAGAGTGGCAAATACAGTTGAAGAAGCTGTGGATGCTGCAAAACAAATAGGTGGCAATTTATGGGTTGTGAAAGCTCAAATTCACGCTGGTGGCCGCGGCAAAGCTGGCGGGGTAAAAATCGCTAAATCACTCGATGAGGTCAAAGAACATGCAAAAGTCTTGGTCACGCATCAAACAGGTCCTGAAGGCAAAAAAGTCAACAAACTTTTTATTGAGCAAGGTTGCAATATCAAAAAAGAATACTACGTTGCCGCACTTTTAGATCGCGCCGTAGGTCGAATTACTTTGATGGCATCTTCAGAGGGCGGAACCGAAATCGAAGAGGTGGCAGAAAAAAATCCTGAACTGATTCACAATGTTCACATTGACCCAGCTACTGGCTTGGTGCCTTTTCAAGCTCGTCAGCTCGCCTATAAAATTGGCATGAGCGGCGATGCCGCCAAGAAGGCGGTTAAATTTTTCACTGGCCTCTACAATGCTTTGATTGAAAAAGATTGCTCGATCGCCGAGATCAATCCCCTAGTTGAAACCGCCGAAGGCGATGTCATTTGTCTTGATGCCAAAATGAATTTTGACTCGAATGCGCTTTATCGACACCCCGACATTCAAGAGATGCGAGACTTGACCGAAGAAGATCCTGCCGAAATTGAAGCTTCAAAATATGATCTTGCTTTTATTAAGCTCGATGGAGATATCGGTTGTATGGTCAATGGCGCCGGTCTTGCCATGGCCACTATGGATATCATCAAACTTCACGGCTCAAACCCTGCCAACTTCTTAGATGTGGGAGGTGGAGCTACTGCTGAAAAAGTAACTGCTGCTTTTAAAATTATTTTGGCCGACCCCAATGTAAAAGGGATTTTGGTCAATATCTTTGGCGGAATCATGAAGTGTGATGTGATCGCCGAAGGGGTGATCGCGGCTTCTAAAGAAGTCGGCTTGAAGGTTCCCCTAGTGGTTCGCCTTGCTGGAACCAATGTCGAAGAAGGTAAGAAAATGCTCAGCGAGAGTGGCTTGAACATTGTTCCTGCCAATGACTTAACCGATGCCGCAGAAAAAATCGTCGCTGCTGTGAAGGAGGCATAAGATGGCTATTTTCGTAAACAAAGATACCAAAGTAATTTGCCAAGGAATCACTGGTAAGAACGGAACCTTTCACACCCAACAAGCGATAGAGTATGGCACACAAATGGTTGGCGGAGTGACCCCCGGAAAGGGTGGAACAACTCATTTGGGTCTTCCTGTTTTTAACACAGTAGAAGAGGCCAAAGAAAAAACCGGCTGCAATGCCTCTGTTATTTATGTACCTCCTCCCTTTGCTGCCGACTCCATCATGGAAGCAGTAGATGCTGATTTAGATCTGGTAATTTGCATAACAGAGGGAATCCCAATAACAGATATGGTGAAAGTAAAGAGATTTATGGAAGGCAAAAAGACTCGCCTGGTTGGCCCCAACTGCCCCGGAGTCATTACGCCTGGTCAATGTAAAATCGGCATTATGCCTGGTTTTATTCACAAAGAGGGAAGAATTGGTGTGCTCTCTCGTTCGGGCACCTTGACCTATGAGGCTGTGTTTCAACTTGGTCAAGTTGGGCTTGGACAGTCTACTTGTGTGGGTATCGGCGGCGACCCCGTCAACGGCACCAACTTTATTGATGTCTTAGAGGAATTCAATAAAGATGCCGATACCGATGCCGTGATTATGATCGGTGAAATTGGTGGAACCGCCGAAGAAGAAGCCGCAGATTACATCAAGCGTGAGTTCAAAAAACCCGTTGTTGCTTTTATTGCTGGTAGCACAGCCCCTCCAGGAAAGAGAATGGGTCATGCCGGTGCCATCATTAGCGGCGGTAAAGGTACG
>CAZZCP010000036.1:0-23980 GCA_964653235.1 uncultured Pseudobdellovibrionaceae bacterium | reverse complement strand
CATGAGCTCAAAGTGATTGATAGCATGGGCTTTAATGGCTACTTTTTAATCGTTCAAGACTTTATTGACTGGGCAAAAAAGAATGGCTGCCCTGTTGGTCCTGGGCGCGGTTCAGGAGCAGGCAGTTTGGTGGCCTATTCTCTTGGCATTACTGACTTAGACCCTATGCCCTACAATTTGATTTTTGAGCGCTTTCTCAATCCGGAGCGGGTGAGTATGCCCGACTTTGATATCGATTTCTGCCAAGAAAAACGTCAAAGTGTAATTCAATACGTTACTGAAAAGTATGGAGCCGAGTCGGTTTCACAAATTATTACTTTCGGAAAGCTACAAGCTCGCGCTGCAATTCGCGATGTAGGCCGCGTTCTTGGAATGACTTTTGGTGAAGTGGATGTCGTTGCCAAATTGATTCCAGACAAATTGGGAATTTCTTTAGAAGAGGCCATTGATACCGAGGCAAGACTTCGAGACTTGATGGAAGAGGACCCCAAAATCAATCACTTGATGGAGCTTGCCCAAAAAGTAGAAGGGCTCACTCGGCATGCATCGATTCATGCTGCTGGTGTGATTATTTCGAATAAGGCCTTGGTCGAATATGCACCTTTGTATAAGGGCGCTGCCGATGAAAATGTAGTTCAATACGATATGAAAAATGCCGAAGGAATTGGTTTGATTAAATTCGATTTTCTCGGTTTAAAAACTCTGACCTTGATTGAAGATGCTTTTAAGTTGATCAAATACAATCGTAAAAAAGATCTTTCAGCGCAAGACATCTCATTAAATGACCCTGGCATCTATGAGGTAATGAGTGCCGGAGACACTGCGGGTATTTTTCAATTTGAAGGCGATGGCATGACAGAGTTTGTTAAGAAAGCCAAGCCAACTTGTTTTGAAGATATCACTGCTTTAAATGCTTTGTATCGTCCAGGCCCGATGCAGTTTCTCGACGAATATGTGGGCCGTAAACATGGCAAAATTAAAATTCAATACCTCTTTGATGAGCTAGAACCCATCTTAAAAGAAACCTATGGTATTATTGTTTACCAAGAACATGTGCAATTGATTGCGGCTAAAATTGCTTCTTACTCTCTAGGCGAAGCAGATCTTTTACGTCGAGCCATGGGTAAGAAGATAGCTGAAGAGATGGCAAAGCAAAGAGAGCGCTTTATCAAAGGAGCTACAGAGAATGGCTTTGATAAAGATAAGAGTATTGAGCTCTTTGAGCAGATGGCAAAGTTTGCTCAATATGGCTTTAATAAATCTCATGCAGCTGCTTATTGTGTGATCGCAGCGCAAACCGCTTGGCTCAAGCGTTACTATCCGGTTGAATTTTTTGCGGCGATGCTATCCACTGAAATGTCTAATACCGACAAGGTAGTTCAGTATGTAAAAGATGCGAGAAATCATGGAATTTCAGTCCTAGCCCCTCATGTGAATCGCTCTTTCAAAAAATTCAGCGTGCATGGGGATGAAATTTATTTTGGTCTTGCAGCAATCAAAGGAGTGGGGGAGTCAGCAGTTGAGGCCATAATAGAAGCCCGCAATCAAAAGCCAGAAAAAAAATTTTCAAATCTCTCTGATTTTTTTAACTCGATCGATAGTCGCCGAGTAAATAAGAAGGTGATTGAATGTTTAATTAAGGCAGGAGCTTTAGATGGTTTTGATGCCACAAGAGCTCAACTTCAAGAAGTCTATGCAACCTATTTAGATCGAGCCGAAAGCATCAAGAGAGATCGAGAGTTAGGACAATCTTCTCTGTTTGATTTAACTCCACAAGAAAGTGAGGCAGTGAAGCTTCCAAATATAAAACCCTGGACCAAAAGCTATCGATTGAATTCTGAAAAAGAAGTTTTGGGTTTTTTCTTAAGTGACCATCCGCTCTCAGGCTATGAGGGAATTTTATCTGCTTTTGTATCAAATAGTCTTAGCGAAACGAAGTCTTTAGAAAAAAAGACCAAGGTTAGTGTGGGGGGGCTGGTTGAAGTATCTCGTGAATTGATTACCAAAAAGGGGACTCGAATGGCCTTTGCTCGGCTCGAGGATCTAAGTGATTCTATAGAGTTGGTATTGTTTCCAGACGTCTACGCTGAGTATGAAGGACTATTGAAAGAGGAAAAGCCAATGATCGTAGTTGGTACCTTTGAGAAAGAGGATCGAGGTGATAAATTAATTGTTGAGTCTTTTCAGTCGGTTGATGAGAAGATTCTAAAGAGTAGTAAAATGATTTTAAAATTAAAAGAAGAACATCAAGAAAAGCTTAAAGATTTGCAATTTGTATTTGAAAAGCATCAGGGCTCAACTCAAATCATGCTTCAGCTCGAGATACCAGAGCTGAAAAAACAAATCGATATAGAGGTTCTTGAACCAGAGGGTATTCAACCTTCTCTGATGCTTTTAGAAGAAATCCATGGCCTGATGGGAACAACTGAATTTATACAGTTGATTTAGTTAGTATACGCACCGCTACAAAATTGCCAACTCACGAAGATAAATCTATTCTTAACGAATGAAGATTTTGTTTATGTTGCTTTTTAGTTCAAGTCTTTTTGCTCAAGAACTTATTGAAAAAGAGATTCTGATCTATTCTGTTGAAAAAAACTCGACCAAGGCCAAAAAAGAAATCATGCAAAAAGTGATTGAAAGGGTCTCACGAGAAGAAGTGCAGGCTTTGATTGGTCGTGAAAGATTTGAGGAGAAGCAAGTTGTTTTCAAGAATAAGATTCTTCCTCAATCAGGAAAGTACATTCCATTTTTACGGCCCGGAAAACTTGAAGGTCGAAGTGGTAATTACAGCATGAAAGTTGAGCTTAAAATCAGTCAAGTAGAGCTTCGAGAACTCTTACTCAAAGAAGGAGTACTGTATTTTTCAAAAGGAGAGCAGAGTTTACTGCCCATGATCAGTTTTTTAGATCGAGTCAATTCGATTTCATTTAAATGGTGGTTTCGAACTGATAAGAATATACCAGCTTTTTTAGCCAATGAATCTCGCAGTTTTCAAAATGCCTTTCGAGAAGCCTTTTGGAAAAATGACTTTTATGTCTACGACCCGGTAAAAGCCAATCTACAATATTCACTACCTCGAGGCTTAAAATTGGATTCATTTTCTCGCCAAGATGTTCGTGAATTGGGGCAAAAACTCAGTGCCATGATCGTAGTTCTTGGCCGTGTGAATTTTGGTAAAAGTGAAAAGAATCCATTGGCCTCACAGGTTGAGATTGAGCTTGAGGCCTATCTTACCAAAAATGCACGTCGCCTTGGTAGAGTTGAGAGAGTCATTGAAAGTGATGTGGGTGATTATGAAGAAGAATTGCAAAAAATCAGCACCAATGGCTATAGCGAAGCGGCAGAAGATCTTTTGGCACAGATCAAGCTTGCATGGGAGAAAGGACTCTTTGATGCTACAAGAGTACGCTTGGCATTAAAAGGCGATTACAACTACCAAGACCTTCAAGGTATTAAGCAGCAAATTTTAAAGAAAAGTGTTCGCATTAAGAATATTCGCGAAAGGCTCTTTGCTCCCGGGCGTATAGAGTTTGAAGTCGATGTTGCAGGTGGGGTAGGGGCTCTGCAAACCGATCTAAAGAGCTTGCAGTATCAAGGCCGCTCTGCCAAGGTCGAGGCCGATGAGTCTAAGATTGAGCTTGGGTTTTGAAGCTTTTGTAGGAAGCTTCGATTTGGTCTAGGTCGGTTGAAATTTAAGTGTTTCAATTTAAAATAGATCTATGAGAATTCTCATTTTGGTCAGCATATTTTTAAGCGCCTGCTCTGTTTTTCGTGATGAGCCTACAGCAAAGAACCCCCCGCCAGTTAGTACGGCTCCTCCTGAAAGCTTAAGAAAAAGAGTTATCGTTTTGCCCTTTTTAGATAGCAATATCCATCGTCCAGAAAAAGTTCGAAATGCAGCTCGAAAAGAATTGGTAAGACAACTTGCCGCAACCAAAGAGTATGTTTTGATTAAGCCTACCGACCTTCCCTATGATGTTCAAAACTTTATCAATGCGGGTCAATACGATTTGGTCGCAATGACCGATATGGCAAAATCTTTAGATATCGTAGCCATCATTGAGGGTAAGATTCTTGAGGTGAAAGCACGACGGGTGGGAGATGCAGTGGGACTTTGGCGAAATATAAAAGCTGAGGTTTCTGCAAAAGTTCGATTAAGAGCGATTGGAGTTCGCAACAATCGAATTCTGATGGATGAGGAGAGAAGTGCCACCGTCATCTCTGAAGTGAGAAAATTCACCACCTCATCACCGAGAAACTTAGAATTGGCAGTCGACCCTGAACTCATTACCAAAGCAGTTCGCAAAGCCTTTCGCGGATCATTTGTTGCTCTTCATCAGTCTACGAATAAGATTCTTTGGGCTGGTAGAATCGCACTGGTGAAAGGAGATCGAATTTACATAAATGCTGGGCGTGTGACCGGCATTCAAATTGGAGATGTCTTAAGAGTTGCAGCTCCGGGTGAAGAGGTTTATGACCCAGAAACAGGTATCTTTGTTGGACTTGCGCCAGGTAGAACTAAAGGAACCATCGAAGTGGTAAACTACTTCGGGCAAGACGGTGCAGTTGCAGTGATTCATTCTGGTAATGGTTTTATCGAAAATGACCGGGTCGAGTTGTATTGATCTCAAAACAAAACAAAAAAAATTTAGTTTTTTGATCTAAATCATATTTCAATTCCTAAATCAGCTTAAACTAATAGAGTGAAAAGAGAGGTGTCTATGAGTTTTTTTCAGTGGGACGCAAGCAAGTACTCTGTGAAAGTCAAAGAGATGGATGATGAGCATATTGTTTTGATTGAGAAGATGAACAAACTGCATGAGGCATATGAGCGAGGGGATGGATACGATATTTTAAAAGCCCTTCTCAATGATTTTGCATCATACACCTTGAAGCATTTTGAAGATGAAGAAGAGTTTATGAGAAAAATTCGTTTTTCGGGTTATGAAACCCACAAGATGATTCACGAAAAATTGATTCGGCAGCTGAAAGATCATTTGTCAGAATTTGAATCAAAGGCTGAATTATCCAATGCCTTCTTTAGCTTTTTGAAGGTATGGCTAAGCTCACACATTCAAGGAATTGACATGAAATATGGCGAAGAAGCTATTGAGAAAAGAGCTGTGTGAGAAGAACCGAACCAAATGAGAAAAGCCCAATAAAATTGGTGCGGCGTACATGACTTGAACATGTGACCCCCAGCGTGTCGAGCTGGTGCTCTACCAACTGAGCTAACGCCGCTCATTGGAGTTCTTACAAGTAAGTAAAAAATCCGTATCGGTCAAGCACTGCGAGAAAATCTGAACCCAGATTTCAAAGCAGGGCTCAATATTTAAATCACTGTAATTATTGATTTTATCAAATTTTTGTTGAAGAACCCCACAGTTCTTAAGTACGGAAAAATCTTTTAAGTCATTGCAGTGATTCAAGGCAATACCATGACTCGTCCATGAGTGCTGGATTTTAAGTCCGATAGATGCAATTTTTCCTTGTTTGGTATAAATTCCTGGCTCACCTTGACTAAAGCTTCTGATCTGGAATTCTGACAAAAAAAGGTGAGTTGTTTTTTGCAAAAGACACACAAAATCTCTTACACCCAGATTATGTTTTTTTAAATCAAGGATGGGATATATGACCAACTGCCCAGGATTGTGCAAAGTAGCTTGCCCTCCTCGATCTGAAGACTCGATACAAAATCCCTTTGCGTATAAGTCCTTTTTTGAATAAAGAAGGTCTTGCTCAGATGCTCTTTTTCCAAGGCTAAGGGTTTTTGGGTGCTCCATGCCCAAAACAATTTCTTCGTTTAATAGATATGTGTTCTGCTTTTCAATTCCAGTGGAATAGCTACACATTCCTAGATATAGACTTTGCATAAAAGACATGTAACAAAATTTTTAAAAATGAGAAGAAAAAATGACTTTTGCATGATTATTCCTTAAGTCACAGAGATGGCACTAACAAGTTATCTTTTTGCCCTGGGAGCAAACCTGTGTTTTGGCTTTGCCAGTTTGGTTTTTTCGGAATATTCGAAAAAGGTCAGTGTATACTGGGTCAATTATTTCAAGGCCATTGTTGCAAGCATTGCTTGCGCACTTAGTTTGTTTATTGCCAATCAATGGCATATGCCAGATGCTCACTCATTTATGCTTTTTTTCTCAAGTGGAATCATAGGCTTGATGATTGGTGATATATTTTTGCTAAAAGCATTCGTCCAACTGGGTCCTGGTAGAAGTATGATGCTCTATGGTTTTCACCCCATTTTAACAGGTATAGGGTCTTATTATCTGTTTGAGCAAGAAGTTGGCTTGCAAAAATTTATGGCCATCATTTTTTTTATTGGCTGTCTATACAGTTTTAGCCTTGAAATTCGTGTCAAAACAGGCGCTTGGGAAGTGAAGGGCTTGATTCTTGCCGGCTTAGCAATTTTTTTAGATGCGATGGGGGTTTTGATTACCAAAGCGGCCTTTCAGGTTGATGTTGAAGTTTTGCCCATGCAGGGCAATCTGTTTCGCAGTTTAGGAGCCAGTTTTGGATTTTTACTTTTGAGTTTTTTAAAGCCGATTGGATTGGTTAAAAATTTTCGTCTTTTAAGTCAGAAAGGCAAAGTAGCCAATTTTTCTGGCGCTCTATCTGGGACTTACTTAAGTCTTTTCTTGTACCTCTCTGCGATTCAAATTGGGCATATCGCAACGATCTCTGCTATTACTATGACGGCGCCATTTTTTGCGAGCCTCTTTGAATGCATTTATAAAAAAGAGCTCCCAAGTAAGCATATGTTGATATCGATCCTATTGTTTGCCATAGGAATACTTGTACTTTTTTATTAGGATCTATTACCATTTCTTTTTCCACTGCGGCTTTCATTATATGTCTTAAGCAATCAGTTTGTCAGAGGTAGGCTGATCTTTGTGGTCTTAAAACGATTTCTGTTGGGCAGACTGTAGACGGGCTTTGCAATGCCCAGAGTGCTGCACTAGCAACATCTTCAACCTGAATCATTTTTTCTGGATCCGCTGTTTGACCGGCAAGCATCCCCATTTGAGTATTGACCAATCCTGGGTAGAGAGTACAAACTTTCACATTTTTTTCTCTTACATCTTCAAACAAGCACTGAGAATAGGCTTTTAGAGCATGTTTACTTGCACAATAGGCCCCACCTTGCGGAAAAGTCATTTGCCCAGCAATCGATGAAATGCTTAGAATAGCAGACTCTTCTTGTTTCAATATATGCGGTAGAGCGTACTTGTTCAGGTAGTAGATGGCTCTGTAGTTGATATCTATCAATCGATCCCATTCTTCTAGATCACAGCTTTGACTTAAATTTTCGCGAAAAAAAATACCTGCACAATGAACTAAAATATCAATTTGTGAAAATCTCTCGATACAAGCATCGACAATTTTTAAACTCAAATTGGGTTTTGATAAATCAATGCCTAAGCAGATGCTTTCACTTTGATGCTCGCGTATTTTCTTTTCTGTTTCTTTTAAATTTTCTTGTTTTTGTGCAACCAAAACCAGTCGGCATGCTTTTTTTGCGAGCTCTAAAGCAATAGCTTGTCCTATACCCCGACTTGCCCCAGTTACAATAGCAACTTTATTTTGTAGATTCATCACTATCCTTTTCAAATGCGATCAAATGTTCTACTTCAAAGCGAAAGCCAATTTCTTCTCCTATATTATGACATTGGTGACTCATTATAAAAGTGAGAAGCTTGTATTGCTGTTGGTATTCAATCTCATACAAATAATAGGCTCCTCGAAACAGACGGTCTATTACTTTCGCTTTCAATGGACTCTCATCATCGTGCACAATGTCTTCAGGGCGAAGCAGTAGTTTGTATTCTTTATGTTTTTTAAAACGTTCCTGTTTTTTGGCTTTTAATATTTGACCTGAAAATTCAATTTCAGTCTCACTGATCGCCTTAACATCAATAAAAAATCCGCGGCCAATAAAATTGGCTATATATTCATTAAGGGGTTGATGGTAAATATCATATGTGTCACTGCATTGGAGCATTTGGTGATTGTGCAAAATTCCAATTCGGTCGGCGATATCAAAAGCCTCTTCTTGATTATGAGTAACCAATATCGCACTGACTCCACATTTTTTTAAAATTTGTCTTAGTTCTAGACTCAGTCGATGTGAAAGTTCTTTGTCTAAGTTCGAAAAAGGTTCATCTAAAAGTAAGAGTTTGGGTTCAGGTGCAAGAGCTCTGGCAAGTGCAAGTCTTTGTTGTTGCCCACCCGAAAGTTGATGAGGGTATTTGTTGACAAACAAATCAAGACCAACCAGCTCAATATATTCATTTGCTTTTTGTTCAGACAGTTTTTTAGGCAGCTGATGCAAACCAAAGCAAACATTCTCAAAAGCAGTCAAATGCGGAAAAAGAGCGTAATTTTGAAATACAAAGCCAATATTTCGATCAGCAGGTGGTTTTCTAAATTCAGGAGAAGAAAGCAGTTCATCTTGAAATAGGATTTTACCCTTTTGGATTTCTTCAAATCCTGAAATGCATCTTAATAGAGTGCTTTTTCCGCAGCCACTCTCGCCTAAGATACATAATATTTCGCCCTCATTTAGATAAAGATCAAGTTCACGAATGACAGTTTCATTCAAGTAAGATTTTTCAAGATTTTCAATTTTAAGAAGCATCATTAAGCTCCTGAGATCTTGCCAGAAAATACACTGGAATAAGACCTAGGCATACAATGCATAGTGCCGGAAGAGCTGCCTCTGTCCACTGCGCCTCTGAAGTCAATTCAAAGATACGTACTGAGAGACTGTCCCAGCCAAAAGGTCTTGTCATTAAACTGATGGGCATTTCTTTGATGACTTCGACAAAGGCAAACAAAAAAGCTGTGAAGAAACTGGGTTTTAAAAGCGGCAAGTGCACACGAGAAAACATGGCAAAACCTTTTACCCCAAGTGATAGAGATGCTTCATCCATATTCTTTGGAATAGAAACCAAACCACTATCAATCGGCTTAAAACCTACGCGCAGAAAACGACATAGATAAGAAAAAATCATTGCAAACAGACTGCCTTGCAGAATGAGATGATCTTGATCAAATAACCAACTAAAAGCTTTATCAAAATAAAGTAGGGGAATGTAAACAGCAACAGCCATAACGGTTCCTGGCACAGCATATCCCAAAAGAGCGAGTTCGTAGAATCTACTAAAATGAGAGTTTTTGTACAATCTTCTACTATAAGAAAAACAGATTGAAACAAAAAGAATGCAAAGGCTAGCGATAAAACTAATAAAAAATGAGTTGCTTAAGTAAGTCCAAAGTGAATTCAGCCAGCCTTTATCAAGGCTTTGAAAACTCCAAAAAAGCAATTGTAAAATGGGAAGCAAAAAAGCAATGCAAAAAATCAAAGTACAAGTCAAAAAATAAAATGCTGCCATAATAGATTTCGGTTTTTGCCGCTTTTTTGGTAGATTGCTTTGCGGTATGACTATTTTCTTACGAAAGCTTTTTTCAAAATAAAAAGCAATGATTAGAATGAGCAAAAGACTAGATGCCAATTGTTGAGCAGCAGAAAATGAAAAGAGTGAAAACCAAGATTTATATATTGCAGTTGTGAAAGTATAAAAATTAAAGATGCTTACTGCGCCAAAATCAGCAAGAGTTTCCATAAGAATAATGGTCATTGCAGCTAAAATCCAGGGTTTTGCCATTGGTAGTTGCAAACGAAGAAAAACTTGAGATTTACTATAGCCCAGACTTTCTGCTGCTTCTCGATAGGTCTCCGACTGAAATAGAAAGGCTTGGCGACACAAAAAGTAAACATAGGGATAGCTAACAAAACTCATTACTAAAATTAGCCCAAAGCCACCTTGAAGAAAGGCAAAAAGATTTTTATCGGTTTCAAGTTGTATTCTGAGAAAGCTCTGTAGATCTCCAGTATATTCAAAAAATCCCTGATGTATAAAAGCTAAAACATAAGCAGGTAAAGACATTGGCAAAAGCAGAGACCAAGAAAAAAAATTTCTAAGCGGAAAATTATAGCTTGAGACAATCCATGCCAAATAAACTCCAATGATACTAGATATAGAGACCACTCCCAATCCCAGCAAGACAGAATTTTGAATTACTTCAATGAGAATTGTATCAAGCAGGTGAGACCAAATACTCAGTTCTGGCTGAAAAAAAGATAAAAACAGAAGTGCAATTGGAGTGAAAATACAAAAAAGTAACCCGTAGGAGATACTTAGAGCCGCAGAATTGGCATTGCATCGAATTCTAAAATTAGCGATATTGAGCACGATCCATCAATCGAACAGCTGTAGTTTGCAGTCGACCTGCTTCAGACAAATTGGTTGTATTTGCTTCGTAATCTCCCCAAGCTTTTACCAGTTTTACCGAGGGAATTTCTGGGTTTGCAGGGAACTCAAAATTAAGACCCGCAAATAGTTTTTGAGCTTTTTTCGAGGATAACCATTCTAAAAATTTTTGTGCTCCCTCTTTATTTCGACTTGTTTTGACGATTCCTGCGCCAGATACATTGACGTGAACTCCGCCATCTTTTTTCTTTGGAAAGTAAATTTCAACTTTTTGGGCTTTACCATCTCTTTGTAGTCTACCGTAGTAATAGGTATTGGCAATTCCAACATCACACTGACCAGCATCGATTGCTTCTAACAATTTTGTGTCATTGGTGAAAACCTTTGTAGCAAGATTATTGACCCATGAGCGGATTAGCTTTTCGGTTTCTTGTTCGCCTTTCTCTGCAATCATCATGGCAACCAAAGACTGGTTGTATACTTTCTTTGAAGTTCTTAGACAAAGCCTTCCTTGCCATTTTTTATCTGCAAGATCAGCGTAACCGCTTAGCTCAGAAGCTTTTACTTTTTCTTTGTTGTAAAAAATCGTTCTCGCTCTAACTGAAAAGCCAAACCAACGATTATTAGGGTCTTTTAAGTGCGGTGGAATATTTTTCTTCAAAATAGAGGACTCTGTTGGGGCAAGAAGATTCTCGTTGGCTGCCTTCCATAAGTTTCCTGCATCAACAGTGAGAAGTATATCCGCTGGGCTTTTTTTGCCTTCAGCTTTCAATCTTTGTAGAAGTGGCCCTTCTTTATCTGTGATATATTGAATTGGAATACCATTTTCTTTTGTATAGTTCTTAAAGATTGGTTTGATCAATTGTTCATTTCGAGCAGAATAGACGACAAGGTTTTTTCCATAAGAAATTTGCAAAAGGCAGAATAAGGCGAGGGCAATCTTCATTTTTGACTCCTTGAGAGCCCCAGATATTGCTTTGTCTTTGTCGAGAGTCAAATGTATTTTATAGTTACTAAATCATTTCAATGCTTTAGCCTTTAGGCTTCGCATTTTGTTTTCAATTTCTTTGGCAAATTAGATGCTATCTAGTAAATCCATAACATCAAGTTCAGGATCACTGCCATACATATCTTCGCTCAGCACCTTTTGTGTTGGAATCCAGAGCTGAAAACAAGAGCCCTTGTCTTGCTGTGGAATAAGCTCTAGGTCTCCTCCCATAATAAGCATTAACTTCTTGGCAATGGGGAGCCCCAGTCCTGAACCACTTTTGTGGTTCTGAATATCTGCTGCAACCTCAAATTCTTGAAATAAAGACTTCGCCTGCTGGCTGTCAATGCCAGGTCCTTCATCTAAGATTTGTACAAAGATCTTCTCATCCTCTTTTAGGGTCTTGACCTCGATCTTAGTTTTTTCAGGAGAGAATTTAACTGCATTCTCGAGCAGATTTTGCAAGATTTGTTTGACTCTTGATTTGTCAAAGTAACAAGTTATTTCTTCTTCAGGGGCTGAAAAAGAGACCTCAATTTGTTTTTTTTCTGCAATCGGAGAAATTAGTGCCAAACTCTCTTGAATACTTTCACTTAGATTGAGTTGATCTACATAGAGAGGCATTTTTCCGGTGTTGAGTTTCATCAAATCGAGAATATTATTTACAATTTTCATCAAATGATTGGCTTCATTGTAAATACTGCCTGCAAATTCGGGTATTTGTTCTGCTTCTAAAAGTCCCATCTTTAAACTCTCTGAGCTAGCAATGATTCCAGAGAGCGGAGTTCGCAGCTCATGTGTGCTCAATGTAATAAATTTATCTTTGGCAGCATCTAAGCTTTTGAGTTCCTCGTTTTGTCCCATAATTTCTTCTAAAGTTTGATTCAGAGCTTGTTGCTTGACCGTGATTTCTCTTTGTAGTTTTTTTTGAAAAGTGACATCTTGAAACATAACTACCAAATACTGATCATTATGAATGATACGCACACCTGCATTTGCAATAAAATCTCGACCACTTGATTTGCGCATGAGTACATCTTGGTAAAAACCGCTAAATTGAATCATCTCTGAGTTGAAATTGCGATAAGGTGGTCTTTCGGTGCTAGTGTAGAGTTTCTCAAGTTGAAAAGTTTGAAACTTCTCATCGGCTTTCATTTCTAGAGTTTCGATCGCGAGTTGATTGGCGTAAAGACCTGAACCCTTTGCCTTGTCAAAAACGGCAATAGCCATCATCGCTTGGTCACATATTTCTTTGAAGAGTTCAATATTTTCCATCTTAACTCCCCAATATAATCAAGAAGCTCTCGGCTCCTTCTAGAGGTTCTTTTAAGGATTTGATGATCTCTGGAATCTCTTGCATAGCAATTCCTAGTCTTGCAAAAGCTTCCTTGGGAGCTTTAGGAGTAATTGAATAGCCGCTGTCACCAAATTGAATGGCATGGCAAATCAAGTTAGAGATCATAACAATATCAACGAATTGATTCATTTCTTGCGATATACCCTGTCTCTTATCTTGGTTTCTCTCGTGATGAAAGCGTACTACGTTAACAATATTCATAGGAAGCTTCCAATGCTCAGCTAAGATCTGACCAATTTGTGTGTGTTTCAACTGTGCTCTTGCAACTTCGGCCTCAATAAAAGTACACTTCTCATCGCGAGCATGTTTGGCTGTTTCGGCAATTAATTCAGGGCTGAGCTTGGTCATAGCCAATTTGCCCATATCGTGCAGAATTCCGCAAGTAAAGACATCAGAGGGTACCGGGTGGTTGAGTTTTTTAGCGATGACCTCAGCGATAATTCCTGTGCCAATGGAATGTCTCCAAAAATCACCAATTTTAAAATCAGGGCTCTCCTGAGTACTGATGGCATCAAATACAGTTGCGGCGATAACGAGTTGTTGTACAGTATCAAAGCCAAGATAGGCTATTGCTCTTGATAGGCTTGATACGCCACCTGGGATGGCATAATATGCAGAGTTTGCAAGCGCCAGTACTTTTAAGGTTAAGCTTTGGTCTTGTTCCATTACCTTTTCAACATCTTTCGTAGATGCCCAAGGGTCTGCTATAACTCGATTGAGTTCAGATACGACAGTCGGTAGGGTCGGCAGCTCTCGAACCTTTTCAGTGATATCCGTATAACTAATTTTGGGAGCACCCATTTCGCTCCTCCAGTTTTAGGCTGCGTCGATTCTTGGAAATCGACGATCAGGAAAGAGTTCTTTGATTTTGTTTGATACCCTTTCAAATGTGACTGGCTTAAGAATGTATCCATTGACCTTTAATCTCTTTGCTTCAAGGATTTGAGCTTTATCCATGACAGCTGTTACGAGAATAAATGGAGTTGCTTGCCAGTTACTATCTCCGCGAACCTTGTTGAGTAATTCAATTCCATCCATTTCGGGCATCATTATATCAGAAACAACAGCAACCACTTTTTCTGATTGAGCCTCATCTGACAAAACATCCCAAGCTTTTTGGCCGTTTTCACACTCTATCACATCAAAACCCATTTTTATAAGCAGGTGCTTTAAAACGGTTCGATTGGTTGCAGAATCCTCGACCACTAAAAATTTGTCTTTGATTTCTGCAGGCGCTTTACTTTCATCGCCTTCTTTCTTGTTCTCCGTTTTTTGCGTATTGGTTTGATCTGACATAAAGCCTCCGTACTAGTATATTTTCGGATTCTTTTTTTAAAATATAAAGAGAGAAGACTGCAATCTGGGTCTGGATTTTCTTGCCAAGCCAATTTGGATTCATTAAAGCTTTTTTATGCAAAAGCTTTTCGAGCAAAGTGATAAAAAAATTATACCCCTTTGTCTAGCGCCAATGGTGGGCTTAAGTCATAAATCGATGAGAGCTCTGCTAAGGTCTTACCTACCCGACACACTAGACAGTCTTTGGCCTACAGAAATGCTCAATTCTCGAAAACTACCTCAACAAATTCTGGGGCAAACACCAGAGACTTTAAAGACCGACAATGAAACCAATCTGGTGCCGCAAATTCTTGGCAATGAAGAAAAACCGATTCAAGAGAGTATTTTGAAACTCAAAGACTGGGGGGCTGTGGCGATTGATATCAATATGGGGTGTCCAGTAAAAAAGGCACTTCGCCATAATTATGGAGTGAGCCTTATGGGAGATATCAAATATGCTGCTCAAGTACTTCGTTTTGCTAAATCTTCATCTGAGCTCCCTGTATCGGTAAAACTTCGAGCTGGTTTAGATTCTGATATAAGTTTTTTAGAAGATTTTGTTCTTTCTTTGCAAGATGAAGGTGCCGATTGGATTGCTCTTCACCCTCGCTATGCACATGAAAAGCGTCGTGGAAAAGCCAAGTGGGAGATCTTAGCTCATGTGAAAGAGTTTTTAAAAATTCCTGTCATTGGTAACGGTGATGTTGAGATATTAGAAGATGTCTATCGCATGAGTTCTGAAACTGCTTGCGATATGGTAATGATTGGTAGGGCATTAACTGCGAGGCCATGGATTTTTTGGCAATGGGCAGAGGAGAATGGCCATTCTTCACCTCAGGGGAGAGAGGGGTTCGCACCCAGAGATCCGTATGAAGAAGCAAGAGAGTACCAAAAAGCTGTTCTTTTTATATTGAATGATTTGTTTACTGATTTACCCGAGCCATTGGCTTTAAGAAAGTTTCGTTTCTATGTCAAAGTAAGCGCGCAATGGTTGGAATTCGGTCACAGTTTTCAAAAGGGGCTTGCAAGATGCAATAGCCTTGAAGAAAATAAAGAATTTATAGCTTCATTTTTTTCAAAGCCCCAGAGAATGATGGCAAGAACGAATTTAAGAATTTAAGAGTTGATCCAATTCGCCACTTTGATCGATTTGTGAAAGTTCTGTATAACCACCAATCAAGTCTTCGCCGATAAAAATTTGCGGTACGGTACGCATTCCGGTTCTTTCTTTAAGGGCCTTAAGCTCAGCAGGGTCGTTCTCAAGGTTTTTCTCTTCAAAAGGTATGGATTTGGATTCAAGAAGTCTTTTGGCTTGAACACAATAGGGGCAAAATTCAGTGGTATAAATAATGATTTTTTTCATACATGTTCGTTTACCAAAGACTTCAAAATACTCAAGAACTATTAGCTGCTCCCTTTTATTTCACTTTTTTCTCTAAATACGATCGCATTTTCAATGACCTAGAATTGCTGTCTGAGGATGCCTCAAAATTTCAACTGTATCGGACAGAATACACTAAAAAGTTTAGATACTTACCTGCTCTCGGACGGACGTCCGAAGTGAAGCAAAAGGGAGCAGCTAATAAGACTTGAAAAGCTCCAGAAAAGCTTTATCTTTCGAGTATGAATGCTTTGATTTCTTTCTTTGCCAGTCGCAGCTTTCACGTCAACCTCATCATGGCATTTATCTTCTTAGCAGGTGCTCTATCTCTGATGAATCTTCGCAGAGATTTGGTACCGCCTTTTGAATGGCAGATGATTGAAGTAAGAGCCAATCTTCCGGGTGCTTCTTCGAGAGAGCTCGAAAAACTGGTGACTTTTCCGATTGAAGACAGTTTGAAAGGGCTTCAGGGTTTAGACCGAATGACTTCGACCAGCGATCAATCGAATATTCAGATTACCCTATTTTTTCGTGCTGATTTTGATGAAATGGATCAAAGCGTGCAAGAGATTCGGTCAAGAATCAATCAGTTACAGCTCCCTGAAGATCTAAAAAACTTGAGTGTAGATTGGGTCAAGATGACCGATATATTTTTGAGTTTCTACGCCATTCAAGGTGTAGATCTTGAGAATGTAGAGCATCGAAACTGGATGAATCGATTTGAGCAAAATATCACCCAGGTGGTTGGGGTGGCTCGAGTGGGAAAAAATTTTCCAGATCTAGATCTCTACATCGACATTGATAAGAAAAAGCTGTCTTTTTACGAAATCAGCGTCAATGAAGTTCGAAATATACTTAGAAAGAATCTTGTTTTTGCGCCGATAGGTCGGTTTGAGTCGAAAAATAATTTTTATAGTCTAGAGATGGATCCTATCAATTCAGATTTAGATAAGATTCGAGACATTCCTTTAAAAGGTAATTTTGCCGGTAATATGGTTCGGTTGAGAGATGTAGCTGCAGTCAATCTTCGCATTGCTGATAAACAAGAAATAGTCGCCTGGAACTCAGTGCCCTCTGCAAGTTTTTGGGTACGAAAAGATATTTATCAAGATACGATCTCTTTAAAAGATAAGATCGACAAAATTGTTGCTGATTTGCAAAAGCAAATGCCACCTGAGCTGAAGATTATCAGTATTATTGATGGTCCTCATTTTATCAAAAAACAATTGAATGTTTTGAGTGCCAATGCCTTTGTTGGCTTTTTTCTAGTCATTTTTATTCTGTTTCTTTTTCTCAATTTTCGAACTGCGATCATGACTGCCCTTGGTTTACCACTGTGTTATATGGGGGTATTTTTGATGATGGACTTTTTTGGTTTGTCGATTGATTTGATATCGATCATCGGATTGATTTTAGTTCTTGGTATTTTAGTGGATGATGCGATCATCGTCTCTGAGAAATACAATCAACTCCGAAAAGAAGGACTTTTGCCATTGCATGCTGCTCGCAAGGCAGCACAAGATTTGATTCTGCCTGTAACGGGAACCATTTTAACTACCATTGTTGCGTTTAGCCCTCTGATTCTGATAAAGAGTGAAATTGGCAATATGCTCTTTGCGGTTCCCTTGGTGGTTATTGCCGCTTTGATATTAAGTTGGATCGAAAGCTTCTTTATTTTGCCAAACCACTTACAGCATTTTGTTCCGAATAAAGAAAAGCCAAAAAAGTATGTGGATTTCTTTTTTAATAAGGTTCTGACCACTTATCAGAGTCTCTTAAAACTTTGCTTGCGCTTTCGTTATCTAAGTTTACTTTTTTTGGGAGGAGTCTTCGCAGCTAGCTTTTGGCTTGCTACAAATAAAATTCAGCAAAATTACAATCTCAATATTCAGGTAGAGAGACTTCGAATCTCTTCAGAGCTCAAGCAAGCCTCTTCTTATGAGAATACTCGTAAAATCCTTAGACCTTTAGAAGAAAAAATCATTGAGCTCACAAAAGAAGATGTTGTAGAGGGCGTCTACACTAGGGTTGGCTCTCAATGGCGAAATGGCCAAGTTTTTAGCGGTCCTAAATATGCCAATATTGATATATATTTTGATCGAAATCATTCCTATCCGAGTGAATTGAAAGAGAAACTAGAAAAACGCGTGCGAACTATTTTAGATGACTTTGACCAAGAAGCATTTGCTCGAATGGAAATGGGGTATAGCCAAGAAGGACAGGATGAACTGAAAGAAAATATTCTCGTGGTTCAAGTCAAAGGCACTGAAGAGGTTCCCTATACTCAGATAGAGAAAGAAATCGAGGCCTCTCTAATGCTCATCAAAGGCATTGTTGAATATGTGAAAAATCCGAATATTTTAGAAGATATTTGGGTGTTTGAGCCAGATTACCAAAGTCTCTGGCAAAACCAAATGACCTCTTCAAACCTTGCACAAGAGATTCGCGGTATTTTTCAATCTGATTATTTCGGTGAGTCTCGAATTATGGGGCAGAATCGAAAAGTCTATTTAGAGATCCAAGGAAAAAAAGAATTTGATTTCAAAGATCTTGAAGAAATTCGTTTGATGAATGCTCAAGGAATCAAAGTTCCATTGAGCAATTTTGGCCGATGGAAGAGAAAAAAAGATCTCGCAAAGATTGAACATAAAAATGCCATGCGTGTTCTCAATTTTGATTTTAAATATGATTCAGAAAAACAAAGTTTTTTCGAAACGCAAAAACAAGCCAAAGAGACTGTAGCCAAGCTGCAAACGAAGTACCCCAATTATAGCATTGAATTGGTTGAGGCCAATGAAGAGGCTGCAAAAAACCGAGCCTGGGCCATCAAAGTGGCAGTTCTTTGTGTAGGTTCAGTACTTTTGATTATAGCTCTACTTTTGGGATCTATCACTCAGCCTTTTTTGGTAGGCCTACCCATACCATTTGGAATCATTGGCATCATATGGGCGCTCTACCTTCATGGTATGCCTCTAGGTTTATTGGCTCTAATTGGCTTGGTCGGAACCATAGGTGTCTCTGTGAATGCTTCTATTGTTATGGTGGACCAAATCAATCGTTATGCTAAAGCCGAAGGAAAAATGACTCGTGAAAGTATTGTTGCTGGTGCTTCTTCTCGCTTAAGAGCGATTTTGTTAACCACCCTGACCACTCTTGTTGGAGTCTTTCCTATGGCTTACAGTTTGGGAGGAGAGATGGGATTCACTCAGCCTCTTGCTTTTTCTATGGGTTGGGGCTTATCTTCAGCAACCTTCTTAACACTTTTTATCTTGCCTGCTCTATTGATGATTCGTTTAGACATCTTAAACTGGTTCTCGCGTTTTGGTAAGAAGAAGAACAAGTCTGAAGTGATTGCAAAAAAGAGGGAAGCTCTGTCTTTAAATCTTTAATTCTTTTGATTTCTTGAAAAGCATCTTGCGCCTCCTGGTAATTGAGGTGCTTTAACCACTGTTTGAGCCTTTGCATGGCGTACTTTTCTCCACGCCAAGCTAAGTTAAAATGCTGAAACTGCGAAACATAAGACTTCATATCTGACCAAGTGAGTTTTTCACTACTTTGCTTGATTTCATTGGCGAGGCTGGGACGGGCAAAAGCACCTCGTCCAAGCATGATCTTGGAGATTCCGGTGATTGCAAATTGTTTTTGATAGTCATCAGGAGAAAAAATATCGCCATTGGCATAAATGGGAATATCGAGATCTTCTTTCATTTTGGCGATATATTCCCAGTGAGCAGGTGGTTTGTAGGCCTCTTTTTTGGTTCGAGCATGAATGCTAATCCACGAGGCTTTTGCCTCATTCACGGCTTGGGCGATTTCTCGATATAAGCTTTTGTCTTCAAAGCCCAGACGTACTTTGGCAGATACAGGAATCTCAACGGGGATATTTTTTCTTAAGTGAGATATGATTTGATAGAGTCTTTCAGGTTTTTGCAAGAGTCTTGCACCTCCATCATGTTGATTGACTCTTTTTGCGGGGCAACCAAAATTCAAATCAATTCCTGGTGCGCCAAGAGATATAGCTTTTAAAGCATTATCTAAAAGACATTGGGGATCACTTCCTAGCAGTTGAAGATAGACTTTGGTTCCGCTAGAAGTTTTTCCTTGGTTCAAGAGTTCTGGGCAATACCTATAAAAAACTTTTCTCGGTAAAAGTTGAGAAGTCACTCGAACAAATTCGGTGGTGCAAAAATCAAATCCACCAATCCGACTGAAAAGCTCGCGGATGCAGTAGTCCACAACCCCCTCCATCGGGGCTAAGGCAATTTTGACATTTTGCATACTATATCAAATTCTTTTTTCGTGACAGGTTGAATCGATAGTCTTTGGCCTTTTTGAATGACGAGCATATCTTTGAGTGCCTTGGTCTCTTTGATTTCTTGTAAGCTTACAGGTCTATCGAAATGAGCTTTGTACTCTACTTCGACGCAATACCATCTTGGCCGTTCTGGGCTTGCCTTTTCATCAAAATACTTACTTTTTTTATCAAACTGCGTTAGGTCTTCGACTGCTTCTTTGCTAATACGAGCCAGACCATAGACTCCCATGAGTTTCGTGTTCGAGTGATAGAACAAGACCTCATCTCCGACTTTCATCTCGCGCATCATAAAATTGCGAGCTTGATAATTTCTTACTCCATCCCAGAGGTCTCTTTTGATCTTTTTAAGGTCATCAATCGAGAAAACATCGGGCTCTGATTTCATCAACCAATACTTTTTTGCCATGTGTTGCAAGATATGCGGATCGATTTTCTTTTTCAAGCCCAAAGAAAAGACTTATATTTTATGTATGCGTTCCATTCTTTTTTCTATCTCCTTGTTTTTGTGTGCTTTTTCGTCAAATTATGATCCCTGCAATGTAACTACTTCTTGCAAAAAGAACTTTGTTTGCACATCTTTGCCCGATAAAGAACTGCCAGAGTGTTTACCAGAAAACAAGATTTGCGAAATTGTTTGCAATAGTCCCGACTGTTTGATGATGGAAAGCTATCCTGTACAAATAGCCTGTGAGAACAAAGTGGAGTAAAAAAGCATTTTCACTTTATGGCATCGAAGATAGAATGAACTATGCTTCCGCAATGGTTAACGGATAAAAGAATTCGTCCTTATCTTTTTGTACGTCCTGAGAATCGTACCTCACAGCCTGGGATTGCCCATCCCTTGAATTGGTTTGAGAAAAAAACCCTCTTGCTCAATCCATTAAAAATGAGAAATGCTCTTTTTGCAGAAGCCATTTATGACCTAGAGGCTATGTTGTATACAAGCTCTGATATGGTGATGCCTCGCTGGGTCTTTTACGATTGCGCGATCATGCCAGGAATTACCACTGGCTTTGCCATGCACACAGATGCTTTGTCTTCTACCATGCGGGCGAAATTGAGTTTTCACAGTGACCTCGAATGGGTGCCTATTTCTTTGTTTATTTGTATTCCAACCAATCGTTCTGGGCAGTGGGTGGCACACAATCTATGTTCGGTAAATGGTCTTTTGCCTAATGAGGAAAAATTAAAGGGTCTTGGCTTTTTGAGTAAAGCCTATGGTTTGTGGTATGGCAATATTAAGAATTTATGTGGCATGACCCAGTGGGATAGTCCGGCCTTAAAGTTGCATAGTCAGTATGGCAATCTTGAAATTCTGACGGCCTATACACCGGTTCATTCCTATTCTGCGACGGTCACTTATCGCTCTTGGATTGACTCTAGAGTATGGGCTCGTTTTTTTAGTAAAAAATCAGCCCCCGAGTTTAAAGAATTTTTTGACCCAGCCGGATTTTCGATTCATCCAAAAAACGAAGAGAGTATGAAGGTTTTTCAGCGCAAAATTGAATTAAAAACGGGTCCCTATTATTTGTCATCTGATGAAATTGCGGCAAAAGAAGTTGGTTCTGAGCTTGAGGTCTATTGTTTAAAAGATCACTTTAAAACAGACTAATTGATTTTAAATCTTCTTTTTAAGAAAATTCAAAGAAGTTTTTCGCTAGCCCTAAGTCAAGCCTTAGGTTCCAGTGCAAGGAAGCGCAAATCTAAAACAAATCCAGTAAGTTACATAATTTTTCAAATCGATTTTATAGTAGCCAATGCTCAGAGCGAATGTTAATTTAAATTATGTCTGCAAAATACAATGTTTTACCTCCGGTCGCTAAGAGCTTTCCCACCCACTGTAAAAAATGCGATACTGAAAGATACCATACAGTTATTACCCACAAATCTGAGACCACCGCTAGCGTTCAATGCGAAGTTTGTAAAAGTAAGAAAACATTTAAGCTTACCACGCAAGAGAAGAAAGGCAGAAGGTCAACCAAGCCCAAAATGGTAGAAGTGGGCCCATCTTGGGATGAGCTAAACCAGAAAATCGGACAAGACAATATTCAGTCTTATAGTATTCGCGGCAGTTTTGGTATGGACTCTGCAATTGATCACAAAAAATTTGGACTGGGTTTTGTGATTGAGAGTTTTGATCATAAAATTGAAGTTGTCTTCAAAGATCAAGTTCGACAACTCATACACAATCAGACGTGAAAATTTTAAGCTACAATCTTTGGAATAGTTTTGCTCGAAATCAACTTTGGCGGGTTTGTTATTTAGAATCTGAATCTCGTCGAAAAAAAAGAATCGAAATCCAAGAAGACTTACTAAAAGCTGTTTTTGCTGACATTTATTGTTTTCAAGAGTTGAGCCCAGTATCTCGTGCCAGCAGTCTTGCTCGTGCTCTTGGCTGTCGCTTTATGCTGCAAAGAGATCAGGCTGGTATGAAGCTGGGGCGAATTGGCCTGCCTTTTAACTTTGATAACTCTCTTGCAATTATGGCAAAGCCTGAGTGGAAGCTAAAACCCAGAAAACGACTTAAACTGAGTGGACATTTTGGTGGTTTCATTACTAGCTTTCGCTCCTTTCAGTTGAGTGAGTTTCGCTATGCCATATTTGCAAACATCTTTCATCCTCACTATGGAAAGATTTTAATTGTGAACACGCATTTGCACCATGGTCCTCAATGGAGTCTTCAGCTTGAGGAGTCTTTAGAGAATCTTCTTTGTGAAGATAAAATTACTCAACGGCAGTATGAAGACTTTCGTAATAAAATGAACCATTCCTTATCTCGGAGAACACAAGAGATCAATAGACTCTATGTCTACTTAAAAAAATTTGGCAAAGGGACTCCACATATTATTCTTTGTGGAGATTTTAACAGTGAGAACGAAAGTAGTATCTTAAAGTTACAAGATTACCCTTTGCATGATGTAGGTAAAGCATATCTTGATCAAGCCACTTGGGACTATCGAAACAATCAAGAGAATCACAAGCTATGTAGCAATATGGATATTTTTTTAGACCGTAAAAAAAGAAATGCAGCTCATGAGCTAATGGTAGAAATGGAATGCAAAAGACCAAGAAGAATTGATTATATTTTTCTGTCTGAAAGTCTTTTTGAAAAAGTGAAATCTTTAGAACTCTTTGGCACTGAAGCAAAAGATGGAATTGTAGCTTCAGATCACTATGGCCTTTTACTAGAGATCGAGGATTAGTGTGGAGATTCTTCTTTGCTTTTTGATGGGCCTTGCAGTGGGCGGTATTGCCAGCGTTTTGGGTTTGGGCGGCGGTTTTTTAATGGTACCACTACTGCCTTCCATTTTAGAGATATCTCAGCGAGAAGCGATTGCAACCAGTGTCTTCGTTGTTACTCTAGTGACTTTTCAAAACTCATGGAACTTTCATAAGAAAAAACTCATAGCCTACCGAGAAGCGATCAGCCTTGGGATTTCAGGCGCTCTTGTTTCTGCAGTAACGGCAAAATTGACAGAGTTTTTTAGTGACTATCATTTAAAGTTAGCACTTCTTTTGGTTTTAGTTGCTATCGCAATTCGTGTCATCATTCCAAAATCTAAAGCTACGAGTGAAAAATCCATCGCTCTTTGGCTGTTGTTAGTTTTGGGTAGTCTTGGAGGAGCATTGGCTGGTTTTACTGGAATTGGTGGGGGTATTTTGGTAGGACCAGCACTCATTCTGTTAGGAATGCGAAGTGATCAGATCTCACCGAGCACCAATGTAGCAATGTTCTTTTACTCCTTCTCTGCCTTAATGATTTTTTCATGGGGGCAAAGTTTTACCGAAAATTATACTTTTGGCCCAATACATTGGGGAGCGGGTCTATTTTTGTTCTTTGGTTCTATCTTTTCAAGTTATTATGGAGGCAAATATCAGTTTAAATTGAGTGTCGGGGCAAGGTCTAAAATATTGTTATTACTAATTATTTTGATGATTACAAAGCTGCTATCAGAAATTATTAGAATGCCTATTAGATAATATTAAGAAAATATTTACATAATTTAAATATTCATTTGAAAAAACAAAAAGAAGCTTTATATTCCTTCTTGTCTTCAGGGGGGAACATCGAAGACACCAAATAAGGCGCTGGGGGGCGCTGTCTTAGGTGAGCAATCACCATCATCATAGCCATCGACCCGTCCTGATCTAGGGTCCAGAGCAAACCGACCGAATGGCCAGCGAAAGCTGGCTTTTTTTTATTAACTGCTCCCTTTTATTTCACTTTGGACGTCCGTCCGAAGTGAGTTAAATATATAAGATACTTAAGCTATTCTGTCCGAGAATCTTGAAATTTTGAGGCATTTTCGGA
>CAZZCP010000035.1:5120-24194 GCA_964653235.1 uncultured Pseudobdellovibrionaceae bacterium | reverse complement strand
AGAATATGTGGTCTTTTATGGATCGTTTGATCAATATTGCTCTTCCTCGTGTTCGTGACTTTAAAGGAATTAGTAATAAGGCTTTTGATGGCCGAGGGAACTACAACTTAGGTATTAAAGAACAAATCATCTTCCCTGAGATCAATTATGACAGAATTGATAAATTACGAGGGATGAATATAACTATCTGTACAACTGCAAAAAACGACACTCAGGCAAAGGCTCTTTTAGATGAGTTGGGTATGCCTTTTAGAAAGTAATTGGGAATTTATATATGGCGAAGAAATCAAAAATAGCTAGAAATTTACAAAAGCAAGACTGTGCTGACCGCTATCGCAAGAAGAGATTGGAGCTTAGAAAAATAATTAAAAGCCCCAAATCAAGCATTGATGAGAAGATGGATGCACAAATCAGACTTCAAAAGCTTCCAAAGCTGTCCATTGGCACTCGTGTTGGCAATCGTTGCCGTGTAACTGGTCGACCAAGGGGTTATTTACGTAAATTTCAAATGTCGAGAATTGCTTTTCGTGAACTAGCTGGCCAAGGAAAAATTCCTGGTGTAACGAAATCGAGTTGGTAGGTTTATTATGGATACTATTGGAAATTTTTTAACAAGAATTCGAAATGCGAGCATGGCCCGTCATGATAAAGTCGATGTTCCTAGTTCAAATGTAAGAAAAGGTATTGCTGAGGTACTAAAAAGCCACGGTTATATCCGAAATTACAAAGTTGTGAATGACGGTCGACAAGGAATGATGCGTGTTTATTTGAAATACTCGGCTCAAGGCGAACCCGTAATTAGCGTTCTTCAGCGTGAGAGTCGACCTGGAATTCGCAAATATGTGAATTTATCGACAATGCCGAAAGTTCGATCTGGTTATGGATTGGCTATTTTAAGTACAAGTAAAGGTATAATGAGTTCAACAGATGCTACTAAAGAAAAAGTAGGTGGCGAATTTGTTTGCTCTGTTTGGTAGGTGAAAGATGTCTAGAATTGGTAAGGTTCCTATTGTAGTTGATAAGACCCTTCAAGTTGAAGTGGGTTCGGGTTCTGTAACTGTTAAAAATAGTAAAAACAGTATGAACATTCCTGTAAGTGAAAATGTAAATGTTGAGTTTAAAGATGGTATGATTCAACTGACTCGCAATGGAGATACAAAAGAAGCTAAAAGCCAACACGGTTTATACAGGTCTTTGATTCAAAATGCTGTTACAGGCTTAAGCACTGGCTTTACAAAAACTTTAATTCTAAATGGGGTAGGTTATAGATCTGCGGTAAAGGGCAAGCAACTTGAGTTAAACCTAGGTTACTCGCATCCAATTTTGCACGATATCCCTGCTGGTATTGAAGTTTCTGTTGAGAAAAATACGACAGTGCATATTAAAGGTTTTGACAAACAATTAGTAGGGCAAACTGCTGCTAATATTCGTTCTTATCGTGAACCAGAGCCCTATCTTGGTAAAGGAATCCGCTACAGTGATGAGCAGATTCGAAGAAAAGCTGGTAAGGCAGCAGGTAAATAAGAGGTGTTAAAGTGAGATTGAAGTTAAAAAAGAACACACGAAATAATCAATCTGCTCGAATTCGTAAGAAGGTTCGACTTAGAGCTAAGATTACTGGTACTACAGAAAGACCTAGATTGTGTGTTTTCAAAAGTGATAAACACATTTATGCACAGCTTGTAGATGATCTAGAGAAAAAGACGATTGCTAGTGCCTCTAGTTTAAAATTAGATACCAATGGGAAAAAAGGCATCGATTTAGCCAAACTGGTTGGTGAAGAAATTGCTAAGAGAGCAAACAAAAAAAATATTAATACTGTCGTATTTGACCGAGCAGGCTATATTTATCATGGAAAAGTGAAAGCATTGGCAGATGCAGCTCGTGAAAACGGTCTTAAGTTTTAAGGAGATTTAAGTGGCTGAACGTGAAAACAACAACGAAATGGAAGAAAGAGTTGTCGCAATCAACCGAGTTGCAAAGGTTGTTAAAGGTGGAAGAAGATTTTCTTTTTCTGCTTTGGTAGTTGTTGGCGATGGTCTTGGTAAAGTTGGATTTGGCTCCGGAAAAGCGGGTGAAGTACCATCTGCGATTGGTAAAGCGGGACGAACTGCGAAACGAGATTTAAGCGATGTTGTCTTAAAAGATGGCACAATTCCTCATGAAGTTGTTGGTACCTACGGGGCGGCTCGGGTCGTTCTCCGACCGGCATCGGATGGTACAGGAGTTATTGCTGGTGGTGCAGTACGCGCTGTGCTTGAAGCTGTTGGTGTTAAGAATATTCTTACTAAATGTGTTGGTACAAGAAATCCCCATAATGCAGTTCGGGCTACGATGGACGGATTGCGACAATTGAGAACAAAAGAACAGATCGAAAAGATCTTGAAGGTGTAAAATGGCGAAGTCATTTCGAGTAAAATTGAAAAAAAGCACTATTGGCTGTACAGTTTCACAAAAAGAAACAGTTCGTTGCCTTGGATTGAGAAAAATTGGTCACGAGAGAGTGATCAACGACACTCCTGCCAATCGCGGCCAGATATTCAAAATTCAACATCTACTCGATGTGAAAGTGGAGCAATAAGATGAGTTTATTATCTGAATTGGAAGTGAAAAAAGGATCGACCCACGAGAGAAAAAGAGTGGGACGAGGCCATGGAAGTGGTCATGGTAAAACGGCTGCAAAAGGTCACAAGGGCCAAAAAGCAAGAACTGGAGGTAAAGTTCTTCGTGGTTTCGAAGGTGGACAAATGCCATTGGCGCGAAGAATTCCAAAGTTTGGTTTTAAAAATACCAACAAGCAAAAATTTAAAATTTTGAACCTCAAAGATTTAAACAATTTTGACAGCGTTTCGCCTGAGGATTTCATTGCTAAAAATTCGAAAGAGAAATTAAAGATTCTTGCAGATGGTGAGTTAAACAAAGCAGTCACAGTGAAAGCTCATAAATTAAGTGAAAAAGCGAAAGCGGCTATTGAAGCTGCTGGTGGAACTGTAGAGGTCGTCGAATAGTGTCAGCCATTGAAAGCTTTGCAAAGAATGAAGAACTAAGAAAAAGGATTTTTTTAACAATAGCACTCATTGCGATTTTTCGCTTAGGTGTGCATATTCCAACTCCAGGCGTTGATGGCTCAGCTGTATTAGAGTATTTTCGCTCCCAACAAGATGGTTTCTTTGGTGTTTTTAATATTTTTTCCGGTGGTGCATTAGAGAGATATTCAATCTTTGCACTTGGTATCATGCCCTATATTTCGGCATCTATTATTTTCCTTCTTTTAACTCCTGTTGTACCACAATTAGAAGCTCTCAAAAAAGAGGGTGAACCTGGTAGAAAAAAGATCAACCAATACACTCGCTACACAGCTGCGGGCTTGGCCTTTTTTCAAGCCTTTGGAATCAATACATTTTTGAGTAACGAACAATCTCCCAGCGGGGCACCTCTCATTTTAGATGGAACCATTGGTCTAGTCCCTTTTGAAGTGATCAATGTCTTCACTTTGACTGCAGGTACCTGTTTTGTAATGTGGCTTGCTGAACAAATCACTGAAAGAGGTATTGGTAATGGTTCTAGTCTTATCATTACGGCTGGTATTGTTGCTCTGTTGCCAAGTAAAATTACTCAGCTTTTTACCTTGATTTCCAATGGTGAGGTAAATGGCTTAAAAGCTTTGTTTATTCTTGCTCTGACCTTGATTTCTATTGCTTATGTTGTGTTTGTTGAGGCTGCACAAAGAAGAATCCCGATTCATGCTTCGCAAAAAGCGATGAATCCAAACACGCAAGTGCAGCTGGGGCCGCAAAACTTTTTGCCCATAAAAGTAAATATATCCAACGTTATGCCTCCAATTTTTGCGAACAGTTTGTTGGTTTTTCCAAGTTTCATATCGACACAACTTGATATCCCGATTTTATCGGGTTTAGGTGACTTTTTGTCGCCAACGAGCACCTTGTTTAATGTTTTTTATGTAAGTTTGATTGTTTTCTTCTGCTTTTTCTGGGTTCAAAATATTGGATTTAATCCGGCTGAAACGGCAGAAAATTTAAAAAAACAAGGCAAGTTTATTCCTGGCATTCGTGCTGGTAAGAGTACGGCTGACTATATTGGTAAAGTAGCAAACAGAATTACAGTCACAGGAGCTATCTATTTATGCATTATTTGTGTGGTTCCAGGGCTATTAAATAATTATTTAAGTGTTAACTTCCTCTATGAAGGTACGAGTATACTCATTATGGTCGGAACTAGTATTGAAACAGCCACGCAAATTCAAACCCATCAACTCAACCAACGCTACAATGCTCTAATGAGAGGCAATAAGAAGGTTCGTACGCGGAGGGTGAGATATTGATGCTGCTTCTGTTTGGCCCTCCTGGTGCTGGAAAAGGGACTCAATCTGAACTCTTGGTTGAAAAAGAGAATATGCTTCATATTTCTACAGGAGATTTGTTTCGCAGCGCAATGAAGCAGGCTACAGCACTTGGCCTGAAGGCAAAAGAGTATGTTGATAGTGGTCAATTGGTACCTGACTCAGTAACTGTTGGATTGGTTGAAGAAAAATTGAAAGAAGTCGAAGATAGAGATGTCATTCTCGATGGCTTTCCCAGAAACTTAGCTCAGGCAGACTCTCTTCAAGAAATGCTTGAGAAAAACAATAAAAAATTAGATAAAGCTGTTTTTTTTCAAGTGGATCACGATCTTTTGATCAGTAGATTGACTGGTAGAAGAATTTGTAAAAATTGTGGTGCTGTTTACCACATGACTTACAGTCCAACTGAAAAAGAAGGTGTATGTGACAAATGTGGTGGAGAAACCTATCAACGTGAGGATGACAAGTTAGAGAATATCTCCACTCGCTTAGAAGTTTATGAAGAAAATACGCGTCCACTTGTTGAGTACTATAAAGAGAATGGAATCTTTAAAGAGGTGGATGCAGATGGCTCAAAAGAAGAGATTTTTGAACGAGTAAAGAAGGCGATTTATTCGTAAAAGTCAATTCAGAGCTGGACACCCAGCATTGATAGTGATATTTTCTCCGATCTATTGAGGGTAATATTGTTTAAATACTGGAATTTATTGAAGAAGGTATAAAATGAAAGTACGAGCTTCCGTCAAAGCAATTTGTAACAAGTGTAAAGTGATTAAAAGAAATGGTGTTGTGCGGGTGATTTGCGAAAACCCTAAACACAAACAACGTCAAGGATAGTTATGGCACGTATAGCAGGTGTAGATTTACCCAAAAACAAGAAAATGGAAATCGCCCTTACCTATATTTATGGTATTGGTAGAAAATCAGCACAAGATATTTGTGACAAAATAGGTATTGAAAGAGGCATGAAAAGTGATGTGATCACTGAGGCCCATGTATCTGAGCTTCGTAAATTGCTTGAGTCCGAATACACCGTAGAAGGTGATTTAAGACGTGATACCAGTATGAATATTAAGCGTTTGATGGACCTGGGCTGTTACCGTGGACTTCGCCATAGAAAAGGTCTTCCGGCTCGTGGTCAAAATACTCGGAATAACTCAAGAACCCGTAAAGGTCCTAAGAAGACCGTAGCGAACAAGAAAAAATAGTTAGGTAGGCGAAATGGCTGGAAAGAAGACTACAAAGAAAAAAGTAAAAAAGAATATTCCGAGCGGCAATCTTTATATCCAATCTGGTTTTGGTAACACTATTGTAACCGTAACAGATATGGAAGGTGGAGCTGTTGCCTGGTCTAGTGCCGGGCACCTTGGATTTAAAGGGAGTCGAAAAGGTACACCATTTGCTGCTCAAATGGCTGCAGAAGATGCTGCCAAAAAAGCCCAAGAGCACGGCATGAAAAGTGTCAATGTATATTTGAAGGGGCCAGGTGCCGGCCGTGAACCTTCGGTTCGAGCTGTAGCCAATGCCGGTTTGCGTGTTCTCTCGATGAGAGATGTTACCCCTGTACCGCACAATGGTTGCAGACCACCTAAGCGTAGAAGAGTCTAATTTTATTTCACGAGTATTTGCAAGGAGCCCATAATGCAAGAGCACTACTATAAATTTTGGAGAGATCTCATTCAGCCACGTTCTTATGATGTTGATAAGGACACACTCACAGATCGTTATGGAAAGTTTTCTGTAAGACCTTTAGAAAAAGGATATGGTGTTACTCTCGGAAACTCTTTAAGGAGAGTTCTTTTGAATTCAATGATGGGTTCTGCTGTGGCAGCTGTCCGCTTTGAAGGTGTACTTCATGAGTTTAGCACGATTACTGATGTTTTAGAAGACGTAACAGACATTATTTTAAACTTAAAAGAAGTTCGGTTTAAGCAATATAGTACTTCGACAAAAACCCTTCGTATCAGTAAGAGTGGCCCGGGTACGGTTACAGCTGCAGATATTGAAGTGACTGAAGGTATCGAGGTTCTCAATAAAGACCAACACATCGCGACTCTTGGAAACAATGCAAATTTTCAGGTAGAGTTACTCGTACAGTATGGACGAGGTTATTTACCTGCGGAAGAGCAAGACGAAGAGATTCCTGCTGACTTCATTGCGATCGATTCACTTTACAGTCCTATCCGCAAGGTGAATTACCAAGTTACTGCTTCTCGTGTTGGACAAAAAACCGATTATGATGCTCTTGATTTAGAAGTTTGGACAGATGGTTCGGTGAAACCAGATGAAGCGATTGCTTTGGGTTCAAAAATTTTGAAAGAACAATTGCAAATTTTTATCAACTTTGATGAGAGCATTGATAAAAAGCCTGAAGTTGAAAAAGAAGAAAAGCCACAATTTAATGACCATCTGTTTAAGTCTGTTGATGATTTGGAGCTTTCTGTCAGAAGTGCAAATTGTTTAAAAAATGCCAACATTCGATTTATAGGTGAGCTTGTAACTCGAACTGAGGCTGAAATGTTGAAGACTAAAAATTTTGGTAGAAAATCTTTGAATGAAATCAAAGAGCTTTTGTCTGAGATGGGACTTGGTCTTGGAATGAAAATCGATGGTTGGCCACCAAAGGATTGGGACCCAGAAGCTATGAAGAGAGAGATGGCGACGATGGCCCCTGCTGCTGTTGATCCCTCTCAGGGCACAGAAAATCCTCAATAATTATTTGGAGCTATAAAAGATGAGACACCAAAGAAGAACGAACTATTTTGGAAGAGATTCAGGACATAGAAAATCCTTAATTCGCAATCTTGTCTCTTCCTTAGTGGAGCATGAGAGAATTCGTACAACAGTGCCAAAAGCCAAAGAGCTTCGTCGTCATGTTGAAAGAGCGATTACAGTTGGCAAAAAACAAAGTGTGCACGCTCAAAGACTTCTTCTCTCTCGATATCCCAATAAAAAAGTGGTACAAAAGATCGTAAAGGAACTTTCTGTTCGTTTTAAAGACACTCCTGGTGGCTACACTCGCATTTTAAAGCTGGATCCCAGACCTGGAGATGGTGCCGAGATGGCATTCATTGAGTTTGTAGACTACAAACTGCCAGAGAACTCATCGAATGAAGAGACTGAAACAGCTGTAAAATCGACTAAAGAAGAAACCAAAGAAGTGAAAAAGACAGTAGCCAAGAAAAAAGCCGCAAAAAAGAAAGCGGCTAAGGCAGCTAAGAAGACTGCAAAAAAGAAATCAGCTAAGAAAAAGACGGCCAAGAAAAAAACAGCAGCGAAAAAGAAAACTGCTAAGAAAAAGTCCAGCAAGTAGTTTTAGATGAAGTTTTTTGGACTTATAGGTTTTGCTCTAGCCCTTGCTGGAGCAATTTTTTTTTACATCCATCATTTCCACCTCAACGAAAAAAGAGATGTCTCTCCTTATGGGAATCTTGAGCTGTTTGAAAAACAGGGTGTTCCCGATTTTCAAGTTCTAAATTTAGAGGGAAAAAAAGAGAATTTGAGCGACTTTAAAGCTCCTCTCATCTTGGTAAATCTGTGGGCCTCTTGGTGTGGACCTTGTGTAAAGGAATACCCCTCTATGATACGTCTGGTGGAGAAAATGGATGGAAAACTCAAAATCTTAGCCATCGCAATGGATGAGAATAAAAAAGAGGTGAATGAGTTTTTAGAGATCTATGGCTTTGGCGGCAGCAATATGCATCATTTTTGGGACCCAAAATACGAAGTAGCTCAACTGCTAGGGACAGAAAAATTACCTGAGACCTACATTTTAGACTCTTCCTACAAACTCATTCGTAAGGTACCCTCGAGCGAGGAATGGGACTCGGAGAGAGTGATTTCTTATTTTGAGCAGCTTTTAGATGGTAATGGAATCTAGTCCAATAAAATTTTGTTTTCAGCTCTTGAATAAGGTATGTGTTTAATATGGATTATTTGTTAGCGAAATTAAAGCCTTGGCAAAAGACAATGGTTGCCTTTAACCTAGACTTTTTAGTAGCTCTGTTTGCTTTCCCAGCAGCTTATTTTCTTCGCTATGGGCAAGCATTTCCAGATATTTTTTATAGTCACAAGATTTTAGAGCAAAGTATTCTGATCGCTTTAGTTCAGCCAATGAGCTTTTACTTTTTTGATATGTATCGTGGTATCTGGAGATATGCGAGTACTCCTGATCTAGTTCGGGTTATTAAAGGAGCTACATTTGGAGTGGTTCTATTTTTTCTCGCTGTGTTCTTTTACAATCGACTCGTTGTAACTCCAAGGTCCATTTTTATAATTGACTGGATACTACTAGTTATTGGATTAGGCGGTTGGAGATTACTTTACCGTATTTTGCGCGATCATGCGACATTGTTCAACACATCTGAATTGCTTGAAAAAGTTATAGTTGTTGGAGCTGGCTCTGGTGGGGATCAATTGATTCGTGAAATCCGCAAAGCTCCTAGTTTAAACATGAAAGTTGTTGCGATGATTGATGATGATATTGGAATTCGAAACAAACTTCTCCATGGTATACCCGTAATGGGTGGAGTTGAAGATATTCCACGAATCGTTGAGAAAACGAAAGCGAATCAAATTTTTATTGCAATTCCATCTGCATCAGGTGAACAGATTGAAAGGATTATTAGTGCTTGTCGTGATTCTAATTTGAAATTCAAAACTTTGCCTCGGATTGAAGAAATTTTGAATGGGCGAGTGGAGTTATCTCAATTAAGAGATGTGCTTCCTGAAGACCTTTTGGGTCGGAAGCAAATCAAATTAGATACGTGGTCAATCAATGAAATGATTGAAGGCTCTAAGGTTCTGATTTCTGGAGCTGGTGGTTCCATTGGTTCTGAAATTTGCAATCAAGTAGCTAAATTTCGGCCTAAAGAAATAGTACTGTTTGAAATTACTGAGTTGTTTCTTTACGATCTTGAAAAGAAATTAAAAAAATCTTTTCCAGAGCTTAAATATCATTGTGTAGTAGGAGATATACGTAACTTAGATGATGTGAATCAAGTATTTCGCAACTTCAAGCCTGAAATTGTTTTTCATGCAGCAGCCTACAAACATGTACCGATGATGGAAATCAATCCAACTGCAGCTATAAAGACAAATATTTTTGGAACAAAGCTATTCGGTGAAAAGGCAGTTGAATATGGAGTGAAACGTTTTGTATTGGTCTCAACAGATAAAGCAGTGAATCCAACTAATGTTATGGGTGCAACGAAGCGAGTTGCTGAAATGGTCTGTCAAGATCTTCAATCAAAAACGGAGTCTACTAAGTTTCTGACTGTTCGTTTTGGAAATGTGTTAGGTAGTAGTGGTAGTGTGATTCCATTGTTTAAAGAACAAATTAACAATGGAGGTCCACTTACAGTAACTCACCCAGATATTGAAAGATATTTTATGTCTATTAGTGAAGCCTCTCAACTGGTATTGCAAGCAGGAGCTATCGGTAAAGGTGATGAACTTTTTGTCTTGGATATGGGAAAAGCGATTAAAATTGCTGATCTAGCAAAAAATATGATTACTCTTTCAGGGTTAAAGATAAATGAAGATATAGAAATTGAATATATTGGTCTTCGACCGGGAGAGAAGCTATATGAAGAACTCTTGATGGATAACGAGACCACTTTGCCAACACAACATCCTCAACTGCGAATTGCCAAAGTGAGAAAAAATCAATCTCATTTTATAAGTCAGCTCAGTGAGCTTTTCGATAATTTAGATAGTTTTGACTACTGGGAATTGCGTGATTTTTTACAGAGTATTGTACCTGAGTATAGTCCCTTTCCGTTAGAGCAATCGGAAACCAGTACACTTAAAGTTTCTGGTAAAGTTGTTCCTATTCATTAAAAAGAAATTGAAAAATCCCGTAAGGTCTATAGTTACCTTTGTATAATTTAAAATAGGATAAAGGATGATAACGACGTCCAAAGAATAAAGCCATAGCTTTTGGATTGTAAATCTTATCTTCTATAGAGTTTAAGTTCAATAAATTTACTGAATCTATATGATGAATCAAGTTGATAGTCTCTATTTTAGTAAAAACATTATCTTTGTATTCAAATAGTTCTAGTTCTCCATCGTCACCTTTAAGAATAGAAAATCTTAAGGTATTGCCTTCAAATTCTAAGATATCTAAATCAGAAACAATTTTGGTATTTAACTGAAATTGAGTCTCTATCTTTGATGACAAAGAATTTAAAAATTGAAGCTCAGATTTTTCAGAAACTAAGGCAACAGACTTTGCCTGATTAAAAAGTAGAGGAGGGATTTGAGAAATGAATGAATTAATTTTTTTCATTTTTGACTGATCTTCAACGAGGTAAAGGGAAAAATATTTGTGTTCTAAGCTTTTTAAAAATAGATACGTTTTATTTTTAAAGCTCTGAAATCGAAATGACTCAACCTGCTCCTCAATATGAATAAATTTTTTAGCCACCCATGTATCCTTAATCAAATTATAAAAATAAATCTTATTATCGGCATCATCCAAAACAGCTAAAAGTATATTCTCATTCCATTTGAACAACTCAATTTGCTTGGGTGAAACTCGATCAGTGATACGGATTATTTTTCTATGCTCAAATAATTTATCTTGAACTGAGATTTCAATATGAGCATTTTCTCTTCTGGGCTCTGTGAAGGATGCAAAAAAGTAACGTTCTTTATCAACAAAAACTGCATTTTTACCGCTGTTTCCTCTAGAAAAATGTAAATATCTTTGATGTGATAAATACTCTAGGGCTTGAGTTGAAAAATGTAAGAATAGAATGATAAAAAAACTAAGTTTTTTCAAATCGACTCCAAACTTTTTGTAAAAAGAAAGCTGCGAAAAAACTACTAAATATGGGGTAGAATGAATCTCTAATTCTCCCATTATAAGGAGCAAAATAAGCAAAAAAGGCAAAAAAGATAAGTATAGGTAATACAAATAAAAGTTTCTGACCTATATTTTTTCGCAGCTCTCGAATAATTTGAATAACAAATCCAAGCATAACCGCTTGATTTAAAAAAGATCCCCAAATAAGTAGTATGCTGTAGCCTTGAAAAATCTTAAATTTATTTAATGTAAAATAAGGCGTAAAAATAAACTTAAGAAGAGCTAAGGGATAAGGTATTCCGTAGTTATATTCATTGAGCACATCTTTATGATTACTATAGCCGATACGGAATGCTTGAATGGCGTTAATAACTTTATCAAAAGGAATTTCTCTTTGGTAAAAGCGAAAACCAATTAAAAGAGAAATTGCTGCTAAGCCAATAAAAGCAAACTTCGACCTTTTGTTAAGGTAGTCGGACATTAAGGCCTCTATTAAAACACCTAAAACTAGGAGAGGTACTAAGTAAAACCTTTCAATACTTAGTAAAGTAAGTGAAATGAGAATACCAAATAAAGATAAGTGTTTTTTTTTTCGAAAAAAAAGACAAGAGTAATAAAAACATGCGGCAACTAAAAGTTGTACCATCATTTCTTTATTTGCAGAAATTGAATAAAAGAGCACTGTCGGCAGTAATATATAAGTTAAGCAAGCACAGAGAGCAATTTTTCGAGACCAGAGCAATTCTGAAAGTCTAAAAATGAAAAAAACAGTAATACCTTTTAGGCATGCTTGAGCTAAGAGAGAGGCTAAAACATTTACTCCAAAAAAAGCGAAAAACAAACCAGTCCAAATATTTGAAAAATAGATTTTATCAAGAGGTTTAAAGAGTTCACGGATGGGTGCAATTCCTTGTAACCAATTCGAGATATTAATGGCATTGGGTATATGCATCGTTCGAGAATCAGTAACCCAAAGTTCTGATATTGACCCTCCTGCAAAGCTAAAACCTATTCCTATCCCTAAGTGTAAAAGTAGGCACAAAAAGAAAAGATCTGAGATTCTAGAATTTGATAACCAAGATTTAAGGCTTTTAAAAAATATAAAAAGCAGTAACAAAATCATCAATATGTTTAAAATATGATTCCAAATTACGTTACCTTGAAGAATTAAAAAAAAAGAGTAAAGTATAGAGCCCATAAACAGTATTAAATGTTTATTTGACAGTGATCCCAACAACTGATTCACCTAAATAGGTTCCTGGTGTCCAGAATAGGCTTAGTAATTTTATAATTTAAGAATATAGTATGATCAGTGGTTAAAACTAATACATCCGCCCAATCAATTAGATCTTGTGTGTCGAGCAAATCAAAGTCTACATCTCTGACATGAGGATCAGCTGCTTTGGTTTCAAAGCCCATTTCGTCTAAGGCTTTGATGATTTCAAAAGAGGGTGATTCACGGCAATCATCAACATCTTTCTTGTAGGCAAGACCTAAGATACCAACTTTTTTAGCATTATGCTTATTTGCCAATACTCTGGTTTTATCAGCGATTTGATATGGACGAGCATCATTGATTTTTCGAGATTGACGAATCAGTTCACTGTGCTCTGTACCTTCTAATAAAAACCAAGGGTCTACGGCAATGCAGTGTCCCCCTACTCCAGGACCAGGGTTTAAAATATTCACTCTTGGGTGACGATTTGCTAGAGAAATAGCTTCCCAGGGATTCACATCAAATGATTCCAAAATATCAGATACTTCATTGGCAAATGCGATATTGACATCTCGAAAGGTGTTTTCCATTAGTTTTACGCACTCGGCTGTGGTTACATCTGTAGTAAAAATCTCACCTTTTACAAAACTCTTGTAAAGACCTTGAACTTTTTTATTTGTATCGTGATTGATACCGCCAATAATTCGGTCATTGTGTATCAATTCATTGAGAGTATTTCCGGGAATGGCTCTTTCTGGGCAATGTGCAAGATGAATGTCTTTTTGTTTTGATTTAAAAATCGGCATAATTACATCAAGACAAGTTCGCGGCCGAATCGTAGATTCCACAATTACCAAACTATTATTTTCAGTAACTTTTGCAATTTGCTCGCTGGCTTGCTTTACAAAACGAAGATCACATTTTCCATTATCATGCGGAGTGGGAACTGCGAGTATATAGATATCGGCCTTGGGGGTTTGGGTTTGAGCTGTGAGTCTTTTAGAATCAATCGCAGTTTTTATAAGTTCATCCATACCAGGCTCATCAAATGGGCAAATGGCAAAGTTTACTTGTTCAACCTTTTTAGGGTTAACATCTACTCCTGTTACACTATAACCTGCATTAGCAAAGAGTGCAGCCGTCGGTAGGCCCATATAGCCAAGGCCAATGACACAAATTCTTTCTGGCTTTTCTCTGTTGCTAAGCTGAGCGGAGTTGCCGGTAATAATCTGAAGTATTTTATTTGCAGTACTTCCATCACCAAAAGGATTTTCCCAAGAGCGACTTGAGCTTTGCCAGTATTTGTAAGCATCTGAAAATTTCTTAAGATTTCTTCCAACTAATTTGTTTGCACCCACGTCTATTGTTTCAGGGCGCTCGGTATTCTCTCGAATGGTGATGCAAGGTACTTTTAGAATACAGGCCTCTTCTTGCAAGCCACCTGAGTCAGTTACAATGAGGCTTGCATGCTTCTCTAGGCTTAAAAAGTCAAAGTAGCCAAGGGGTTCAGTTACTAAAACATTCGAAGGTAAAGAGAGTTGAAAACTTTCCAGCTTTTTCTTAGAGCGTAAATGCATAGGCCATACGACTGTCTCGGGGATGCTATCAATAATCTGAAGTACTTCACGAAAAGCATGGATATCATCAACATTCGATGCTCTATGAGCTGTGAACAAAACATAATCTTGGGGAGCAACATTGAGTTGATCTAAAATAGAAGATTTACTCTCTGCTAATTTAATATTTTGTGAAACCGCATCTACAATTGTATTTCCAACAGTAAAAATTCGTTCTTTATTAATACCTTCATGGATTAGGATATTAGATTGTACCTTAGATACGGCAAACAAGAAATCAGATAAATGATCGGTCATAATGCGATTGGTTTCCTCAGGCATTCTACGATCATAGCTTCTTAAACCAGCCTCGATGTGACCCAGTCGAATATTGAGTTTACTACTAAGCATCGCAGCTGCAGCTACGGTATTAGTATCTCCTTGAACTAGAACTACATTCGGTTGTTCTTTTTCAAGAATTGGTTCCATTTTAATTAAAATATTTCCAATTTGGTTCCCATGGGTTCCGGAACCAACCTCTAAATTGTAGTCGGGCTGGGGAAGCTCAAGTTGTTCAAAAAATATGGCATCCATATTTTCGGAATAATGTTGATTGGAATGTATAATGATAAAGCTAACTTTAGCAATTTGACAGGCTCGAATCACCGGTGACATTTTAATGACTTCGGGACGCGTCCCAACAACGATTGCTATTTTCATTATCAATACTTTTATCTATTAAATTTTTGATTTAAGCAAGTTTCATGAGGTTTTACGTAAATGGAAAGACTGGTCTAAAAACGCTATGCAGCATTGCCCCATTTACCTAATAAAGATAAGTTACTTTTTTAAGTATATACTCACTCTTTAAAAGTCTTTTAGAGAAAGGCAGACTTAATGGATACGATTAAAATCAAAAATAGAGAACTTTCAAATCAAAACCCAACTATGATTATTATGGAAATAGGAGCTAATCACAACGGAAGTTTAGAGCTGGGAAAAGAATTGATTCAAGCTGCATATGAAAATGGAGCAGATGGAGTTAAATTTCAAACTTACAAGACGGAAAAAAGATTTGCTCCAGATAATCCTTTTATTGAAGATTTTAAAAAGTTTGAATTTTCTCATGAGCAAGAAAAGCAGCTTTGGAATTTTGCTCGTAGTATGTCTGATGATTTTATTGTTATGTCTACCCCTTTTGATGATGAATCAACGATATTTTGTAAAGAAATGAATTCAGACGCTTTAAAGATTGCTTCTTTCGAGGTATCGAACTTACCCCTGGTTACTGAAGTAGCAAAAGCAGGGCTTCCTGTTGTATTTTCAGTGGGTACTTGTAGTTTTAATGAAATCGATGCTGTAGTTAGGATTTGTAGAGAACAAAATGTTGATTTTCTGCCACTGCATTGTATATCGAGTTATCCTACTCCAATTGATAAAGCTAATTTGCGTGCTATTCATTCTTTAAGCAAACGTTATCAGTGTTTAGTTGGTTTTTCAGATCATACTACAGACTCTAAAGCTGCTGAGCTAGCTGTTGCTGCGGGAGCTTGCTTTATAGAAAAACATTTTACTTTAGACCAATCTCTTGAAGGGCCAGATCATTCATTTTCAATCACGCCACAGATACTTAAGGAGTTAGTTCAAAGAATTCGAAATGTCGAAGAAGTAATGGGTACGGGAGAAGTCGGACCTAAAGAGGTAGAAAAGTTTATAATTGATAATTGTAAGAGAGTAGTTTCTGCAGCAAATTGAGGTTTTTCTTTGAAAGTTTTGATTCGAACTCGAGGATGTCGAACTCAAGGCTGGGGGCATATTGTTCGCATGCAAGGGGTTTATGAGTATCTATCTAAGCATCCTAAAGTTGATCAAGTGCAAGTTATAGCTGAAGTTGATAGTGCAGCAGGAGTTTATTTATCAAATAGAATTCAATTTTTTGAAGAGCTTCCAGTAAATTGCAGTTTTGCATTTGAGATTGAAAGGGTCAAAAAATTAGGATACTTTGATTTATGTATTTTTGATATGCTTGAAGCCACTGAAGAGCGTCAAAGTTTTTACGCAAAGTTTTGTCGATATCGTTTGCTTATTGATGAGTTAAAAATTAATCCACATGTTTCTGAGTTTGTTGTTTGTGCCCAACTGACGGAAACCGAATTACCAGCTTCAAATGCTAAGGTTCTTGAAGGTTTAGACTACTTTATTTTAAATCAAGCTTTCTATCGCCCTGGAATTTTAGAGAAAAGAGATTTTAATAATATTAAAAGCACTTTAGTTATGTTGGGTGGGGGTGTTTATTCATCTGCGTATCTAAAACTTTCAGGTCTTTTGCAAAAATTAGATTGGCCTGGTGATCTTTTTTTTGTTTTAGGTTTTGATTTTCCTGATTGTATTCAAAAAGAAATTCAGAAGCTTTTGCCAAAAGCTAAATTTTTATCAGATTTAGAGAATTATCAAATTGCTGATTTAATGACTGAGTCAGATTTTGCTCTTATGTCAGGAGGCTATAGCAAGTACGAAGCTGCAGCATTAGCTTTACCTCAGGCAATGATTGCCGTTCAGGACCATCAAGAAGAAATTGGCAGAGCTTTTGCTAAAACAGGAGCAGCTACCTATTTAGGAAGTTTTGATAATCTTGAACTCACTGATTTAATCAACCTGAAGAAATCTTTATTGGATGAACCGAAGCTCTTGCAAGAGATGTCTCGAAAAGCTAGCTTCAGCATCGATGGGAAAGGGGTTCAAAGAGTCTTTGAATTTGTCTTTTCTGAAATGAATTGAATTATGTATAAGAATCATAAAGTGACTATTGTTGTTCAATCACGACTTGGATCAAAAAGGTTGCCCGGTAAAGCTCTGATGCAAATCTGTGGAAAGAGTTTATTAGAACATTTATTGATTCGAGTACAAGACTCTGAGTATGCGGATCAAATTGTTCTTGCGACAAGTACTTTAGCTGAAAATGATAAGTTAGAAGATCTTGCACATAGATTGGAATTAAATAAAGAATTATATGTATTTCGAGGAAGTGAAGAGGACGTTCTTAAGCGTTACTATGACCTTAGTCTTAATTTTCCAAGTCAACTCTATATTCGCATTTGTGCTGACAATCCATTGACTGATCCTGAAATTATTGATCGATGTATTGAGGAGATTGTAGAAAAAAATGTTGATCATGTGGCTACCTTTTTTGAACCCTCTTATCCTTACGGGGTAGGCTGTGAAGTTTTCACAGATAAAGCACTTGAGACAGCAAACAAAACGGCAAAAAATCCAGAAGATCGCGAGCACATAGAAAAGGCACTACATTTTTGTGAAAAAATAAAGAGTCTAAATCTGAAAGCTCCTAGCGATTTACATTATCCAGAATTAAAAGTTACAGTCGATTACCTTGCAGATTTTAAAAAAATTAGTAGAGTTTTTGAGAGCTTACTCCCTAGGAATTCAAAATTCAGAACTCGCGATGTGATCGAGTATTTTCGAGATTGCCCTATTCTCTTGTTCGCGAATGGTGAGTTAGGTTTAGAATTAGTTCAATTTTTAAAGAGTGAAAATGAAAATATTGTTGCTGTAGTTACTCACCCAGACCAAACAGCTAGGAAAAAGCAAGAAATTTTATCAATTCTTAATTTACCTTCTTCAGCACAATATTCATTTGTATCCCAAAAAGATCAAAAAGTTTTCGATTTCGTGAAAGAGGTTTCGCCAGAACTTGCTTGTTCATTTTGGTCATCCTATCTTTTTTCAGAAGAATTCATACGTTTAGTCCCAAGAGGAATTATAAATTTACACAATTCCCTCTTACCAATGTATAAGGGCTCCGGTGGAAATTTTTGGCCAATCGTAGAGAATAGACCTGCCGGGGTAAGTCTACATTATATTGAACCCAAGGTAGATTCTGGTGGGCTAATCGCTCAAGCACCTGTTGAATATTCTATTTATGATACTGGTGGAAGTTTATATAAAAAACAGGTTTCTGCAATGATCAATATGTTTTGTGAATATTGGCCACAAATTAGAAATGGTCCGGTACCAACGAAACCTCAAGAGGGGCCTTCTAGTTTTCATTTTCATCATGAATTTCAAAAGATGTGTAAGTTGAATCTCCATCAAAATATGAGCCTTTTTGATTTTATTAATTTATTGAGAGCTTTTAAATTTGAAAATAAACGAAATGCCTATTTCGTAGATCCAGACTCCGGAGATAAAGTATTTGTAGATATTGAATTACATAGAGCCACTGAAAGTGAGAAACCTGAATGAATTATTTCTATAAACTTAGAGATATTAAGAGAACTTTTATTTCATCAAATAAGCAAATGGCTACAGTTCGATCAGATGAAGAATATTGCAAGCGAATGGATCAATTTGCAAAAGCAGAACGTTCAATCAAAGAAGCGGACCATGTTTTTAAGCTTTTAAATCTTGGCAGAGAAGACTCAATTTTGGACTATGGTTGCAATACAGGCCGCTTTTTAGATCGTGCTCGTAAAGAATACCGAGTAAATGCATATGGGGTAGATATAAACGATGCAGCCATTGAAAAGGCGCGCGATCAGTTTCCTGAAGTCCATTTTAGTTTAATCACTAACAAAAGTCTGAAATTTCCTGATCATTTTTTCGATGCCATAACAATGAATCATGTCATTGGTCATTTAGAGGACCCCTATCAAGTATTGATTGAACTGCACAGAGTTTTAAAGCCAGGAGGCAAGTTGCTGATTGTAACTCCAAATAAGTGGTATAAAGCTACCTTGAGTTTTATGAACATATTTAATTCTTACAAGCCTGACCCTACTGTTTTGCAGTATTTTACTCAAAAGTCCCTTGCTCAGGCGATAGGTAAGGCTGGATTTCATATTGAGGAAAATCAATTGTTTGGAGAGTATCCAAAGCTTGGAAGCGCTACAATAAGTCTTCCCAAATGTCGCTTTAGAATAATATTAATTGCAATAAAATAAGGAAAAACCTTATTATTTCGCCCATAGGAGTTCATTATGGATAAATTTTTAGTCACCGGTTGTATGGGATTTGTAGGTTCGCATTTGACAGAGAGGTTACTCAAAGAAGGAAAAACGGTTTACGGAATAGACATAGTTTTAAATAAGTTTTCTGACAGTTTAAGAGAATATAA
>CAZZCP010000035.1:0-5110 GCA_964653235.1 uncultured Pseudobdellovibrionaceae bacterium | reverse complement strand
AAAAGATAGATAATTCGGTAAGTTGTAATAATTGAGAATCAAAAGTATTTAATTCTTTTCCCATTAAAATGAATATAAAAATTTTACTTTTATCGAGGGGTCCATACAGGATAGAGAAACATTAAAGTTACTGATTGAAAAAGTGGATGTGGTTTGTCACCTCGCAGCTATTGCAAACCCAGAAGAGTATACTAGTTTTCCGAGAAAAGTCATGGATGTAACTTTATGTGCTGGACTGGATATAGTTAAACTATGCCGTTTATCTGATAAGCTTCTGTTTTTTACATCGACCTCTGAGATTTATGGAAAGAACCCTAATATTCCTTTCTCTGAAGATGATGATCGAGTTTTAGGCTCTACCAAAATCAATCGTTGGTGCTATTCATCTTCTAAGTCTGCTGTTGAGCACTATATATATGCAACAGCTCAAGAGGGGCATCTTCGCTATGTAGTGACCCGTTTGTTCAATGTCTATGGGCCTAGATTACGAGGTAGAGTTGTTTCAAAATTTATTGAAAAAGCCATTCAGGGTAAAGATTTGCAGGTTCATGGCGATGGCAGACAAACTCGTTGTTTTACATACATAGATGATGCTGTTGATGCTTTCGTTGGACTAATCTTAGATGAAAAAGCTCATAACAATTGTTATAATGTAGGAACTCAAGTTGAGCATACTGTAGATGATTTGGCTGAAGCTATTCAAAAAGTATCCATAGATAAAATTGATATTCAAAAAGTAGATCATGCGAGTCTTTATGGAAAATCTTATGAAGATATCCCAAGAAGGGTCCCCAATGTCGATCGTATCAAAGAAGCCATAGGTTGGGAGGCAACCACAAGCCTTGAAGAAGGGGTTGCTAAAACCTATGAGTATCATAAAGAAAGAGGATTTTAGATAGAGCTTAGGTTCTAGGTGGATATCTAAGATTCACAGAACTCTAGTATTTTGTCACAAATATATTCACAGTCATCACTAGATAGATTTGCATGTAAAGGTATGCACAAACACTCCCTTTCAAATTTCTCTGAATTGGTAAGTTCTATATTCTTGTACTCATTCCTATAATAGTCCAATTTATGAATCAGTGGATATTGTATCATAGTACCAATTTGATGCTTACGAAGAAAATGAATAAGATCATTTCTTCTTTCTTCTCCGCCTAAAAAACGTAAAGGATATAAATTCCAGCATGGATCTGTATTTTGGGGTGCTTCAGGTACTTGAAGCAATCCTGATTTTTGTAATCTCTCAGTGTAAATTTGAAAAATGCTATCTCTTTTCTTTTTAAAAGAAATGAATTTCTTGAGTTGTACCAGGCCTATACTTGCAGCAATCGTATTCATTCTATAGTTGAATCCTACAATAGCCATATCATAGCCCCATTCTCGAGTTATATCTGTGTTCCACTGCTCTCTATCGCGAACCACTCCATGATTAGAGAATTTCCTTGCGTTCAATGCCAAGTCTTCCCCTTGAACTATTAGTATTCCACCTTCACCTGTCGTTATATTTTTCGCAGGGTGAAAGCTAAATGCCGACATTGAGGTTAAATTTGAAGCGCCAATAAATTCCCAAGATTCTTTATTTTTTAGTTTTGAACCAAACGCGTGTGCGGCGTCATCAAAAAGAAGTAATGACTTTGAATCACAAAACTCTCGTAGACTTTTTAGGTCAACAGGTATTCCTGCATAATGAACAGGAAGAATGCATTTGGTTTTTTTAGTGACACAAGATTCAACTTGATCGACTCCTAAGCCTAGTCTTTTAGGGTCAATATCAGCAAAAATGGGTTTTGCACCAACAAAACGAACTGCGTTCGCAGTGGCGACCCAACTTAGACTAGGTACGATTACCTCATCTCCTGGGCCGATTCCCAATGCTGCTAAGCCTATATGTAGTGCAGCAGTACCAGAGCTGGTAGAAATCGCAAAGTGATTTTCATCTGCTTCAAGAAAAGAAAGAATTGCATTTTCAAAGGCCTGAATATCTTGCCCTTGACTTAGCCAGGAATTCATAACTGTATCGTAGGCAGCTTGTGCCTCTTGTGTATCAACAGAATGTCCTGTGTATCCTAGAAATTCTCTATCTGACATAATCACCTCGATTATTAAAGATTACAGAAAGTGACGATTTAAACAAGTTTTTCATCTTTTATGAACTTTAAAATAACTATGCCGGTTTAAAAAATAGTTAAATGATCGGCCCAAAAGAAAAATAACTGCAAAATGTATCGGCTCCAATTCCATAAATAAAAAGAAGCTAGACAAGCTTAGAATCATAATAGATCCGGTTAGAATTTGGTTTTTTATCAATGAAATAAAGTTACGAGATGCAATTAAGAGTAATGGGTACAAACTGATTAAGTGAATGATTCCACCAATATAAAAAAGACTAAAAATACGGAGATTGAAAGGATATTCAATAAAAAAATAGGAAATAACTAAATCCGCTAAGAACATAGTTGGAAAAAACAGAATTGCTGCCAATGCAATGCTGCGAATTTCAATTCTTTGGATCATTGTTAAAGCTTTCTGGATTCCGCCTTCTTTACCGCTATTTTGCATCACAATAGGGGAAATATACTGAAATAGCATATTGGCTAGAACTGAAAACAGACTTATAAAAATTGCAATAAACGCATATTCGGCAAAACTGCGAGAATCTAAAATTTTTCCAGCAAACGAGCGGTCAAATACAAAAATTTGCGAACCTAAAAATGAAGAGAGCATGATGTAAAGACCGTCTAGTACCAATTGTCTAAGTACTGTCCATTTAGGCATTTGCAATTTTATTGATCTATAAAAAAAACACCACAAAACAGCAGAAGAGAGAGAAAGTGTAATAAGGTCGCCAATGAGAGCTCCAGACAATCCATATAGAGCACCTAGATAGGTGGAAAGTAAAATATCGACTAAGGACTTTAAACAATAGGAGTAAGCATAGAGAAGAGATTTTAACTCAGATCTTATAGCGCGTAGAAAAAATAAAAAAAGTAAATTTAAAGCAATATGAGAAGCAATATAAGCAATAGATCTAGGTAACCGTCCAGTGTATAAGCTTGCGATTAAGATAGCGAATATAATTAAAGTAACGACAAGGATAAACAAAGCTGAGAAAGACTGGTTTAATATCTGTTTAGCTTCAAATCTTTTGTTTTGACCAAGAAGTAATGGATACAAACGGCTACAGCCATCGAGTATTCCCATGCCAAATAAAGGGAATAAATTACTAGCCAATAAAAAATAATAACTATAATCACCGTAGTTAGGCTTATCTAAGAATTTAGCTAAAATAAGCATTTTGCTTACAATAAAGAAAGAACCTAAGGCCATAGTAAAACTAAATAATAGATGTTTCGACTTAGGTTGCATAAATATTCAAATTATTTCTTTTTAAAAATTGTTGTCATAAACTTGTTGGTGCTAAGATTGTAGTGCAACTCAAAGGGATTCGCTTAATTTTAAGCATTTTAAGACTCTTTGCGTCACGGGGATTGATTGCAGAAAAGAAATAATATTTTTAAATACTTAGAGTACTTGATTGACTCTTTTCATAAGGCGATTTTATATTTCTGAATTAAGACTTTGAATACTTTGTTCGGTGGCCAGCTTGTGTCTCATGCCCCTACAAACGAAGAGAAGCGGATTATATAAATTGAAATACCTTAATCGGCATGCTCCATTATTTTTAAGTTCTATAGCTTATTCGCTACTTGTTGCGAGGTTTCAACAAAAAGTTGATATAATTGTTACAATATTTTTTCTGATTTTTTTGATTTGGTTATTTATCAGTAGAAAAAATGAAATTTCAGAAAGATTCTCAGAATCAGACCTTATAGTGGACTTAGTGTTACATCAAATTTGTATTAGTTCTGGGATATTACTAGGTTTTGTTCTGGTTAGTGAAAATGCAAGTTTACTTTGGCCTCAAGATGCTTTCACTTCCCATTTGCCCATTTCAGAGAATGTTAGCTTGGCTCTTCGGGGGGAGATAGAATGGAGCAAAGTTGGCCTGGATCAACCAGGAACTATCATTCATCTATTTACCGGTTTATGGTTTTTTTTAATTGGTAAAACTGTTTACGCTACAACTTTGTCTTTACTTTGTTTTAAGTTAATAACGATTTGTATTGTTTTTTTGTTTTGTAGAAATATAGAAAATGCAAAAACGGCCTATCTTTCGGGACTAACTTATATTTTAGCTCCTACAGTTTTATTTTACACAACTACTTTTTATAAAGAAGCTTCGGTTCATTCTCTGGTGGCACTGATTTTTTATTTTTCTCATTTAGTTTTTGTTAAGAACAAGTATTGGCTTCTAATTCCTTTAGGGATGTTTTTTTATTTTCTATCTAGAGAAAGATTCTATCTAGTCTTTTTGTTTATTCCTAGTTTATTAACTCTTGGTTTGTTTGCTTCCAATAAGCACAGGTGGCTTAAAGCTGCGCTTTCGGGCTCAATACTTTTATTTCTTTACCAGGAAAATGTATACTTACAGCAATCTCCAGAGTGGGTTATTAGACGTTTAGAAACTTTTCGGCAAGATCATATGAAATTTAATGATTATCATTATAAGTACAATTACGAGATCCCCTATTTTCTCGCTTTCTTAAAGTCTCTTTTTACTCCTTACTTCACTTTTAATAAGCTCAAAATATATTTTGATTATAGCAATTTACTAACTTGGGGTAGTTTTTTGAATCAGGTCATTATATTGAGTGCATGTATTGCTTTTTTTAAAAACTTTAAAAACAAAGTTGCACATCATTTATGGATTTGTATGCCACTATTTTTTTTGTTGCTTTTCTTGGCTTACATCAGCCCCTGGGCAGCAAGGCTAGAGACAGCTTCTATCCCATCATTGCCATTTATTCTGGGATATTTTTTTCAAATTCATATTACAAAGAGATTTTAGAAAAGCTTAAATCCTTTGGCCTTTCCAAATAAATAAAGTTAGATATTTAATACTGTATCCCTTTTATAGTTATCATATTGCATCCAATCCTGCGTCAAATCTGGCACAACGCTATTGGTCTTGTCTTCAAAATTGACATTATTATTATAAATTTATATTTTAATAATCTGTGAAAATTCTGTTTTATACACGGCC
>CAZZCP010000034.1:23885-24338 GCA_964653235.1 uncultured Pseudobdellovibrionaceae bacterium | reverse complement strand
CCAAACCTGTGCCGGCATACAAATCATTGAGTCTTCGGCCGTGGCCAGCGCCGGCATTTTCTGAGAAATAAAACAAACTTCCTTCATGGGTGTAGAGATTGGCGGGGTCTTGGGTTAAGAGGTTTGAAACATATCTTTTGTATTCGGTATCAATAAATCGCTGGTTGTAGCGGGCATCTCCGCTGGTGTAGAGAAAGGCAAAGTCTTCTTTGTTTAAGATCGGCAAAATCAAATTGGCATTTTGCAAATCGAGAAGATCGCGCTTTTTTAATTTGGTTTTTACGCCTTTTGCAGAGACTTCCCCTGTTTTGTTATTGTAGCCCACTTTTTTGATCAGATTGTTGACAACTTCTCGGCGCTTCATCACTGCGGGGGGATCGAAAAATTTTTGTGACTGATCCATCACCTTTAAAGAAGAGCTTCGGTAGCGGCAGTGACGGCGAATCTCGGCTC
>CAZZCP010000034.1:6739-23875 GCA_964653235.1 uncultured Pseudobdellovibrionaceae bacterium | reverse complement strand
TTGCACCTTTTCATTGACTCCTTTGCCAAATAAGATGCGGTCTCCGCACTGAAGAATCGGGGCTTTGACGGGGGCGATGATACCACGCGGGTTGTTGGCGCTCGATGCCCAAGCTAAGTTACTGAAAACTATTAGAAAAATGATGCTTTCAAGTTGTCTCATTCTGATACTTTCTTGCCTGCCCTTTCGTCTCATTAATCGGCAGATTTTGTCTTAATTTGAATGAAGAATGTATTTCTTTCCACTTGAATTCTCTAATCGAGTGAGCATACTGTTGCAATGAAATTCATCTTGTTACTACTGCTTGCGGGGCCAGTCTTTGCGCTAGAGCAAAGCTACCAATACCCTGACTTTGAAGCCGCCGAAAAGGCCGAGTCTTTTCTAAAATTCACTCTAGAGCACACCCGAGTGGGTTTGTTTTCTTCTGACTTTTACGGCTATGTAAAGAGCTTTCAAGCGAGCGCACAATTAGAAAACAATGAATTTAGCGACATGAGCATTCGTTTTGCCGCCCTCTCAGTTGATACCGACAATGGAATGCGCAACGACAATATGTATGAAGATGTATTGGCTGCCAAAGAGCATCCGCAGATTCGAATTACAGCATTGCAAAGCTGCCCTTTGAACACCGACTGTGAATTGCCAGCAATAGTACAGATTCGCGGAAAAGATCAAGAAATCAGAATCAAAGTAAAAATTGTCGACCAAGGCGAAAGCTATCAAGTTGCAGGCAAAAGCGAGCTTTCGGTGAAGGGGCTTGGGCTTCCCGATCCGAGCATTGCCATTGCTAGCCTAAGAGATCGCATCGATGTCGACTTTCAATTTGAAATGAAAAAAGGAGAGATAGAATGAAACAACTACTACTTGTACTCTTGTTTATGAGCACATCTGCCATGGCCTCGGTGAAACTCAAATCAGAGCCAAGCCTTAAATTTACGGGTTACAAATTCACCGACAAAACGGCCGTGAGTGGAATGTTTAAAGAGATCGATTGGGATTACAAAAAGAAAGCCAAAGACATTGCAGAGCTGTTAAAGGGAACCAAAATCAAAATCGATTCTTATTCGATCGATGCCGGAAACGAGGCCAGAAATGTCAATATCACCGAAGGACTATTTAAACATTGGGGCGGACGCTACATTGAAGGTGAAGTGGTGGATGTGAACACCGAGCAAGGCTATGCCAAAGTAGATATGAAGATTGGCAAAGCAAAGCGTGAGGTCTTTTTTCAATATGCAAAACAGGGGAGTGAAGTGGTTTTGACCTCAACACTTGATCTTTTGCAATTGGGTTTTGGCAGCGCTTTTGGCAAGCTGGCCAAAATGTGCGCTGGGGTTCATACAGGAGCTGATGGCGTTACCAAAACTTGGTCGGTGGTAGATCTAGAAGTTCGCGCAGCGATCAAATAAGTTTTTTCCATAAGAGGCGAGCCACTCCAAACTCGCCTCGGCCGACAATGCGCAATTCATTGCCTTTTACAGAGATCTCACGGCGCAATTCTTGGCCTACTCTCTCGGGTAGGCTTGCCTCTTCTACAAAATGAATCACTGTGTTTTTATCTTGTAGTTCATAAGGGCCTGAGTACTGCAAAATTGAATTTAAATATTCTTCTTGGCTATGTTCTTCGGCAAGTTCTGAGCGAATGTCGATGCTCATGCTTCCATCAGCACGGTATTTAATGCTGCCTCTTGCGTTCTTGCGCCACTCACTGACCCTGCCTTCAGGGCTTTCAATCAAAAATTCGGCCAACTGCCAAGTACCGATGAGTTTTTCTTTCATGTTCTAAGCAAAAAAAAGCGGCATCATGCCGCAGTTTTTCCCCATCCATGAGTCCTATTTCAATACTAAAATTGTTGTACGAGTCCATCACCCTTAATGTAGAAGGTCTCGGTATTTTCATCGTGCTTAAGAACCGTGCTAACAGTCCACTGTATGCTGAGCTCCATGGCTGCTACAGGATCACTTGTAGTACCGGTATTTACCGTGCGAATCACTTGCGCTTTAGAATCAAATGTATAGCCCCAAACTACATCGAGATTTGAAACTGTGAAACCAGCTTGCGAAAGAAACTGACCTTGGCCATTGTACGAACCGCTGTGAGCAAAGCTTAAGATAAAGCTGTAGTCGGCAGTGGTAATGCCAAAACCATTTACATAAGTAACACGATACTTTTTGTAAACCGGATCGCTCCAATTGGCTAAAGTCATCCAAGAAGTAATGCCATCAGGAATCGCATTGGCGCGAATCATGCTGTGGTTTACAACCGGCTGATTCTTTTTGACGATATCCCAGATTTGTTGGCCAGTGTTGATGATGTTGCCAATGTCACTAAGCACTCCATTGAGATCGTCATCGTACATAGATTCTTGTGGAATCATGTTTAAAACTTTTTCTTGGAATTCGATCTTTTTTAGATCGGCTTCGTTGAGCTCAACTTCTTGCACCCTAAATCCTGATGCTTGTGCTTGAGCTGAAATGAATAGAAAGCTGATAATGGCTAATAATTTCATAAACCCCCCCTTTTCGCGGTTTGTAAAAGTTATAAGGAGGGGTAATTTTTACAATACGCGGCGGGCTATTTTAGGGTCTTATTTTCATTTGAGAAGCCTCGAGTGAGAAAAAGAAGAGAAATCGATGTGCAGAGCACTCCTACATACAATGCATCTACATTTTGCCAGAAGCCTTTGAGGGGGGAGAGCTTCCAAAAAGTGGTGCCTAGTATCCCGTAGAGACAAGAGAAGAAAAAACTATTGTCACTAATACGGCCGACAAAGAGGTATCCCATTAAAACCGGAAAGAGCAAACATGCGGCCGAGTAACTGCCCAAAGTTTTCCACACCAATTCAATATCCCCTTCAAAAAAGTTGGAGAGTGCTATGGCCAAACAGGCAACCACAAAAACTGCCAAAGTCTTGGGCCAAGATTTGTTTTTGTATTTTTCGGGAGCCAAATCATAACTTAAAGTCGCCCCGGCTAAAAATAAATAAGAGTCGAGTGTTGATAAAACAGTAGCTAAAACACCCGCTAAAAGAAAGCCGCGAAAGCCTGCGGGAAGAACTTGCATCGAATACAATAGATAAGATTGTGAAGCATCGACTTCGGGCATGGCGGCACGGGCATACATCCCCCCAAGAGTGGTGCAGATATCAAAAACAAACCAAACGAGAGTTGAAATTAAAATTCCTCTTTTGGCAACACGAGAAGATTTTGCTGAAAATACTCTTTGATAAAAATTGGGATCCACCAAAGTAGACAGAGCGATAAAGCCCCAAACCAGGGTGGTGGCAAGGCTGTTTCCGCCTGTGGGTGAAAAGTGGCTCTCGGGTAAGTTTGAGCGCAAATAGCCTATGCCACCATATTCAAACACAGAGAACGCAATCACGCTGATAACGGCCAAAACCATAATCACAAACTGAACAATATCAGTATAAACCACTGACCTTAAGCCGCCCTTTGCCGAGTAGAGCACAACAACAAAGGCACCAATGCTCGTCCACAATAATAAACTGCCGCCAAACAGAACCTGCAAAAAAAGACCTAAGCTAATCACATAGGCAATGGGCAAAACATTAAAAAAGTTCATCCATGCAGCCAGCTTTGCCGAGCGAGGGCCAAACATCTTTTCAATCAAATTGGGTAGAGTTATCGCCTTGTATTGCGAGATTCGATCGACCAAAAATAGTGCAAATACAATATAACTTACATACCAAAACAAACCTTGAGTCACAAAATTGTAGATTCCTGATTCAAAAGAAATTTGAGTGACGCCAAAAATACCGCCATACCAAGTAGACACAAGAGTAGCGACAAAGAGGGGAGTTGTAAGTTGGCGGCCCATGACCAAATAGTCTAATAGTGAGTTGCCCTGCTGTTTTTTTCGAAAGTGACCGTAGGCTAAACTAATAAAGCTCAGCAGCAGGCAGAGTAGAAATAGAATCCAATCCAATCGATTTAAACTTTCAGAAATCATGCTTCCCTCCGCTGGTTTTAGCCAGTTCAGGTTCAACGGGTATCTCTCAGCCGATAGGCACCCCGAGCCTTGACGAGCAAATGACATGACTTGCATTCGAAAGTCAACTATGAAGACTAGAATAGGAGCAATGATGGGACTAACAACAAAAGCAGATGAAGTACATCCTCTTTTTCTATGTGAAAAATCAGAATTTGAAAGCAAGATTGAAACTGAATGGCAGAGAAGAATTCTGAATTCTTACGACTGGAATGCCGACAAGCAAAAGTTTATTTTGATGTCTAACGAAGAAGGGCGAATTGACAAAGTTTGTGCAATTTACTCTGCTCAAAAACTCAAAGAAGACCCTAGAGAATTTTATCGAATTTTTGCCAGACTTGCCAATGAGCTTCCGCCGAAAACTTTTGAATTGCAGACAGAAATTAGCGATCAAGAAAAAGAGCTTGCAGCCCTTGGTTGGTTGATGGGCCAATATGATTTTGATTACTTTAAAAAATCAAAAGCCCGCAAAGAGAAACCGCAATTTTTAATGCGCGATCAAAATTTACTCGAGAGAGCACAGAGAGCTTACCAAGCGGTAAAGACCACTCGCGATTTGGTGAATCTTCCGAACAATGAAATGCACCCTGAAGATTTGGCAGAACTTGCGAAAGACTTTGCCGAAAAATACAATGCTAGTTGTAAAATCATTGAAGGTAAGAAGCTCTTAGCAGAAAACTATCCCACTATCTACACCGTTGGTATGGCATCTGATTATGAGCCTTTGTTGATCGATTTAAATTGGGGAAATGAATCTCATCCCGAAATTGTATTGGTGGGCAAAGGAGTATGCTTTGATTCTGGCGGTTACAATATCAAGCCGGCCAGTGGCATGAGAAATATGAAAAAAGATATGGGAGGTGCGGCCCATGCACTTGCCTTGGCCGAGTGGATTATGGCGGCAAAGCTCCCCATACGACTTCGCCTGCTTGTGCCCGCGGTCGAGAACCGTATCTCTGATGAAGGCTTTGTGCCAGGAGATATTATCAAGACCCGTAAAGGCATTTACGTTGAAATTGACAACACCGACGCTGAGGGAAGATTGGTTTTGTGTGATGCTTTGGCAGAGGCAAGTGAAAGTAATCCTGAGTGGATCTTTGATTTTGCAACTCTAACGGGTGCCTGTCGAATTGCACTAGGTGAAGATCTTCCCGGTTACTTTACCGATTCGGATGATTTGGCTGCGCAACTGCAACTCTCTGCTCGTAAATGTGCCGACCCGATTTGGCGACTGCCCCTTTGGGCGCCTTACAAGCGCATGCTGAAATCAACAGTGGCTGACATGTTAAATTCAGCGCCCTCTGGTTTTGCTGGAGCGATTACAGCTGCTCTCTATCTTAAAGAGTTCGTAAATGATCCTAAAAAATGGGCGCATTTTGATGTCTATGCCTGGACCGACCACAAAAACCCTGCCAGTTTTCCAGGGGGAGAGTGCTATGCTATACGAGCTGTTTTTGACTTTTTAGAGCGGACTTATTGCTCATGAACTGCTCCTTTTTATTTCACTTCGGACATCCGTCCGATCGAAATAAACAACTGTAATCTTTAAGGTATTATGTCCGAGGCTTATGAAGATTTGATGCATCTTTTGACAAATTTCCTAAGTCTTTGAAATAGCGATTGAAATCAAAATAGAAAGTGAAATAAAAGGGAGCAGTTGGAGTAGTGTTCATAATATTGTCATTGTGAGTAGATTGTTTAAATTACACTTTTTGTTTGGAATCTAATTCTAATCTAATATAACTTGGCTATGCCTGCTGATGCAAAAAACCAAGCAGGAGGAGCCCCATGGCCAAGCCATGCATATATGCGATAGAAGATGAGCACGATATTGCCGAGTTGATTCGTTTCAACCTCGCTCTATCTGGTTACGATGTGAAAACCTTTTCCAATGGAGAAGAGGGCTGCCATGCCTGTCTCCAAGAACCCCCTGATCTACTTTTGCTCGATCTGATGTTACCAGGTATGAGTGGCCATGAAGTTTGTGTGAGGCTACGAAGTGAAAACGACACGCGTACACTGCCTATCATAATGTTGACGGCAAAAGGAGAAGAGCAAGATATCGTTCGCGGTCTCGATGTTGGCGCTGATGACTACATTACAAAGCCATTTAGTCCACAAATTCTCAATGCTCGCGTTACAGCAGCTCTGCGAAGAGCCAATTCACACGAAGTGAGCGAAGATGAAATCATCGAAAGACACAATGTGATGGTTCATCCTGGACGCTTTGAAGTTCGAGTAGATGGCAGTGAGGTTGCATTGACTCGCAGTGAATTTCAGATTTTACACTGCTTGGCCAAGCGACCTGGTTGGGTTTTTACTCGTGGTCAAATTGTTGATGCCATTCGTGGTGAAAATTATGCTGTTACCGATCGCTCGATTGATTTTCAGATGGTTGGACTTCGTCGTAAACTTGGCGATGCTGGCCGCTATATTGAAACCATTCGCGGGGTAGGATACAAATTCAAAGAGTAGGGGTCATGAAACGTAGGCCTCTTATTTGGCAAGTCTTTAGTTCTTTTCTGTTGCTTTCAGTAATTTCTCTTTTTGTTATTGTGTTGATTGCAGCCAGTCAGTTTCGGAGCTTCTATTTTGACTCCAGTGCCGAAGACTTAAATGCTCGAGCCAATCTTTTAAAATACCGAATACTTCCCTTGCTAGAAGAAAAAAATTATGAAGAATTGCGCAAACAAAGTTTTGAGATGGGGCAAAGTGCAAATGCGAGACTTACTGTAATTTTGCCTGATGGCTTGGTTGTCTGTGATAGTCAACAAGATCCGAAAGTTATGGACAATCACTCTAACCGCCCCGATGTGCAAAAGGCATTTACGGGTGAAATTGGAGTTTCAAATCGCAATAGCATAACGATTGATCAAGACCTACTGTACGTCGCAATTCCAGTGATGAAAGATGCTAAACCCATAGCTGTCATTCGAATGGCATTGCCCATGGACAATATTAATAAAGCATTATGGGGAATCTATGCTCAACTTGCGGCCGGTGGTTTTTTACTTGCACTGTTAATTGCCTTTGTAAGTCTTTGGCTCTCTCGTAAAATTACCAAGCCAATTGAAGAGATACGTCACTCGGCTGAAAAGATGGCATCAGGTGATTTTTCTCATCGCTTGCGCTTTCGTTTAACCGCATCTCTTGAACTTCAACATCTTGCGACCTCGATGAATCAAATGGCAAAAAATCTTTCAAGAAGAATTGCCACGATTTTGCAGCAAAAAAATGAGCAGGCAGCTCTTTTTGCTTCAATGGGAGAAGGAGTTTTGGCTGTCGATAAAGAAGAGCGCATTAAATTTCTCAACCCCTCTGCGGCTGAAATTTTAAATCTCTATTTGCCGGCCAAGGGTAAGAGCATTCAAGAGGTGATTCGTATTCCTGAAATTTTAGATTACATCCAGTCTTCTTTAAGAGGAGATTCTGCCGATAGCACTGAGATTCATCTTCAGGGCGACCCCTATAAGATTTTACACTTTCGCTTTAGTAAATTGCGAAATGAAAAAGGCAAAGCCTCTGGCGTTGTGATTGTTTTTACCGACATTACCAAATTGGTTGAACTCGAAAATCATCGCAAAGACTTTGTTGCCAATGTTTCACACGAATTGAGAACACCTTTAACATCGATTCAAGGTTTTGCTGAGACTCTAATGAATCCAGCAATTCAAAGTGCCGATGAAATGCGTAAGTACATCGCAGTGATTTTAAGACATGCTGAGCGCTTGGCTGGAATTATTGAAGATCTACTTGCACTCTCTCGTTTAGAAAAAGAAAATGCGGCAGGTGAAATAGTCTTTCAAACCACCCCGCTCAATAATTGTGTTTCATTGGCGCTGGAAGTTTGCTCTCCCAAAGCAGCCAAAAAATCAATTCAAATTGATTATCAGTTTGATGAAGAAATTGAGATGAAGATGAATTCCTCTTTAATGGAACAAGCGCTCGTCAATCTTATCGACAATGCCATAAAATACAGTGATGAAAATACTGCGGTTGGCGTTCGCGCCCGACGAATCAATGGCGAAGTTGAGATTTTGATTCAAGATCAGGGAATAGGAATTCCTGAGAAACATGTTAGAAGATTGTTTGAAAGATTCTACCGTGTCGACAAGGGGCGTAGCCGAGAGGTGGGCGGAACCGGTCTTGGGCTTGCCATTGTAAAGCACGTTGCCAATGCCCATAAAGGTAGGGTGCATGTTGAAAGTGAAGTGGGTAAAGGCAGTCGCTTCTATCTTTATCTCCCACATAATGCTTAGCGGTAAGCGTATCCATTCAAAGTTCTGTCCAATATGATGCGCGCAAATTGTCTAAACCAACTGGAGGAAAAATGAAGAGCTTAATTTTACTTACAATCTTTACCATTACCGGCTCTTGCTTTGCAGCTGTAGATAAAAACCTAAAAGGAACAGTGAAGATTGATGGATCATCAACAGTGTTTCCTATTACCGAAGCTGTAGCTGAAGAGTTTCAAGCTTCTTTTCCTAGTGTGCGTGTAGCTGTAGGTGTTTCTGGTACTGGTGGGGGATTTAAGAAATTCACTGTTGGTGAAACTGATATCAACAATGCTTCAAGACACATTAAGGGTAAAGAAATAACGAAAGCAAAATCATCGAAAATTGAATACCTTGAATTGCCTGTTGCTTATGATGGAATTACTGTTGTAGTGAGCAAACAAAACAAATGGCTCAATAGTTTAACCACCGACGAATTGCAAAAACTTTGGTCCTCAACCGGTAATGTGAAATCTTGGAGTGATTTAAGACCTACATTTCCTAAAACACCTGTTAAGCTCTATGGCCCTGCTCCAGGAAATGGAACTTTTGATTATTTCACCGAAGCCATTCTTGGAGAAAAACTTACTTCTCGCGACGACTACGAAAAAAATGAAAAAGACAATGTTATGGTTGTTGGAGTATCAAAAAATCCCAATGCCTTGGCTTACTTTGGTTTTGCTTATTATCAACAAAACAAAGACAAACTCAAAGCTGTAAAAGTAGATGGTGGTAAGGGTGCAATTGAGCCTACTATGGATAACATCAATGACGGGACCTATTCTCCACTTTCTCGCCCCGTCTATATATACATTAGTAAAAAATCGGCACAAAGATCTGAAGTTCGTAAATTTGTTGAGTTTTATATTGAGAATGCAGCAAAGCTTTCTGAAGAAGTCGGTTACATTCCAATGCCGAAGAAGTTATATGAAAAAGCGATGACTGACTTTAAAGCTTTTGCCGAGCAAAAAGTGGCTAGTAACTAATGAACAGAGCCTCCTGCAAAAAAGCAGACAATATTATTGCTGGAGTTTTGTCTCTCAGTGTAGGTATCAGTATACTAACCACACTGAGTGTTCTTCTGTTGTTGGGAAGAGAGAGTTTTACTTTCTTTCAACAAGTGAGTATTGTAGAATTTCTATTTTCAACAGATTGGCAACCATTGATTGAACCAAAACGATTTGGGGTTTTGGCTCTAGTGAGTGGAACTTTGATCATTGTTGTCTTTTCGATTCTCTTTGCCCTTCCCTTTGGAATATTGATTGCGACTTACTTAAGTGAGTATGCCTCTGCTAGAAGTCGCTCGATTGTAAAACCCTTTTTAGAAATTTTAGCTGGTATACCCACGGTGGTTTACGGCTACTTTGCTCTTACTTTTGTTACGCCTATGTTGGCATATATTTTTCCGAGCATTGAAGTTTTCAATGCCTTGTCAGCATCGATTGTTGTTGCAATCATGATTTTGCCGATGATCTCATCGCTTTGTGATGATGCCTTTACCTCAATACCTCCCTCTCTTAGAGAAGGAGGCTATGCACTGGGAGCAACTACACTTGAGGTGATCACCCAGATTCTTATGCCCGCCGCCGGAACTCGTGTACTAGCGGCAGTGGTTTTGGCCATTTCTAGAGCCATTGGTGAGACCATGGCAGTGACCCTTGCAGCAGGGATGAACCCTCATTTTGGTTTTAATCCTCTAGAGAGTGTGCAGACGATGACCTCTTATATTATTCAAGTAAGCCTTGGCGATACTCCTGCGGGCGGTCTTGAATATTTGAGTAGTTATGCTGTGGGCACTTTACTTTTTTTAATGACTCTTACGATGAATTATCTTGGAACCCGCATGATTAAAAAAGTAGAAATTGAGGATGCCTAGATGAGAAAAAAATTGGATCGATCTTTCAAATTCATCTGTTTGAGCGTGACCTTAATTTCAATGAGCTTGCTTTTTGTATTAATTTATCAAATCGGAAAGGAAGGATTGATTTGGCTTGATTGGGATTTTTTAAACAATTTTCCCTCTCGAACTCCAGAAAAAGCAGGTATTAAAGCGGCAATAGCCGGATCACTGTGGATTATTTCATTTACGGCCTTGATTGCTGTTCCCCTTGGAGTGGCAACTGCGATCTATTTAGAAGACTATGCACCTCGAAACAAATTTTTTGCCTATGCTCGTTTGAATATTGCCAACCTTGCCGGTATACCTTCGATTGTATACGGGCTTTTGGGCCTTGCCATTTTTGTTCGTTTTTTGGGTTTTGAAAGAAGTATTTTGGCAGGGGCATGCACCTTGGCTCTTCTTATTTTGCCAGTGATTATAATTGCATCTCAAGAGGCAATCAAAGCAGTACCCAAGAGCATTCGCGAAGCAGCCTACGCAGTTGGAGCGCGAAAATGGCAAGTGGTTTTTGGCCAGGTCTTGCCTGCATCCATTCCAGGTATTATGACAGGCGTAATTCTAGCGATATCGCGCGCTATTGGTGAAACCGCACCATTGATTATTGTTGGTGCCTTAACTTATATAGCCTTCACTCCCGAGGGACCACTCGATAGTTTTACTGTTCTACCCATTCAAATCTACAACTGGGCAGCAAGACCCAGTGAAGAGTTTCATCAATTGGCGGCATCTGGAATCATTGTATTGCTCTTTATTCTTTTTGTGCTCAATGCGATTGCCGTGTTTATTCGACACAAATACCAGAGGTTTAAATCATGACAGAGACAAATGTAATTGAAACCAAAGACCTAAGCATTTTCTACGGTGAGCACAAAGCTGTGCACAATGTGAATCTAGAATTTAAAAAAGGCAAGGTCACTGCTGTGATTGGCCCTTCGGGTTGCGGTAAAAGCACCGTGCTTCGCACCCTCAATCGAATGAATGATTTTGTTTTGAGCATGCATACAAGCGGCCATATCTATTATAAAGGTCAAGATATTTACGGCAAAGATGTGGATGCGGTTGAGATTCGAAAAAATATCGGCATGGTTTTTCAAAAGCCCAATCCCTTTCCGAAATCAATATATGACAACATCACTTGGGGTCCGAAGGTCAATGGTTTTAAAGAGAATATGGATGAATTGGTAGAGACTTCTCTAAAAAAAGCGGCGCTTTGGGATGAAGTGAAAGATCGCCTAACAGATTCGGCTTTTAATTTATCAGGTGGTCAGCAGCAAAGACTTTGCATTGCCAGGGCCATTGCGATGAAACCCGATGTGATCTTAATGGATGAGCCTTGCTCTGCCCTGGATCCGAAATCAACTTTAAGTATTGAAAAACTCATAGCTGAACTTCGCGGCGAGTACACCATTATTATTGTCACTCACAATATGCAACAAGCAGCAAGGGTTTCTGATGAAACCATGTTCTTTTATGAAGGCTATCTTATAGAGCATGGTTTAACGAATCAGCTCTTTACCAAACCCAAAGAAAATCGCACCGAAGAATACATCACCGGAAGATTTGGTTAAGCCATGTCAGTGCATCTTGAAAAAGAGCTAAGTCGTTTAAAAAACAAACTCTTGCAACTCAGTTCGATGGCCGAACAAAATGTGCAAAAGTCGATTCGCTCCCTTCAGGATCATGATGAGATTCTCGCTCATAAAGTGATTGAGTCTGATAAAGATATGGATCAACTGGAAGTTGAGATTGAAGAAGACTGTTTAAAAATTCTTGCACTCTATACCCCGGTGGCAACTGATCTTCGGCTGGTGATTGCTCTGCTTAAGATCAACAATGATCTTGAAAGAATAGGTGATCTGGCGGTGAATATTTGTGAGCGCAGTTTGTTCTTGATTGCTAAGAACTTTAAAAAACATCCAGTAAAGATCAATGAAATGTTCTTAAAAACCAAGCAAATGCTTCATTTGGCGATCAATGCCTTGATTCAGCAAGATGCTAAAATTGCTTACCAAGTTTGCCAGCTCGATGCAGAGATCGATCATATCAATGACTCAAACTATGCCGAGATTTATGCCAAGCTCAAACAAGAAGGTACCCAAGAGCTTGAAGAGCACATTCACTTTTTATCGATATCGAAGAACCTAGAGAGAATCGCCGACAATGCCACCAATATTGCCGAAGACGTGATCTATATGATCGATGGCAAGATTGTTCGGCATAAACAAAAATATGATTCATATTGATTTACTAAAAAAAATAGATGCGAGCGAGCCAGCCAAAAAACCAAGCAAAAGACAAATCGGTAGATTGAAGCGAAGAATTTTAGCTTCTTGTCCGCTGAGTCCTAAGATTGCAAGGGCCGCAACGATATTGTGAAGGCAGATCATATTTCCAATTGAGCTGCCAAATGATTGAAGGGCAAGAACACTGCTTTTTGAAAAGCCAGCCAGCTCGGCAATAGAATACTGAAAACTGCCAAACAAAATATTCGATACGGTAGCACTCCCTGAAATAAAGGCACCTAAAATACCCAAAAAAGGAGCAAACAAATACCATGAATCAGAAACACTACTTGCTGAGAAACGAGCTAGACTTAAAATCATAGATTCTTGTTCAGCCTTGCCAGAGTGATTCATTGCAGAGACCATCAATACACCGAAAAACAAAACGGGCAGAGCAGGCAGCAACTTTTGAATGCTCATTTTCAATACTTTTTTTCTTTGATTTGGCTCTGAGTAGAGCAAGCCCAAAAATAAAAAAGGGAATAAGCCAGGATTGTAAAAAGGGCTCCAGCTTACACGAATATTTGTTTCTAGCAATTGTTCTGTTTGAAATGAAATACTTTTCAGAAAGGCTTTGATTGGTAGAAAATCAAAACGAGTGATCAATAAGATGAAAAGGGCCATTATGTAAGGAGACCAAGCTTTGCCTTGCTGCTGAATTGTTTTAAAGCTCAAGTTCGTATCTGAAATTTGAAGAATCTTTAAAAGAAGAAAACTAAAAAGAATACTAACAAAGGCGGCCAGAATACTGGCAAGTTGCGCACTGATAAAATAGGCGACTAAAATTTGTAGAGAGGTAAAAGAAACTCCCATCAAAAGTGCGGCGATCCAAGTCTTAAAAGGGGGACTTTTGCTTTGTATGTCTTTTCGTATCAACAAGAGCATAAATACCGGCATGAAACTTAAAAGCATCAAATTGAGCAGGCTTGATTTCCAGCCAATCGCAAACAAAAAAGACTCGTACTCGCCCTTTAAAAATGCTTCAAGTGCCTGAAGGCCGCCAAAGATCGGAGTGCCGACAGCGCCAAAAGTTACGGCGGCGGTATCACCCAAGAGGCAAAGTATTACGGCTCTTGTTGGCTGCACTCCAAGGCTCACTAAAAGCGGAGCAACAATTGCCGCTGGGGTTCCAAAGCCGGCGGCACCTTCAAAAAATGCAACCAAGAGCCAACTCAAAAGCAAAACGATAAGTGTGCGATCAGAGCAAAGCTGATCAAGGCCTGCGAGAATTTGTTTTAGTCTCCCGCGAAGAGATAGAGCCTCGTAGAGAGATAGAGCACCAAAGACAATCAGAAAAATATCGATGCTATTTACAAATGCTTTTATACCGGCAGCGAGAATGCTCTCTAAAGGACTTTGCCAAAAAAAATAAGAGATTGTTAGAGCGAGAAAAGCGCCCAAGCATAGAGCCCGCATTCCTGACCAGCTGAGTGCAAGAATACAAAAAAGGCAGCTAAAAAGCGGAAGAACAGCTAGTAAGTTTGAATCCATCGCTGCTCTTATACATTAAAAGATGATTAGAATGTAAGAGTTTCGTTTTTTACGAAAATCTTGCCGAATCGGGCAAATTAGAACTTGTTGAGTTCATCCATTTGATACTGAATAAAGCGACTCGTTTTGTCGATCAACTTAATGCAAGCCTCTTTTTCAATTCTTTCACAAGTCTCATTGGTTGCTTCTACTTTTTGAGCCACTCGCTTGTTCAGAGCAATTAAGCGAACCATGGATTCATTGTGTCCTGGAACAGTATGAGCAGGTATCTGAGAAACTTCGATATTTCCAGCTATGCTAAGCATAGTTTTTTCTGCGGCTTTATTGTAATCGGTTTCAATCCGCTCCATTTCAGAAATAGAGTATTCCATCTCTGTTTTTGCATCGATATCAAATACACTAGTACCTTCAATCAAAGCCATTGCCGAGTGGCTAAAGCAAAAGACAAATACACTTAGGATTAAATTTTGAGTTCTCATCACAACTCCTTTTTAAAGTCTTATTTATATGTATATCAAAGTCTGTGCCACTTAAGATTGAGAAAAGAGCAGGTCTAGACCTATGGGCCTGTTGAAATTCTATACATGTGAAATTCTATAGCTGCTCCCTTTTATTTCACTTTTTTCACCGAATTCAAAAAGAGTTTCAAGGATCTAGAATTTTTGTCCGAGAATGCATGCATTTTTTAGGAATTTCGAACAGAAAAGTTGAAACAAATTCGATATTTATCGCCTTCGGACGGACGTCCGAAGTGAAACAAAAGGGAGCAGTTTCAAAAGTTTTCCTCTTCGAGTTCTTTCATTTCTTGGATTTTGTGCTTTAAAACCGCACGAAGAGCGGTTCGAAGATAGACCTCAAATTCCTCATCTGTAGTTCCCGTATTAGACACAATTTTATCGTATAAAGTTTTGGTCTCTTCACTGACCGCAATCGTGACTTTGTGCTCACTGAGATGATCATCAACCAAATCACGAACCAAGCCACTAAAGTTAATGCCTCTTTGAATGATTTGATCGTACTGTTCTTGGCGTAACATAAGACTTACTCTTTTTAGGTCTTTGCCCATGATTTCTCCCAAATCACTAGAATTACTTGGATTATATACTATTGCGTACTTATATATATAATTATATACTAGTATGACTTGGAGGATAGATGCAAATGACAATTGATCATGTACAAAGAAAATTCTTACGCTCAAGTGAAGGACCGATCTTCGGTATCTGCGAAGGGCTTGGTAAATCTTTTGAGATGCCCCCTTGGGTGATTCGAGCCTTGTTTGTTCTTTCTTTCTTTTTATTGGGCGGAACCGGTTTGCTAGCCTATATTTTTTTGCGACTCTCAATGCCTACGGAGGCAAATGTGTTTGAGGCCGAGCAACCTAAGATTTTAGGAGTTTGTTATCGTTTGAGCCGGCAATGGAATATGGAAGTTGCCCTAGTTCGCTTCTTGGCTTTGGTCTTTGCAACCCTCTCTCTAGGTACTGTGGTTTTAGTTTATTTTGTACTTCACTTTGTGCTTCCCCCACCTAAAGACGTAATCAATCTCTAGTTTTCGACTTTGGTCGAGAAGAGCTAAGTATTGAAAAGTAGAGAAATATTTTGGCTTTCTTGACCTTAAATTCGGGCCCACTCAAACTAATACTATGGATGTTTTTCAGCCCTGGTTTGAGTATCTCAAGCCCATCATGAATATACTCTTCATTGTCATCCTAGTTTTGATGGCAGCGCTAGCCATCATAACATTTCTTAGCAAAAGAAAGATGGCGCATGGTTTAGAGGATTCATCGGATTTAGAAAACACTCTCCGCCGAGTTTTAGAGAACACAGAAATAAAAGCAGCAAAAGTCGATGCTGCAAGTATTGGCGAACCCATTGTCGGACTTGATGAAAGCTCAGATGATGAGCTTCGTAGTCAACTGACAGAAAAAATTCATCAAATTGAAGAATTAAAAAGTCAAATGAGTGCTATGGAGACAGCTGCATCAACTGGAGGAGTTGTTTCTGCTGCAAGTGGTGCCGAAGTAACAGCACTTGAAAACAAGGTCAATGAGCTCGAAGCAAAACTCGCAGAATACGAAATCATTGAAGATGATATTGCCAATCTCTCTTTATACAAAGAAGAAAATGTTCGTTTAAAAGATGAACTCAGCAAATTAAAATCTGGTCAAGCTCCGGCTCCTGAACCAGCGGAAGCAAAAGAGCCAGAACCACAACCTGCCCCTGAACCAGAACCTGAACCAGCAGAAGCAAAAGAGCCAGAAGAAGAAGATATTATGGCTGAGTTTGCTCAAGCTGTCGAAGATCAAAAATCGGCAACTGCCGAAGCGAAAGAGACTCCAAGTGTAGAAGAAGAGATGGCTGATCTAGGCTTGGATGACTCAAGTGAAGAAAATGATTTTTCTGAAGCCGATGATGATATTATGGCTGAGTTTGCTCAGGCTGTTGATGAACAAAAAGCTGTAGATTCAGAAGCTAAAACAGAAATGCCTGAACAGGTAGCCTCTACAGCTGAGCCCGAAACCGAGGTTGATGCGCAAGACGGGGCCGATGATGATATTATGGCTGAGTTTGCTCAAGCTGTTGATGAACAACAAGTTGCTCAAAGTGATACCCCTTCAGAACCTGAGCCGATTCCTGAGGCGCCAGCAGATGCTCTTAGTCGAGATGAAACCCCTGATGAAGCCGATCTTGTTCCTGACAATGTAATGGATCAATTTCAAAAAGCAGTCGGAGCCGATGATTTGCCGCCTCTTGAAGAAGCCTCTGCTGAAGCTGCTGCTGAATCTGAACTTGCAGCCAGCTCTGAACCAGAACCAGCAGCAGAAACTGAAACTACAAGCGCGTCTGATGCTGAAGGACTAGCAGAGGATGTTGCCGCGCAAGTTGATGCCGCTTCGGATGAAATTGTTGATGATGGTGATGATATAGATTTGGGCGGCATGATTGGAAATCTCAAAGATGAGTTGGGAGAAGATTTTCCTGGTACAGGTGTACAGGCTGCAGCTGATCAAGCAGCAGCCAATCGAGCCACGGCTCCACCTGCAGAAGAAAAAGTAGAAGATGCCCCAGAGACCATCGATTTTGGCGATGATGAAAGTGAAGAAGAGGGGCCAGTTGTAGAAGAAGCTAGCGAGCCAGTCTCAGATTCAGAGGTTCAAGCCGCCGCAGAGCCCGAAGC
>CAZZCP010000034.1:0-6729 GCA_964653235.1 uncultured Pseudobdellovibrionaceae bacterium | reverse complement strand
CTGCGGTTGAAGCCGAAGCAGCCATTGACAATATTTTAGGAGATCCTGATCCCGATCAAATACTGAACGAAATGGATGATCTGATGGCTGCCGCTGAAGAAGACGACGGCGAAGACGAAGACAACCCAGATAAATTAATATCTGAATTTGAAAACTTAGGAAGCGACTCATGAAACTACTTCTACTGATTTTTTTGCCTCTTAGTCTGTGGGCGGCAAAGCCTCAGCCGCAATGGAAACAACTCTTAAAGATGGATGGAAAGCAAAGGATCTTTCAAATTGAAAAAGACAAGAAAGCGAGAAAGTCTTTGCGGCAAGTTGCCTTCTCTAAAAGACAACATTTAAAAAATCGCTGGCATGCCTTAAGTAGTCTTTTGCAATCTGAGTATCCAGGTAGAAAAAAAGATTTAACTCGAGCCTTTCAATCATCTGATTGGTTTATGCGTGATCTTGCTCTAAAGGTTGGTGATCAAGTTTCAAAAAAAATGGCAATTCATTGGAGCCGAAAACTTTTAAACGATCCTGCTCTAGTGGTTCGAACTACGGCAGTAAAATCAATTCAGAGATTACAAGATAAAGACTCATGGGCAAGTCTATGGAAACAACTGTATTCAAAACAAAACTTCGATCGAGGCAGAAGTCTTTGGGTTCGAAAGCATATCGTTCGTACCATTGCAAGTTTTGAAACCCGCTCTTACAAGCCTTCAAAAAAGAAAATCCATGCCTATCGAAAATTGCTGCTCGACAAAGACGAGACTTTGCACGCACCAACCATTGCAGCACTCGAAAAGTTTACGGGTGAGTATATGGGAGATGTTAAAAGAAACCCTAAGCTGGTACGCGAAACTTGGCTTGAGTGGACAAAAAAGCAAATTTAATTTTTATCCACTCTCTTTTGATAGCGTCTAAGGCCGTCTTCAATTTCAAGCTCACGGCCTATTCGATATAAAATAGACATTTCTTCAAGGCCATCGGTTCGAAGTTCTTTGACCTTTGAAAAGAAGTCACGGCGAACTCTTAAATTTTTGGTCACTCTGACTCGAATCTTGGGTCTTCTTGAATTTTTGGAGTAACCACGGGCAATGCGAACTTCGATGCTATAGTTTCTGCCCCCTGGTGGGGTAGGGGGTTTGTGTGGTGATTGCCAACCACGATCGAGCTTAATGCTATCGGTTTCTAAAATTCCAGAGTCGATGTCGTTCACACGAATGGCATACTGTGCAATTGAAATTTGTGCTGCTCTCCACACATCTTGAAAGTCAGAATTAAAAAAAACCTCATAGGGAGGCTTTGGATAAGCATCTTTAAAAGGGTCTTCTTCTTGAGTTGTGCCACATGCACTTAGAAAAAGTAGGGCAAAAAGAATTCTAAGGTTGCTGCGCGTTTTTTGCCAAGTGAGTTGCTCGGTGAATACTGAGAGGTCCATAGTTTAAAGTTTGCGTATCCTTTCCGGCAATGTAAAGAACTTCCCACATTTTGGTGTGCACGATATCAATCGAATCCAAATTGTGTTTTGGCAAGATAACTCGATTCTCCCAAGCGGGGACATAAATATTCCATTTCGGATTGGGTTTCTCAAAGTAATTGCCTTGTTCTCGGTTGATTTCGACATCATAGAGTTGAAAGTGAGTTGCATAGGCATTTAAACCATCAATTAAGGGGGGAGCCTCACTGCGAATATCACTTGCTGAATCTACAGGTACTGCAGGAGTTGCCAAGAAGCTTGGATTCTCTCTTTTCAAAAGATCTTGCCAAACCACAGATTTTGCTTTTTCAAGTACTACGCTATCTAAGATTTCAGTTGGCTGAGCGAGAATCTCCATCACTTTGGTAGAGGATGCATTGAGATCATAGACGAGTTTAACTCTTTCACCAGGATTCAAAAGCTTTATGTCAGAGGGGTAGTAGAGCTCATCTTTGGGGTGCAATAAGCTGATAAAATGCATTCTTTCATTCATTGTTAAAAGACTTTCAAACTCAGCCTCTCCCAGATAAGTAATTTGATTTACAGAAATGTCTTGTCTTGTACCGCCTTGTAAGCTGGCCATACCTGCCGAATTGAATTCAAGTAGATTAAAGACGGAGAAAATATCATTCGTTTGTCTATAGCGATCAATCAGTTGATCGAGTTCAAACCTTCCTCGATTGGCAACGAAAGCAAATTCACCATTTTGATAGATTGGAAAACGATACTCAGGTTTGTTAAAGCGAAGAGTTACAAAAGAATATCTCTCTCTTTGATCAGGAAAAGAAATATTGGCATTGATGTTTAAACTTTGCCCCAAGGGAAATCTCATTTCTTCTTTCTCAGAGTGCATGTACTTATCGAGGCGAAAGTTCATTAAGTTGTGCTTTGACTGCATAGGAATCACCAAAGAAAAATCAATATATCCATCAAGTCGAAGATTGCCATAGTCGATGGTATCGCCAATAACTTGCATTTCTTCTGTTTGTCTCGGCTCGATATACAAAATCTGTGAGTTTGCCTCTAAGTTTATGTAGCTGGTTCGAACATGCTCTGGGCTTAAGATGCTAAGATTCTCTGGTATTTGCCAGTCTGCGGGGATTTCGAATTCACCATTTGCATTGGTCTTTGTAATGATCGAAAAGGCTTTTGGGTTTGTAAAGTCGCCAATGCGAATCTCGGCATCAGCAACCGCATTGCCAAGAGTATCGAGAATGAGAATATGATTTACACTAAGCTGTTTGTTTGTATTGCGAAAGAGCTGCTGCTTTTGATTTCGTTGTGAGTCTGAGCAAGCTCCAAGCACAAGCAATAGAGCTATTGCTAGCCATTTCATAAAACCTCCCTGTTTTAAGTTTTTTGTTTATTGCAGATCTTTGGCCTGCTTTGGTCAAGACTTCTATTAGTTAAGTATATGAATACCTTGAGTTTTTACTGGTTTTGCAGGGTATTGATTGACTTCTGTTAGAAGCCTGACTATAAAGCCCTTTCAAGTTTGGCGAAGTAGCTCAGCTGGTTAGAGCACCGGAATCATAATCCGGGTGTCGGGGGTTCAAGTCCCTCCTTCGCTACCAATTTTCGGAATCGCACCCGCGACTTCGAGTGGATCGGATCTACTGGATCTACTCACTCAACTGCATATCACACCACGCAACCTAGAAAATTCGCTCACTTAGAAGCCTAAGTCGGTAGTTTTTGAAGCTCTTAAAACCAAAGACATTTCTTGGTTCACTCACACGGCTGTTGGAAGCTCTGACAGATCGATTTTAATCCTTTTTCGCTTCTTAGGGGCTGTTTCTACCAACTCCTCGTAGACTTTCCTGAGGATATTTGGCTTCAGTTCATCGACAATCGCTAGGCGAATATCTTTCTCCGTAGCCCAGCCCATATTCGTACAGTCATCTCCAGCTTTCTCCCATTTGATAACTGCAGAATGAGCCACATCTCCAAAACGCTTCCCAAAAGCTTTAAGGTCCATTTCAAAATGGTGACGAATAAACTTCACCTCATTACCAGTTAGCCTGGCGGGCTTTAAGGCTAAAATTTGCAGAACAGCCTTTTGGTATTTATTGAGGTCAATATCCAAAGTCCACTCTCCACGGATTTTAATCATCGGTACGTTGATAATCTGCACGGGAAAGCCCAATCCATAGTCAATGTAAGATTTCTGTGTTTTTGTTTCAGCCATTTCTTCCTCACTTATCCAAATCAATAACAGTTATGACCAGCATATTGTTATCGTCAAAAGTTAGAGCAATTCTTAAAGATCTTTGATCAAGCGTCTTGCCTCGCACTGAATAATTCCAGGCCTTGTGCTCCTCTTTAAAAACGTCTTTTCTCTTCTCATGATAACCATTTCGTAAAACGTACCTGATTTCATAAAATGAAACTTTCCGCTGCTGAATCCGCTCAAGGGCATGATCCACATAGCGATCTTGGGCCTTATCAAGCTTCCTGCGAATCTGCTCCATCAAGTTGTTGACCTTTGCTAGCCCCCTCACCTTTGCAGTGTAACTAAGTTACAATTCGATGTCAAATTGATGGTTCAGCTCTCAAAATTCACTCCTTCGCTACCATTTGATTCTTTGGGTAGTCCTGGTCTTGGCATGTCTTATTTTGAAACTTAATATTTTAATAATTGGATTTTTGTACCGATATAAATAGTGGAATGTAATAGGGGGTCTATTTTGAAACTCATTTTTAGTATTGTACTTATGAGCGGTTTTAGTATTGCATCTGATAGCGCTACGAAAGAGCATGAAGCACATCACAAAGTGGCCGAGCATAAACATAAGAAAGGCTGTGGTCATAAAGCTGTAAAGCACAATGATCATATGGATTATCAGCATGATGGGCATGTTCATCATCCTCATGGCGATCACTACGACGATATCTAATTTTTTCTTTTTTGATCTTAAAGTGCATAGGTAAAAATGAAGAACGAAAAAATCGTCGCTCTATAGTTTTCACTAAGATTGCAAGAGAGCTATTCTTAGAGCTGTTTGTGTGAGACTCGCTTTATTCAAAAGAATGAATATAAGTCCGATATATCCTATATTCTTCATCTGATATATCAGGTGATAGGCAGTTTTGATTGACTAGGTCTAGTAGCTCAATTTCTTTGTCATGGATAGAGCTTAGATGATAGCTGGCTCGCCCGAGTATGTTTTGAGATTGAGAACTCAAATCTTGCCTATAGACCCACAACATAAATTCAGTCAAAGTCATTTGAAAATCTTCATAGCTTCGAATTACAGCCAAGCAATTATCTTGCGGTAGTGGATTTTTAAAAATATCCGCTAAAAGATTTTTCAGTATGTCATGATCTGTTTTGCTAGTATTTACAATTGAGCAGTTTTGACTTACTTGCTTTAAGAGTTCATCATTTTTAGTCTCGGAATCACGAAAGTAAGTATTCGCTCTTTTAAGTTTGTCTTGAGCATATTCAAGTATAGTAAAATTTTGCTCATAGACCATTAGAGCAAACTCAGTATAGACTCCTCGAAAGTCTCGATAGTCTTTGATGCTTTTTGCACAAAGATTATCGGCTTCATCGTCTGCAAAAGTAGCAAAACCCATAAGTGCTGAGAACAGATTGAAAACAAGAGTGAATATTATTTTTTTCATAAACTTACTCTACTTTATTCTATGATTGAATAAAGCGTACACGATAGTTTACGGCAATATCATTCTCTTTTATCAAAGAAGTAATTTCTATCTGGCTTCTGTATAGAAACTAGACAGAACGAAGAACAAAAAAAACTAAGCTATTAAGGTTCACAGATATTGCCATGATTTTCATAATTACTATAAGAACTTCCGAGATCTCGGTTGCGGTATTGAGATTGAACATTTACACAAGTATTACTAATGACCTCTACTCGAAGACGATATTCGAAAGCATGACAAGGTGAATTGCTTTGATATATACTATCCACACTTGTTCTTGTCTGTCCTATGGAGGTCATTTCAGAACTACCAGTACCCCAGTAATTCAAATTAAATGCATTACAGGGACCAAATGGGCTCCAGCCACTAGAAGGTGAAGTCATTACAGTATTAATCCATTGAGCTCTTGGAGTGTTGTAATACAAATCGACTTTGGTTGTCATTGTTACTGCATTCGAATCCGTAAAAGTTAAATCAAACTCCCTATGACAGTCTGTAATATCATCTTGATCTGTACCAGAAGTTCTAATAAAAGGCAAAGGACAGGTGTCACAAGAAGTTCTTGTGTTGGTCCCTGCTTTGTAAGTCCCACTACTACATGAAGTACACGATCCTCCATTTACGAATTCACCCGGAGGACAAGTCACTGAACTCCAGGAACTCCAGAGCAATAACCACCAAACTTACTTGGAGTATTGAGAATATTTAAAGCAGAGTACGTACTGAAAAATTCAGAATTAGTTACTTGGCTTACATCCCAAGAACATAAGGATCGATTGAACTTTTCCGAACCATAGAACATACGACTCATATCCGTTACATTCGAAGTATTCCATGAGCCAATATCTTGGTTAAATTCATCTGTATACTGGAACATACTACTCATATCTGTTACTCTAGAAGTATTCCAAGAGCCGATGTTTTGTTGGAAAGCAGAAGCATCACTAAACATGTAACTCATATTATTGACATTGGAAGTATTCCAATTGAGTGGTGCGGTACTTAATCTATCACTTTCACCATTATTAAATTGTTTCGCTAATGAAAACATTTCTGACATATCCGTAACATTAGAAGTATTCCATGAACTTAAATATGAATTGAATTGACTGGCATCAGCAAACATCGCATGCATGCTTTCAACTCTTGATAAATTGGGTGTGTCGGTAGCGCTAAATGAAGTTATGTTGCTTGCATTATTAAACATATCTTCCATACTACCCCATGGGTTATTGCCCCATTGTATAACATCGATGATTTTACTTGCATTTGTTGGACTTCCTGAGTCCGCTTTTATATGAGGAAATACACCGACAATGCTAATTTCGTATTCTGCCGCTGTAGGGTAGATATGAGTTATATTACTATTTCTATTTAATACTACTTGTTCTGATGTACCATCGCCCCAATTCACACTAAAATTATAATTTTGTGCTGGAAGGGATAAAGTATAACTCAGATCACCTTGAGGAATTCGAACTGTGAAAATAAAAGGGCTATTACAGGTATCAGCAGGAGGGGTACAAACCTGCGTCACAGGTGGTTTTGGTTGAGGGCAAAGGTTTTCATTCGAGGCAAGTTGTCCTGAAGGAGATC
>CAZZCP010000033.1:0-24417 GCA_964653235.1 uncultured Pseudobdellovibrionaceae bacterium | reverse complement strand
AGCCCAAAACGATGACTATCAAGCCATATTGGTCAAAGCCATTGGCGACCGAATCGCTGAAGCCATGGCCGAGATGATGCACTTAAAGGTGAGAAAAACCTGGTATGCTGCGGATGAGTCTTTGAGTAATGATGAATTGATTCAAGAAAAATACCAAGGCATCCGACCCGCACCCGGCTACCCGGCATGCCCTGATCACACACCGAAGAGAAATTTGTGGAAGCTTCTAGATGCAGACAGAAAAATTGGTGTGAGCCTCACCGAATCTTTGGCAATGTACCCAGCTTCTTCGGTTTCAGGTTTTTACTTCTCTCACCCCGAGGCCAAGTACTTTCATGTTGGTAAGCTCGGAAAAGATCAAATCGAAGACTATGCCAGGCGCCGTGACATGTCTTTGGATGAAGTTGAAAAATGGTTGGCGCCAAACCTGGGTTATTAGGAGGTCTTATGAAGTGGCTTATCTTTTTACTTTTTCTCTGTGCTTGTGATTCGATTCAAGTGAAAAACAAACGGGCGCAAGATGATGTTGAGGCCATGAAGTACTATGAGTCTCAACTCGATGAGCCTCGCGCATGCATTCAAAGAGCCCAGGCTCAGGGCAAAAAACTCAGTGGAGTCATTCGCTACTCATGGGTTGTCAATGATCGCGGTGAAATCGTAAATACGAAATTACTATCAAACACCAAAGAAGACCCTCTTGTTGGTATGTGTATTTTAGAGCATCTTCAAAGTTTAAAATTTCCACAAACTACTTTTGATTCAAGAGTGACTTTAGAATATGAATTTCGTATGGGCGGGCAAGCTCAGTGAGAGTATTGAAAGAAGAATACAGCGGCGGAGAAAAAGACTTGATCCTCTTTCATGGCTGGGGGGCAAATGCCGAAGATCTCTTTCCACTTGGAAAGCTTTTGAGCCGAGCCAATATTCGCCGTGCCTTCTTTCCAGACGGACTCTTTTCTGTACCTGGAGTTCCCATGGGCAGAGCCTGGTTTACGATTGATCCCAATGAGCTTCAGGCGGCTATGCTGCAGGGAAAGTTTCGTGATTTTGCCTCGCAAAAGCCCAAAGAGCTGCAAGAGAGCATTCAAGAGAGTCTTAATTTTATAAAAGAAGAAGATATAGATCCTGCCAATTGCATTATTGGCGGATTTAGTCAGGGCTCGATGTTGGCACTGCATTTAAGTTTTGCTCTAGAGGCTCCGCCAGCCTTCTTGGTTTTACTCTCCTCTGCCTATTTAGATGCAGAGACAATTCTTGAAGAAGCCCCTAAGAAATGCATTCGTTTTTTTCAAAGCCATGGGACTTATGATCCTGTTTTGCCGGTGGATGGAGCCAAGCTCTTGTATGAAAAATTAAAAGCCTCCTCTTGGCCGGGAGACTTTGTCGAATTTATGGGGCAACACGAGATACCCATGGAAGTTTTAGAAAAGTTGCAGGCCGCCCTCCTGGCAGCCCCATAGTTGTTATTGCAAAACAATAACTGCAGTATCGCTTAAATTTTTACCAAAACTGGCAGAAACAGAAACCGCTTGCACCAAGTAAGGCACACCGCTTTGAAAGCCGCCCACCACAACACTATGCTCGGTTCTAAGCATATTGTCCGAAGGTGTATAGGTCTCCTCACCTGTGTTCATATTGACGATTCGAACTTGAGACGAAGCAGGAATGTCTGTGTCCCACTGAACAATGATCTGTCCATCCAAGCCATCTGAAACGATAAAGTTTGAAATAATGGGTACCAAGCCATCTAAACAAGGATTAAACTCGTCTTCTGCTGTAACCAAGAAGTTTTCGGCAACGAGTGGCTCCCAACCGCGATCTAAAAGATTCAAATAAGCTTGCTGCGGCTCAGAGTTGTTATTGAAGTCAAAATACATATTGTTACCCTTTTTTCCGCACTGAGAATCTTGACCTGGATCTTCTCCTTCGACAAGTTTTCTCATGATAGGAACAAGAGCAATATGGTACTTAGGACCCTGATAGTAATCGAGTTCAATTTTGTATTTCGTTTGATGATCAAAGTAAAGAGCCACATCACTACAACCCATTTTGGTTGGGTGGTTTCCGTCATTGTTGACGACTTCTTGAATGATACCATTGTCTTCAAGTTTTAGAATCACACCATCATCTGCTAATACTGCGATTTCATAAAATCCAGGCTCCTGGTCTTGACGAATTTGCAAGTCTGCAGAAAAGCGAAGTGCGAAGTACTCAACTAAGTCTTCTCCTTGATCGTTTTGCAGTATCTCACCCATTTCATTGGGAAAGCCCATCTCAAATCTTCGAGTCGGAACATGCATATCAGAGAAAAACAATGTATCTTCAGACTTGATACCATTATCAATGTAGCTCAGAACATCTCCATATTTAGGCATAGATGCATCTAGGTAGTAGAGCTCGGCCTTGATTCCTAGACTAGGATCAATATTATCTGTTCCGTCATCAAACGGATCGCATACCAATTTGTTGAGTTTGTATTTGTTCATATTGTATTGAGAAGGTATTCCATTATCTACAGGAACAATGCTTTCTTCTCCATTTCCATTGCCACTTCCATTACAGGCAGCTAGAGCGAACATGAACACAAAACTGCATAATCTAACTTTTCTCATAAAGACCCCCTCTATGACGTTGCGCGCTATGCGCCTTTTGTTCAGAGTAATAGAGCATGTAAAAAATTAAAAACGAAAAAATATTGCTCTCTGACTGAGGCAGCAGAGTTTTGACAGTTTTCATAAATTCACCGACTCGATTTAAGGCCTGTAAAAAAGCTTTTCGATTTTTTAAAAATTCCCACAAACTATTGCGAGAGGAAAATATGAGTTCTCATTTCGAAACTGCATTTTTTTTTCTCAAGATGATAGGCTTTATGTATGTCATTGAAACAAAGGACAAAAAATGTTGGTAGAAAATCTAGATTCTGGCTTTTGGATTCGTCTTGTTCGAGGAGAAAAGATTCAGGAGTCTCTGCAGAACTGGGCCCAAAATGAAGGAATCGGTCATGCCTTTTTTCATGGATTGGGTGCCCTTGAAGAAGCAGAATTGGGTTACTATGAGCTTGCAACCAAAGAGTATCATAGAAAGCTTTTTCCTGGAGAAGCAGAACTGGTTTCTCTAAATGGCAATCTGAGCATTTTAGAGGGCAAGAGCTTTGCCCATAGTCATGTAGCTTTAGGTGATAAAGAGTTTCGGCTCTATGGTGGCCATCTTTTCGAGGCTAAGGTGGCAGTAACGGTCGAGATTTATTTACATGCTGGAAACCGCCGAATTGAACGAAAAATGGATTCAAGTATAGGGCTCAATCTCTTAGATCTTTGCCCCTATCAGCAAAAATAAAGGGCTCATTGAAAGAGCCCAGGTTTTTATTGTTGTTCTAGATTTTCGATAATTTGATTCAAAGCATTTCGTGTCGGAAAGTTGAGCGGATTCTCTCTCATAAATGCTTCCATTTTATCTACAAAATTTTGCGCCAATTGATCATCAAGAAGATAATTTTCAAAGAGCTCTGCATTGCGAACAAAGCACTCTGCTTTTTTCTCTGCCGATTCTAAGTGAGAACAATCAACACAAGCAAAACTTGCACCATCCATCACAGAGAAGAATTCAGCATCTGTAGCGTCAAGATCAAGAGGCTCATCCATTTGATAAGGATTGTAAACAGCATCGATACCATTAAAGCCAAAAGCAGTATCATTGCACCGAGCTGGGCATGATTTGATCATACCACCACACTCATTGTAGCCTTTGTTTTCGGCATAAAAGTGTCTTAGGACTGTGAAATAACATACATGTCTAAATCTCAATTTTACACCTCTTACATGATCAGATTTACGATGAGTACCTCGTTGTATAATCAATCTTCCTGGTGCATCACCTTGGTAGCTTTGAGTTTCTCTTGCTTTGATCAATTCTTCACCCTTAGTATAACATTTCTTGCTATCTGGATTTGCTGATTCAACTTTGTATTCCAAAACGCCATTGTTCAAACCAAGATGAGTTCCATTGTTTTCAACAGCTCGAGGACCACTTGGATCATATCCAAAATTTATATGACGACAAGAGTAAGCATCGATTCCACAAGTTTCGTGTTGCACCACTTGAGCATCAGGATTATTGCGGCAAATATTTGCATCCGTACCAGTTTTGGGTTCAGCAGCAAGCAATGTGACTCCGCCACAAACAAGCTCATCAGCGAATGCAGAAAAACTGCAAAAAATTGCGATAAATACAGTATAAGAAAAATAATTTTTCATCATAAACATCTCCTCGATGGTTAAGTTAGATTTAAGTATCGGTTTGAAGAACTGCATTGAATGTGCCAAAACAAAACTATGAATGATAAGAATCGCCGCCTTGTCTATGCCGATGATGGCTCTCACAATAAAGCATCTAGCAATGAGCAAGTGGTGCCCGGGCAAATCAAGTTGAAAATTTATCTCGAGAAAAAAGGCCGAGGCGGAAAGACGGTAACCTTAATTAGCAACTTTCCCGACAATCAAGCCTACTTTAAAGATCTTTTAAAAAAGCTCAAAAACCATTGCAGTTGTGGCGGCAGTCTTAAAAATCAAACAATTGAATTGCAAGGAGATCACAAGCAAAAGGCCAAGGCTTACTTAGAAAAATTGGGCTTTCAGGTGCAATTTGCCGGAGGCTAAAAAGCTCCAACATCACTAGCAAGGTCAAAGGGGCTAAGATCGCATGAGCCACCACTTCCATCGAGTGAGCCTAAGTAGAAAATGGTCATATTGTTGATATCGTCTGTAGCAATTGGAAAAAATCCAGCCACCGTTTTTTGCTGAATACCATTGGCATTGGCAACAGAAAAGTCAGCAGATAGGGCGGCACCAGTATTGAAAAAGAAGAAAATATCGTCTTCTCCGCCAGTTGGCGTAATTGCATTGTCTTCTAGATCGCCGAGAATAAAACCTGCCCCTGCAGGTGCCAAATCTTTGGTAAAACTAGCTCCATCAGCACAGCTGCCTCCTTCAGCGGGGTCAGGGCTAACTGTGACGGTATCTGAGACTTTGACGATTAAGCAGTTGTATAAGACGATCTCTGGGGGGCGTGAGGAAATCAAGAGTCCATTGGCACTTAGATTAAAATCTTGTCCCCCAACATTGCTGAGTCTACGAATGATTCTCGGGCTTGAGCAATCTTCATTGGTGCTCCCATAGAGCTCAAAGACTTCTAGTACAATGTTACTCGCCTCACTGCGATTGTTGGCATTATCACTAAGACTGCCACTAACACGAACTGTTTGTTGCACATCGCCAATACCTCCTCCACAAGAGAGAGCAAGAGAGAGCAAACAGAGATGAAACAGTTGACGCATAAAGCCTCCAGCGTAGAATTTTTTACTACGAAGCCAGGTAAAATACAATGGGCTATGAAAAAGCATTGATGCTGCAGAGTGTGGTTCTCTTTTTATCTCATGGGGCTAGTATCGCTTTTCGGAGAAAAATTGAAATTATTGTTTTACCTTATACTTTTATTTTTTTCGCCCTCCATTTGGGCTGCCTCTGGTGTTGAAGAGGCAATCGACAATATACCCATATTGGGAATCGCCCTGGTATTGGCATTTGCAGCTGGTAAATCGGCTAAGTTTTTTAAAATCCCTACTGTTTCTGCCTATATTTTTATTGGTATTTTATTGGGCCCGAGCGCATTCAATTTGATGACCGAAAGTGTAAGCAATGGCCTTGATGCCATTAAACAAGTCGCTTTTGGTTTGATTATGTTCAATATTGGCGGAGAATTTCACCGAGGACTATTCAAGCAGGTCACTCGCATGCATGTTCGCTTCTCTCTTTTGCATGCATTTTTGGTTTTTTGGCTCGTTGGCCTCATTACCTTTGGTTTAAGCTTTGCCACTAATCTCAGCCTGATTCAGCAAATCATCATGGCCAGTTTTTTGGGACTAATAGCCATCGAAGCGGCGCCGCCTACTTCGACTCTAGTTATGAAAGAGATGGATGCCAAAGGCCCACTCACCCAGAGCATAATGGTCTATTTGGCAGTGAGCACTTTTCTCGTCATCATTGGTTCTCAAGTATTAATGTTTGCCTACCAAGATCTTGGCTTTTGGCAGGGGGGCAAGGGAAATATCTTTTTGCGCATAGGGCTGTTGATTTGGTCGGTGGTGGGATCCTTATTTATAGGTACCCTCTTTGGCTTGCTTTTGAGTTTTTGGGAGCAAAGAGAAAACGAAGAATCTGAAGTCTTATTTGCCGTGATTTGTTCGCTCTTAATTGGCAATACTCTGGCGTTTTATTTGGGCTTGGAACCGCTCTTGATTTCTATTTTTACGGGTTTTGCACTTGTGAACACCTCTCCCGCTGGTCAGGCTATTCATGCCAAGGTAAAAGGCGTAGGGAGTAGCATTTACGCGATCTTTTTTGTTTTAGCTGGTGCTCATATTCATATTCAAGAACAAATTCAAACCGTAGGTATTTTGGGCCTTGGCTATATTACGGCACGTTCTTTTGCGATGATATTCTCATCAAAGTATGCGGCCAAATACACTGGCGAGAGTTCAATCATTGGCAAACATATGGGCTGGTCGGTGCTTTGCCATGCGGGTACAGCGATTGCTGTTGTTGACAAGATTAGCGGTCAAACTGACGCCTCGGCGCAAACGGTCTCGACTGTGATACTCTCTTCTATCTTTGTGTTTGAAATCATTGGTCCACTCTTGTTAAAGCACAACCTCATTCAATTGGGAGAGGTCAAGATGGGGGCGCTTCTGGGCGGTATTTCATCGGGCTCCTTTCTAAGCCCCTCAGATCTTTTACAAAATTCTTTAGAAAATTTAGGAATCATAAAACCAGCTGCATCACCACAAATGAAGGGCATCAATCTGCTCATCGATCGCAACGTATATGCCATTGAAGAGAGCTCAAACCTAAAAGAAGTGATCAGTTTTGTCGACAAGAGACAGTTGCCGATCTATCCAGTTGTCGATGAAGATTACATATACAAAGGAATCATCAGTATTGCAGAGCTTAAAAACGTGATGTTTGATCCTTTTCAGGCCCGCTTTACCAAAGCCAGCAAATTAATTGGCAACAATGCTTGTCTTGCTGAGAACTCGACCATCGATCAGGCTATCCAGGCTTTTAACGACAATGAACTCGACGTTTTACCCGTTGTTGCACAAGATTCGCAAAAGCTAATTGGAATGCTTTCATACAAACAAGTCTTGCTCGCGATGAAGAAATAAAATAACAATAAGTCATGGCAAATTTAATCATTCATCATGAAGGCGAAAAACACGAAATTGAAAGCAACGAAGGCGAGACGATTCTTGAGGCTGGCCTAAGATTGGGTATTGATCTACCCTATTCTTGCATGTCGGGAGTTTGTACGGCTTGTCTAGCACAGAAATCTCTGGGTGAAGTAAAGATGGACGGGGCTGAAGCCATTGATGAAGATGAAATTAGCCAAGGCAAAATTCTTACCTGTTGTGCTGTTCCAATTACGGAGACGGTCGAGCTTAGCTACGAAGAAATTTAATTCTATTCAAAAACCAATCCTATTTTTTACAAGCTCGGTTTAAGATGAAAAAGATGCTAGAATTTCAAAATCTCTTAAAAAGTCAAAAACCGACTCTCTCGTCTAGTCGTCCTGCAGCTGTAAACTTGATCTTAAGTGGTGATGAAGATCATTTGGAACTCTTGTTCATTCGCAGAAGTATAAATCCTAAAGACAGCTGGTCTGGGCAAATGGCTTTTCCGGGTGGTAAACATGAGCCAAACGATGAAAACTTAATTGTTACGGCTCAAAGAGAAACTCACGAAGAAGTTGGAATTTCTCCTGAAAAACAAGGTCAGTGGGTCGGTCCACTCCCTCCAGTTCAGGCCAGAAAGTTTGGCCGATTGCTCCCTTTTTATATTCACCCTTATGTTTTTCATGTCCCAGATAGGCCAAAAACTTGGGCTGAAAAAAAAGAAGTCGATTCCGTTCACTGGATTCCACTGAGTTACTTATTAAATCCAAGCAATCACAGTAGCTTTGAGTGGCAGGGGAGAAAAAACTTACCTTGCATTCAATATCAACCGCAAGTGATCTGGGGATTGAGCTATATGATTCTTGAGAGCTTTATGAAAGAATTGTTCAAAACCGAATACCGTAGGTTTTTTCAGCTAAAAGAAGAGAGTCCTCTTTATTTTTGGAAAAACTACCCAGGCTCCATTTCTTAGATTAATGATGAGCTGCATGACTGAATTGATTCTGAAAATTCAATGGGCCTTAGATTTTAATCCCCTGCATTTGCCAATAGAGCTGACTAATATAGGGCCGGTGCTTTACGCCGGTTGTAACCATAAGTAGTTTTGTAATTTTGAGATTGTAGGGGTCAGTAAATAGTAAAATCAGCATCTCTTGAATAAAATTGGTGTTTAACGTGATGTAGTTGTCAGTACCAACACCAAGCTTAACCCCCTTTTTTTCCCACCAATCAAAAGGATGGTCTTTGTAATCTTCAAAATATTTGGTGAGTTTTTTATTCGATGAAGGAAGAGCCGTCAAACTGACTTGTTTTTGTATCATTCGGTTTAAAACATCGTGCTGATAGTGCTCAACCTCTCTAGCTGTATGAAATTTAATTTTTGTAAAACGGACTTGTTCTTCTTGTGTCAGAGTGACGCCAGCAATCAGCTTTTCTTTTATTCCCTCAAATTGACTCCAGTCCATATCACAAATTTCATTGTACTCAGCCGAGTTCATTTTCAAAGGTTTGGACTGACTGTTCATCTTTAGAACTCTTTGAAATAGAGAGTGAAAGTAGTAGTTTGGATTAATGCCCAAACTCAAACCATGTTCAAGAGTTTCGATGTGCCAAATATTCATAGCATTGTCGACGGCCTGAATTCCTTTTCTTAAAGTATACCAAGTCTCACCATGGTGACTGCGAATTAAAAAACCTTTATAGTGTAATTTTCGAAAACCATATTTCATCAAATGAAAATGGCTTTTACGATAAAGATCTCTTTCGTTGCCGACAGTGTCGACCTCGCAAACATACTTTTGTAACTCAGGGTATTTATCAATAATGTCTAATAGATCCTGTACTTGGTGTAAAAAGTCATCTTGCTTGGAAGAGAAGCGAGATTGATCAAAGTAGTAAGGCTCTTTGCGAAAACTAGGTGAGAGAATGAAGTCAAATTCAGGATGCTTTTTTTGGAATTTTTTAAAGCCATGGTATAAGCCTAAAACTACATCTTCAGGACTTAAATTCTCGATTCCAGGTATATCCTCAGAGCTTGAGGTGGATACTCGTGATAAAGTAAACTTAAGTCTTATAAAACCAACATTGTATTCGTCCCACAAAGTTTCTGCCATACTGTAGGCAGCCTCTTCGTGCACTTTCCTGTCAAGTAAGATAAGTTTGGGCAAGTATAAAATTTGTAAATATCGATCAAAAAATTCGCCTTCTTTTAAGCGAATCAAATTGTCGACATCCTCGATGTTGCGAATGGGTATTGAATCATTGCCATAGACTTCTTTGATCTTTTGTTCATAAAGTTCTTTTTTAGGACCTTCTAAAAGTTTTTTAAGACGAGGGTAAATAAATTCAGCGGTCAAAGAACCGGTTAGATGAATATGCTCTTCTCTGTATTTTAAAGGGAAGTGTTTCAAAAATTCAAAAATAGCTAAGCCAACAGGGTGATTGATCAGAGTATTGATATCCACTTCATCTTGTTGAAAATTTGCTAATAATCTGCGAAATGCCTCAATATGCTTTAGTAGATGAACTTGAGCTTGTACATCTTGGTTCTGACAGGCCAAACTAAGAGTATCACTCAGAGAAATTCCGTTGGTTTCACTGATGATTTTGACAATTTTTGATGTAATCTCTTGGATGAGCTCTTTATCAGCCTCTTTCATACTTTTTATATTGTAGGTCCTTTCAGTAAGATCTGAAATCTCTAGCACTACTTTTGTCTCTGATTCGCATGAAGATTTTCTGATTTTAAGGCTTTCACATACCTACAAAAGTTGTGAATCTGGTCCTTTAATAGCTGATCGAGTTCTTCATTCTTCAGCTTTTCTCCGTCTAAAACGCTCCAAACATTTTGAATAAATAGTCTCTCTGGGTAAATAAATGAATTTCGATAGCCAAAAATTTGCTGTGTGTGCTCAACTGGTCTCATGCCACCAAACATTCCACCCAGACCAAGAAAGCAAACAGGTCGAAACAAAAAGGCATCAGGGTAGGGGAGGTGATCTATAAAATATTTTAATATACCTGGCAGAGAACCATTGTATTCAGGAACGATAATATAGAGAGAATCGGCGGCAATTACTTTATCATTCCAATTTTGAATTTCTGTAGGCAACTCTTGTCCGTATTGACTGCCATTTAAAAGATGGGAGGGATAGTCTTTCAAATCTAAAATTTCTGTATCTTCACCAGCAGTTTGGTAGTGTCTTTGTACAATCTTGGCCATTAAGGAGCTGCGAGACTCGGAGCGATTGGTACCAACTAGAATATACTTCACTGTGACTCCTCCAATTTTTTTTGTGTTTCCATGGTTAAAAACGCCATTGCATACAATTTGATTTGCTTTAGCATAGCTTGAATTCCATTGGATCGACTTTGGCTTAAGTGAACATTGAGTCCTAAATCGGTGATAAAGCTTGCATTTGATTTGATTACCTCTTGTAAATCTGCACCAGAGTAAACCTTCAAAAATAAAGCCAAAAGACCTTTGACGATCACGGCATCACTATCACCGCGTAAAAAGAGTTTTCCGTCACGATGATCAGCGATCATCCACACCTGAGACTGGCAGCCTTTGATGAGATACTTTTCTTGTCTGTCATCTTCACTGAATTCGGGAACTTCTTTTCCCATCTGTATGATCTTTTTGTATCTCTCCTCCCAGCTCTGAAACTGAGAAAATTCATCCAGAATTTCTTTTTGTTGTGCTTCGATATTCATAGTAAATCTATACTACAGAATAAAAGAAATGCGAAATAAGATTGAAAAAATTGCGATTTTAAACACAGCAGATGCAGAGGCCCAAGCTAAAAAGCAAGACCTAAGGTGGCCACTTGTTGAGACTGCACAAGAAGCCGAGCTTTTGCTCTGCCGAAAAGCTTCAAAGTGGGGTATCTGGATTCCGCATATCTTTCCTGAGCCCTACTTTGTTGACTTTCTCTCTGGAGCCATGGATTACCGCCGGCGCAAGGGGGGAGGACATCAACAAGAAATTGCAAAAGCTTTTTCTTTATCAAAAGACAAACCTAAAATTTTAGATCTTACTGCTGGCTGGTGCAAAGAGGCTTTTTTACTCGCAAGTCTTGGCGCCGAAGTTATGGCTCTTGAAAAGAACCCATTGGTGTATCTATGTACGCATTCTGCTTTAGAGGTTTTTTTTCAAGAGTCGCCGGTATGTCGCTTACAGTTGCAAAATAAAGATAGTAAAGATTTTTTAAACCAAGTGAGTGATTGGGATTCGATTTATTATGATCCGATGTATCCGAACAAAAAGAAAAAAGCCTTGGTTAAAAAAGATATGCAAATACTTCAAGCTTTAGCAAAAGATGAGGTGGAAGATCCAGAGCTCTTGCGATTGGCAATTCTAAAAGCCAAAAATCGGGTTGTTGTCAAGAGGCCATCTTGGGCAGAGCCTATACTGCCTAATGTCAGTAAACAGATTGAGTCTAAGAATACTCGCTTTGATATCTATTTCGTTTAAACTGTTTGACCTCCTTAGTCAGGCATAGGATTTTGAAATGCAAGAGATGGCACTTATAGAGCTTATTTTCGGGATCATAGCCGGTTTTGGAATCTTTTATTTTGGAATGAAACTTCTGTCACAAAGCTTGCAGGCTTTGTTTGGTAGTTTAGTTCATGCTTTAGTCAACCGCATTTCCCGAAACAAGTTGGTCGTATTTTTTATTGGTTTCATGCTTACTGTGGTGGTTCAATCTTCTACAGCGACAACTGTTATGGTTGTTGGCTATGTCAATGCAGGTTTGCTTACAATTCAACAATCTATCTTTTTAATTTTGGGAGCGAATCTAGGTACAACAGTGACAGCCTGGTTTGTATCATTGCATTTTCACGAGATTAGTTACTATGCCATTGCACTTGGTTTTTTCTTAATGCTGTCGTTTCAATTTGAAAAAGGCAAAAACTTTGCGAGAAGCTTTTTTGCATTAGGACTTTTGTATTTGGGTATGGAGTTTATGGTGAAATCTTTCTCCTACTTAAGTTTTTACCCTGAAGTGGAAAGCATTGTTTTAAATCTCTCTGATTTAAATCCTATCAATCTGTTCATTTTGCTTTGCTGCGGCTGCATTTTGACTCTGTTTTTGCCTTCAAGCTCTAGTGCTGTTGCCATTACTATGGCTATGGGTACAGCCGGTGTTTTAGATTTATCGATGGCGCTTGCACTTCTTTTGGGAGAAAACCTAGGAACCACCATTACAGCTTGGCACTCAGGTATTCAGCTCAGTACTCAGGCTCGAAGGGTTGCAAGATTGCATACTATTATGAACGTAGTTGGGGTATCGATCGTAGCGATTTTCTTTCATCCATTTGTTTATTTTATCGATTGGCTTGTTCCCTATGAGGCAGACTCGATCAATATCAATTTTCACATTGCTGCAGCCCACAGTATTTTCAATTTCTTCTTATCGGCTTTTTGGTTACCGCTATCGGCCTACCTTGAGAAGTTCATTTGTTACTGGATTCCTGAGAAAAAGCACAAAGAAGTGCAAAAACTCAAATACCCTAAAGGTGCTGAGTGGGAGAGTTCTATTTTGGCAGTGGAGCTCTCTTTACAAGAAGTAAAAAAGCTAAGTGCCATGGTAATGTCGATGCTCTCAAGGGCAAGTGATTTGCTGACTGGAGAGGAGGATTTGTCTTCGAGAAAAAAAATTCTCAAATATGAGAAGATTACCGATAGTATCTACAAAGAAATGTTTGCATTTTCTCAAGAACTGATTCAACAAAGCTTAAGTGAAAAAGAAAGCCGAAGGGTGCAAGTTTATTTGCAAATGGCCAATGAGCTTGAGAGTATAGCAGACACTTGTGCCGAAGTTGTTAAAATCCGACAAAGATATGAAACAGAAAAGTATGATTTTCAAGCAGAGGTAGAGTTAAAAACATACTTTGACCAAGTTTCACAGTTTTACGAGTACAATATGATCATGTTGCAAGAGGAGAGCTTTCGTTATTCAGCCAATCTCAAAGAGCTTTCACAAGTTTTGCAGCAAAATTACCATGACTTAAAACATCGATTTAAAAAACGAGCTTTTCAAACGGAAAGCCATTTACCGAGTAGCATCTTAAATATAGAATTATTAGAGGTCTCAAATCGAACAAGAAAACATTGCAATAACCTATTTAAATCTTATTTGATTTTAGAAAAAGTCTAGGCCGCAGTAGTATATGAAACCAAAACAAGGCCCAGTGAAAATTTTTTTCTGAAACAACAAGAAAAAATATCCTTTGTAGTGCGAAAAAGTTTGCGAGTATTGAGATAGGTATTTTTCTCTCAAAAACAAAATCTTTTTGCCCCAAAAATATCTTCCTAGACGGTAGAATCTTGGAAAGCGGCGGTAGAGAAATTCTAAAAGTGCTTCGGCAATGGGAAAGATTTTTTCGACGATAATTTTTTGATAGAGGTCCATCGTGGGTGCAGTACTTGAAGTAATGTCTACTTTTTTGACTAATTGAAAGCCATGCTTTTCAGCAGTTTCAAGAAAAATACTAAGCCTATGGCCTGATTTACTCAAATGGGCTTTGTCGAGTTCTTTGATTTTAAAAAAATCGGCTACAAGAAGATAAGAATTGGGCTTAGTAATTTCTCGAGTTTTTTTCCAGCCATTTTCGATATCAATGTATTGGCATGACTCAGACATCAAAACCAGATCAAAGCCATTTTTTTGATTTTCAGGTAATTGAAAATCTTCATATTTAAGGTTGCTACCAAAGACTTTGGAGTTGGTGTTTTTTAAAGCTTCAAGAGTCAAATAAGGATTAGGATCTACGCAATGAACGCTCTTGCCAAGTTCTAAAAGTCGCTGAGCTACAACACCAGTGCCGCTACCAACATCAAGAACAGTTTTTACTTCATCGGGTATGAGATGAAGCATCTCGTCAATATAAGTTTCTTGGGCTATCAGAAAATTGTCGAGATTGAGTTCTTGCCCTGGTTTAAAATAACCATAGTGAAGTGACTTCAAACCTAACAAGCGATTGACAAGTTTTAAAGCAATGTCATTATAATAGCTCTATTTTACATCTTGAGAAGTATGAATCAGATGGGGAGATATTTCTTTTTTTGCACTTTCAACGGATGGAAAGGCAGGCTGACTAATTTTATCCATGATACAATCTATATATTTTATTTTCTTAAATAAAACCAGACAAGTCTGTAGATATTGTGTATAAACTCCCTCAAATCTGAATAATGCAAACTAAATGAGGATCCAGTCTTTTTTTGAGGATATTTATGAAGTTATTACTTTTATTTGTAGTTACATATTTGGCTGGATGCTCTTCACCCGCAAAAGTTTATCTTCCCAATCAGAGATTTGAATCTCCACAAGTTCTAAGCAATAGCAGCCGAAACTTTGCCATTGGTGCTGGCTTGAGTGTTTTGGGCTCAACCCAAGTGGCCATTGTAAAAGATTTTACCAATCCAAATCCACTCTCAACAGGCACTCAAATTCTGAGAAATCTCGATGATGCCGATGATATTGTGAGTGATGCCGAAGACCTAAGCGGGCTGGAGGATCTTTTTGAAGACTTTGCTTTGAATTTAAAGTTGGGCCTCTTCAATCGCTTTGAGTTTGGTTATACCGCGGCTTCTGAGTACTATCCCAGTTTTGGTACTGTAAAATTTCAAGTCATTGGCAATGAAATGAAAGATCCATTCAAGCTTGCTATTGCTGCATCTTATGGTGCAGCCAATATTGATCAAGATGTAGATGGTAGTCCTATTACATCTGAAATTGATATGCAGATGTATTCGGGCTCAGTAATTCTTGGTTTTTTGGCTGCTGAAAGTGTTTTAATCTATTTTCAGTCCACTTATACCGAATACCCTACCGAAACTCGAATTACCAACCAGCCAGTGATCGAAGACAATGGAAGACAAAGACTACACGGTGCTGGTCTGCAGCTCTTTTTCTATGAAAGCTCTTATGCGATTCTTGAATGGAATTACTCTTCTGTTTCTTGGGACAGAGTAGAGGAGTCCTATGAGCTCGGTAGTTTTGGATTGTCGGCGGTGGCCAGCTTTTAGAGATTACTTTGCAGGGCATAGACAAGCCCTTTTAAAACTAGATCAGGCTCCACTTCATCAAACAATTGAGCATCTTCATAGAGCCGGGCAAAGCCGCCGGTACCTATGACTTTGACTTCATCTCCATGAAAAAATTCTTTTTGAATCTGCTCGATCATTCCTTTCACCGTAAAATAGTGAGAGAAATAGAGTCCAGATTGAATGCTCTCAACTGTAGAGCGGCCAACGACTTGCTTGGGACGAAGAATTTCTACTGAGGGAAGGCGAGCCGTTTTACTCTCTAGAACTTCCATCGATAGCTTTAAACCAGGAAAGATCACCCCACCATGATACTCTTTTTGTCGATTGACGACATCAAAGGTAGTTGCAGTGCCAAAATCAACGATGACTAAATTGGTGTCGGGGTAGAGTTGAATACCGGCAATTGAGTTAGCAATACGATCAGCTCCTACTTCGACAGGGTTTCGATAGTTGATCTTCAATCCTGTTTTTACCCCGGCTTGTAATACGAAAGGGCGGATCGAAAAATATTTTAAGCAGCAATTGGTTAAAGAGTGAAGAAGTTGTGGTACGACCGTCGCAATGGCAATGTGCTTAATTGACTCTGGCTCGACTCCATTTTCACGTAGAGCTGATTTTAAAAATAAACCAATTTGATCACTGGTTACATTGCTTGAGCTAGTGTGGCGAAAGCTCAAAACGCTTTTATCACCCTCAAAAACTCCAGCATAGATTTGTGTGTTTCCAACATCGAGACACAGAATCATAAAAACTCCGTAAGTAATTCATGAATACTTTGAGCAAGCTCTAATTTATTGGTGTTCACAGAAATGACCTCGCAATTCGAATCAAAAATTCGAGTCAAATGTTTGTTGTTTTGAATTTCAGTAAGATCATTGTGCACACAGTAGTCGGTCTTTGAATCTAACATTTGTTTTCGTACAACATTCAAAATTTCTTCATTATCAGCATCACTCGTTAATTTAAAACCAATGACTACCAAGTCTGGATTACAAGAATAAGACTTGAGATGTGACAAAATTTTGAATGTAGGCCTAAGAGTAATTGTCATTTCAGAGCCAGAAGCCAATTTTTTATCAACTTCATCAATCGGCAATCCATTGATTTTTGCTGGCTTAAAATCACTGACAGCCGCCGCATGAATGAGAACATCAAATTTTTGTTTCGACAAAAGTATTTTTAATTTCTCGTTTAGATTATCAAAAGTTAAAAAAGATTCTCTATGAATTTCGGCTCTTTGTGCCTTGGCTGAATCAATGGCTTGTACTAGGCTTACTTCATGGCCTTTATTGCAAAAGTAGTCAGCCAAAAAAGCACCAGTTGCTCCTGTGCTGATGTTTCCGATCCATCTTACGCTATCGATTTTCTCTTTGGTTCCGCCTGCAGTAATCAATATTTTCATAAATACTTCTTCAGTCTTTCGAGTATTTGCTCGGGTTCTAAGAGTCGGCCTTGGCCCATTTCACCGCAGGCAAGTTCACCACTTGAGGGCTCAAAAATCTCTAGCCCCCATTCTTTGAGCTTTTTCAGAGATCTTTGCGTTGCAGGGTGTTGCCACATTTTTTCATTCATTGCCGGAACCAAAATATAAGGCTTTTCAAAATCATGAGCTAAAAAAAGAGTTCCAATAGGGCTGCTTGAAATACCTGCTGCCATTTGATTGATGGTGTTGGCTGTAGCGGGGCATAAAAGAATCAACTGCGCCCAACGAATAAGGTGAATGTGATCCATTTGCCGTGTCTCTTGGTAGATATCATAAAATACCGGTTCAGAACTTAAGCCTTCTAAAGTGGAGAGTCCGACAAATTCAAAAGTATCTTTGCTGCAGGCAATGCGAACTTCGTGACCTTGCTTTTTCAGCCTTGAGATAAGCGAGCAAGCCTTGTAGGCGGCGATACTTCCAGTGAGTTGAAATAAAATCTTCATTGCAAATCCTTTATAGCAATATTGTCTATTAAGCGCATATTTCCTAAAAAGACGGCGCCATATCTTCGGCCTTTGTATTCTTCTAAATAGTCTACTCGAAAGCCAAAATCTTCTAGTTGTTTTTGAATTTGGTCTAGAGATTGATTCGAAGAAAGCTGTTTGAAAAAATTAGGAGCCAGTTGACGTTCTTGAGCATTCAACAAACGATTTCTAGAGCTCATTGCCAAACCATCAGCATCTCTCACTGTGGCTACAGATAGAATCTCTGTTGCTAAAAAAAAGCTTTGAGCCATCTCTTGAATCATTTGAAACTGTTGGTAGTCTTTCTCGCCAAAATAGGCCTTATCTGCTCGAAGCAAGTTCAAAAGCTTTAATACCACAGTGAGTACTCCATCAAAGTGTCCTGGTCGAGCTCGCCCTTCTAATATCTGGCTCCATCGAGTCTCACTGACTTTAAACTGGTAATCATCGTGATAAATTTCTTGATATTTGGGAAGTAAAACAAAATCACAGCCCCTTTGTTGTAAAAGTTTAAGATCTTGCTCAAGACTTACTGGATACTTCTCTAAATCTTTGGGATCATTAAATTGTGTGGGGTTTAAAAAAATACTGACCGCAGCAGATTCATTTTCAAACTTAGCAGCATCGAGCAAAGAAAGATGTCCCTCGTGAATTGCCCCCATGGTAGGAACAAATCCCAAACTCTTAGCGAGACATTTTCGAAATTCAAGCCAATCATTTAAAGATTCGAAAACTTTCATCCTTCAAAAGACTCCTCGATGGCCGGAAAAGACTTTTCTTGTACTGAGCTATGAAATTGATTGAGCGCATTTGAAATATCATTTTCTAAATTGGCAAAGCTGCGCACAAATTTGGGGCGAAACTCTGAGTTCATACCCAAAAGATCTTGCCAAACCAAGACCTGACCATCAACGCCAAGTCCTGCGCCAATTCCAATGGTCGGAATCTTTAAGCTCTCGGTTATTTCTTGAGCGAGTGAATTGGGCACGCATTCTAGAACAATTGAAAAGCAGCCTGCATGGCTAAGCTCCATGGCCGACTGTAAAATCCAGTCTTTTTGCTCAGACTCTTTGCCCTGTACTTTAAATCCGCCCAACTGATGAAAACTCTGAGGGGTCAAACCCAAATGCCCCATCACAGGCACTCCCGAATCGACAATGTGTTTGATCAAATCGAGATTGCCGGCAGCACCTTCGAGCTTTACAGCATGGGCCCCTGCTTGCATCAATCTTTGTACGGCCTCCATATTGCTATCAAGACTTTTGCGGTACGAGAGAAAAGGCATATCGGCAATTAAAAACTTTGACTTGCAAGTTCGAGCAACTGCAGCCGTATGCAGCTCCATCATTTCAAGAGTGGCGGTAAGCGTAGTCTCAAAACCATGCATGACCATCGCAAGGCTGTCACCAATCAAAACGCAATCGATATTGCTCTTGTCTAAAATTCTTGCCGAGCTGGCATCATAGCAAGTGACCATCGAAATTTTTTGACCTTCGAGTTTTGCTTTTTGAAAATCATGAATGCGTTTCATAGAGCTTCCTTTGTGTTTGAAAAAGCCGATCAAAGCTTTTGTAAATAGGTTCTAGGTTTTTACCATTAAGAGCTTCTAAGTTTTTTTCAATGCTCTTGAGGTCTCCTCGCCGGTGCGGGCCGGTCAAAGCAGAATTGTCGTTGAAGTAATTTTCTAAGATTTGCCGCAAATACATTTGAAAGGCCATGCGAGGGATTTTAAGCTGCAAAAACTCTTCTTCAACCTCGCGCCAAAGCATTTGCGAAAAGTTGCCCATACAAACACAGAGAGCATGATAAAGCGGCTTTTGCTCTGATTTGATTTCGCTAAATGAATTCTCTAAACCAGGTAAAAGCTCAGAGAAGCTATCTCGACCTTGTTCAATCACAAAGTGAATTTGCTTATATTGCTCAAAACTGTAGAGCTCATTAGAGAAACTCATTAAGGGATGAGCACTGGGTATTTCTGGCAAACTTAGGCTTCCCGAAAAATGCAGGCAAAGCTTATCTTGCAAAAAGCGATGTCCTTTGTAAAAAGAATGAATTTCAGAGTCTTTGATCAGCAACAAAATAGAGCCGCAGTCTTGCAAAGACTCATAGATGTCTTGTTCAGACTTTCGCTTCCACTGCCGAAAGGGAAGATCTAAGTATTGAAAATACCGAATCATGTGCCTGGCCAAATTGCCATCACCCACGATTCCGTAAGGGGCTCTAATCATAGGTACCTTTCCTTGAGATCAAGTCCGTTTCTTTCACAGATAGCACTCTCTAAAGGCAATGCATGCTGGGGCGCGCAAACAGCAAGACATTGCCTGCAAAGACTGCCTGAAATACAAAAGACTTGTGAAGTCAAAAGTTTGGATTCGAGTCATTTTCGGTGTTTTGGTGCTAGGTATTGGTGTTTTTTTCATGATGAACAGCCTAGTGCAGCCCCGTTCCCTACAGGTGATCAAGGCCTCGAACTTTAGCAATTGGGGCGAGCTTGGCTATTACAGCTTTCGCCAGTTGCATCCGCGTTTGCCGAATCCTGGTGTTTCGGCCTTTTTGTTTGAACTCAAAGACAAAGAAAAGGCCAAATCAGTGATTCGTGGTTTTCTTAAAAAATCCAAAGATGCCAAAGAGTTTTCGATGGTCGCTTTTGCAGAACAAGCTTTTCTGCAAGAAGAAGATAGTGATTTCTTTTCGATCGATCCAGAGACTTTCTGGCAAAGCCAGTATCAAAAACCAGATTTTAATGACAAAAGCTTTGTTTTTTTGGTTCATCCTAAGCAGAAAGAAAAACTCCATGAGTTTGCCAGAAAGAACAAGCTGCCCATTCGTTTTTTTCTCTCTAACCAAATGACAGTTCGATATGAGCAAGAAAAGTTCAATTTACCCGAATGCAAAGGAGAAGTTTTTAGTATGAAGGTACTTCCAGAGAACTATCCTTGCTTTGCTCACCGAGTCTCTCAACTCAACGATAAAAACAAAAAAGTCGATCCCGAAAAAGACTATGCCATGCTCGAGCAAGTCAGTCGGGATCATTATGTCTATTACTTTTCGTTGGAGCCGGTGAGATGAATGAACATATCCAAATCAAAATCTCCAGGTTCATAAAGAACATGAGAGTCTTGATCATAAAAAGTTAAATCATTCGTTGTTAAATACAGTTTACCATTTGTAAAAGGTTGAAGATTGTAAAGCCTATGAATGTGAGTACAGGATACATCGAGTACATCTGGGGTAGATGTAGCTGTTTCTTCGCGTTTCCAAACAGCGCACAAATGCAATTCATTTCCTAGAAATTGCGTTTGGTCTGTATTTTCGCGTTCTTGAAAAGCATATTCAAGAGCTAAATCTAGTTGTTCCTTAGTGATTCTTACAGGTTCTGGAAGGAAACTGTCTGTGCGCTCTGTATATATAAGCTTTACAAATCTTAAATGCCCATTATCACAAGAAGCGAATCTATTGCGATCACACCTAGTGCTAAACTTATTGAATCTCATTTTTGAGAAACGATAAGAATTGCCATTGAGCTCGCCAGTCTTTGAGCCGATCCACTTTTTGGCTCCCTCGATTTGTGGATTCGCAAAGGTCAAACGAAACTCAATGTAATGTAGATTTTTATCAGATGAATAGTCGTCGCCGGACTCAACAGCCAAAGCATTTTGGTTATCTATCTCGATATCATGAATTACAAGCTCGGCAGAAGCATGTAAAGAAAGTGAAAGAACAAAAAAATGAAAATAGAATTTAGCATAAATACCTCAAAAATAATTTTTATGTGCTCATAAGAGCAAATAAAATGCCATTTCTAAACTAGATATTTTCGTCCAAAGAAGAAGGGCCAGGTAAAAGCTTCATCATCGACAAGAGAAATAACGGTCACAACTCATGCGGCATATCTCGGCGAAAGCTGCGAAAGTAGGTTCGCGGTGAGTAGCGAAGCAGGTTTCCAAGTTTTTGTGTATAGACACATGCAAAGCGGGCAATTTGACCAGCTAAATAGCTCTCTTCGTTTCCGGCTCGCATAATCGCTCCCCAATGAGAATTAAAGACTCGTGCATGCTCGATAATCAATTGTGATATTTGTTTATCAATTTCTTGTAGTTCAGCAAAATCTGGATCGCTCTCTTTAGGATACTTTTCATTGTTCTCTAAAAAGTGTTTGTCTTCCATCTCCATCATACTTTTTTCAAGCGGAGCTTTCTTGTCCATCAAAGCTTGAATCTTAAGTTGTATCGGCTTTGCTTCTAATGACTTGGTAATTTCATCACCCAGCTCTTCAATCACCAGAGCCGTTCGCCAGTTGCAGTCTTTTTTCAAGCGCAAAATATCACCGTAAATATGATCACCCACATAGAGAATATCATCTCCCATCATGTTTAAATCATCAGTAAAACTTTGAGCGCAGCCGCCCTGATAAATACCAGGGGTTTTGATGTCATGAGTGTTTCTCATCGTACCATCTTCGGGATTGATTTTGTAAAAGCGAAGTTTGTCGTAAAAAAAGCGAGGCTTTGAAGCAAGTGCGATGGTGTATTCAAACAGCTCAGACCAGTGTTTGTGCTGCTTGAGAAATGGAGTGATTGTATAGTCGAGCAGTGCTTTGCAATACTCATACTCTGAATTGGTTAAAACAAAGAGTTTTTTGCCGAAAATTTTAAATCTCTCTAAGTCTTCAACCAATTGAGGATCTTGTAAAATAAACTTTTCTAGATTTTGGCTTACAATACTTTTAATGCTGCCATCTCGATGAGCCGTATCCACACATTCAAGAATATGAACAGCAATATCAGAGTATGCTGGAAGCTCATGCTCACCGTTGTCTTTCAAATCAACTAAATGGGCAAAAAGATTGCCAAAGGCAACACTAAAAGCTGTATCGACAGGAATATAATTGTCGTCTCCCAAATCAAGGTGAGCTCCGCGATAGATGGTTTTTTGAATATTATAGTCAATTAGGTGCGTGCCATGACAGCTTTGCCTGATGTAACCGTGAAGGTTAATCTTTAAAAGATTTCCCCTCTTTTTATCGATCACTAGTCCACGAATAATACGTTCGTATTCAAACGGAATATTGCGGATAGCCTCGGGATATTGATAGTTTGAGATTAAAATTTCAATGGCCTTATTATGAACGAGCTCTTCAAAAGCATGGCTGTCGTAGCGAACCAAGGTGTGGTCCATGTCAAAGCCTAGATATTTGATTTTCTTTAAATTCAGAGTTCGATTGACGAAAACTTCGTCTTTTTGGTCTAGCATTTTACTCCTTAACGGGCAGTCCCTCTTGATTCCATAGAATCATGCCGCCATGAAGGTTATAGCACTCTTTTACGCCGGCTTCTTTAGCAATTTGACAAGCAAGGGCAGATCTTCTCCCACTGCGGCAGACGAAAACAGTTACTTTTTCAGCATTGAGCTCTCGGGTTCTCGCTTCAAGTTCTTCGACTGGTATCAACTTTGCGCCTTTAATATGGCTCAACTCACCTGTATATTCTCCTTGGGTCCGAACATCGACCAAATCAATATTGGGTCCGATTTGATCGGCGAGCTCCTTTGGGTTGATGTCTTTTACCCCTTCAAATTCCAAATTGTTAATAGGACTAAATTTTAACATTTGAACTCCTTATCTCAATTGCAGCCGGGCCTATTTTTGTATACTTTGTTTGCAAATGCAATCTATGCAAGATCAATTCAATGAAGAACAAAAACGAGCTTTTTCACTTATTGAGAGCGGTCGTAATCTTTTTTTAACAGGGGGAGCCGGAAGCGGAAAGAGTTTTGTGATCAAAGCTTTGCGCGAAAAGTACACTCAAAAAGAGTATCCTTTGCTTGCCAGTACTGGAGTTGCTGCAGTTCTTTTGGGTGGGCAAACTTTTCATAGTTTTTTTCGCCTTGGACTTATGGAAGGCGGAATGGATGCCAGCATTGAGAGAGCCCTCAAAGATAAGAAGCTACAAAAAAAGCTCAAAGAAATGCGCGGCTTTATTATTGATGAGGTTTCAATGCTTAGCTCATCAGCCTTTCGCGCTGCCGAGGCTATTTGTCGTTTGCAATGCAATCCGCAAATTTCTTGGGGTGGTTTGCAGGTGATTGCTGTTGGTGACTTTGCTCAGCTTCCTCCGGTAAACATTCGCGGGCAAAAGAAAGACTGGGTCTTCTCTGACCCAGCATGGATACATAGCGAATTTGAGAATATCTATTTACGTGAAAATCATCGTTGCGAAGAGCCTGAGTTTTTGCGCATGCTCAATAAAATTCGAGTCGGTGATATTGATGAGGAGATTTTAGAATTTTGCAAAGAGCGTTTGATTGATCCGGGCCTCGATTTTGAGGGCACTCGACTTTATGCTAGAAAAAAACCTGTAGAAGACTTTAACCTCGAGAAACTCGAAGAGCTAAGTGGCCAGAGCTATGTTTTTGATAGTGTCTACTCAGGAGATGCCAAAAATATTGAAAAATTAAAAAAATCATCTCCAATTCCTGAGTACTTAGAGATGAAAGAAAATGCCTTTGTTATGCTAAGGCAAAATGATCCGCTCGGCCGCTGGGTCAATGGCAGCCTGGGATATATTCGAGATTTTGGAGAAGACAAGATTGTTGTAGAGCTTCTCAATGGCGACTGGGTCGAAGTCAAACAAAGCAGTTTTCACCTTTTAAATGAAGATTCAGAAGTTTGCGCCAGTGTTAGCAATTATCCCTTGCAGTTGGCTTATGCCTCCACCATTCATAAATCTCAGGGTTGTACTCTAGATGCAGCCGCGGTAGATTTGAGCTCTCTTTGGGAGCCGGGCCACGCCTATGTTGCAATGAGCCGCGTCAAAAGAAGTTCGGGGCTTTATATTTTAGGCTTTCGAGCATCATCGTTTAAAGCCGATCCGATCGTTTTACGTTTTTACCAAAGCTTTGGTTAGAGGGGAATTAGTAAAACTAATGATCTTCTAGTAGTACGAATAATTATCCCTAACATAAGGAATTCATTATAACTATATTCAGTTGATGGCTAATTTTAGAAATATTCCCCTCCATTTCTAAAAATTTCCCCTTGAGTCCTATCTCAAGCACCCCTTAAAAAGACCGTTCCCCGACGGTCTTTTTTTTTGCCTAAAGCACTGTATCTTCGCTAGAAGCTTGTTATTCATAAGCTGCTCCCTTTTGTTTCACTTTTTTCCCAAACTTTAATCCTAATTTTGAA
>CAZZCP010000032.1:0-25415 GCA_964653235.1 uncultured Pseudobdellovibrionaceae bacterium | reverse complement strand
GGTGCAAACCCAGGCGATGATGCCAATTCAGGTGATGATACTAATTCAGGTGATGGTGCAAACCCAGGCGATGATGCCAATTCAGGTGATGATACTAATTCAGGTGATGATGCCAATTCAGGTGATGATGCCAATTCAGGTGATGATGCCAATTCAGGCGATAATATCATTTGTGATCCTTTTGAGAATGGAGAAAAGAATCAAAATCTCAACTATGGCTTGAGTGCTGAGCTCTACTATCTACAGTCTTCACAAGATCGTTACAATGATGTAGAAAGCTACTTTCAATACGGCATAAAAGCGCAAGCAGATTTGTATTTTTCTAATATTCATGTACCCACAAGATCTTTTAACCTTGGTTTTTTAAACGAAGATGGAAATGCTTTAAAGAATGACCAAGGAGAAGTATTAGTTGAGAAATTTGCACTTAAGTTTCGCACTCAACTCCAGATCCGAGAAGATCAAGAACCAGGTTATTATGAACTCGCCATTCTTGGTGATGATGGCGTTAATATGAATTTAGAAATAAACGATACCATGATTGAGATAATCAATAATGATGGAACACATCCAACAAGAATGGGATGCAGCGACAAGGCTCTTTATTTTGATCATGAAACAAAATACAATATTGAAATCAAATACTACCAAGGTCCAAGATATCATATCGCCTTAGTCCCTTTAATGAGAAAACTAGAAGAGAATGAACTTGCAGGACAAGACCCTCAATGTGGATTACAGGGCAATAATATGTATTTTGATTACAAAAATAATTCCCTTGAGCTCGATGCCTATATCCAGCTTCTACTTAGAGGTTGGCAGCCGTTGGAAACAGAAAATTATTTGCTACCCAGCGATAAAGATTATAGCGAATGCATCGAGAACAAGGAGAGTGGGTCTGAAGCAAATCTTGAGACATCGCAAGAAATTAAAATAAAGATTGAGGTAGAACTTGAGGCGGAAATTCAGGCCAGTTATGAAGATCAAGCCAATGAGCTTACTAATCAGGATGAAGAAAATAAACAAGTCACTAAGATCAATTCTCTAAAAGAAAAAATTCACTCAAAGAAGAAGGCTTTAAAAAAGAGAATTCATCGCAAATATCATTCCTCAGTAATAGTAGAATGATCTAAAACTAGGTCTTTCGTCTAGATTCAAGTGCAACTCAAGGACTACCGAAGATAAGACAAGGGTAAGTTATGGAACTAAAAATTTTAAAGTGGTACATACATAATTCAAAGAGCAAAGAAAACATCTTTGATATATCTTACCATGACATGATCTTACGTCTAAAGAGTGAATCATCTGATATGCTAAAGTCATGGTGGGTATGGACGCCAGAGTGGACGGAATGGACCGCTTGTGAAGAAGTTTCTGAAATTAAAAAATCTCTCTCTAATACCAATCCTGAGCCTTCTTTCTTACCTCCACCTTTTCCAGAAGATAAAACCGAACAAGAAATTAACTTCATAACACAAATATCTGGCTTTCAAATGAAAACGACAGGTCCCTATGAAGAAAAAAGAAAGTACAAAAGATATTCTTTGAGGTTAAAGATAATTATCAGAAATCAAAATCTTACCTTTCGAAGTTTTAGTAGAGATATTTCATTAGGAGGTATTGCTTTAGAGCACATTGTGCCTGAGGAATTACTGGGCTCTGAAAGTCAAATTTATTTGAGTAGCTTGGATGGAAAAGACAGTATTCTATTCAATATACACTTAACCGAATCAAAAGAAAGAATTCGATTCGTCTTTAGTAATAAAGAAGAAATCTTTGCTAAAAAATTAGAGCAATGGATTAGCTCTGTTGAAAAAACAGATCGATTCCAGCTTGCTAGTTAATTCTTAGACTTAAATTCAAAAGGATAAATAACTAATGTTGGCTGCTTGTTGGGAGCCTGGGGAAATACTATTTTTTGAATAACGGACTGTACACAATTGACTAATTTTTGCGATCGTACAGTTTTTTTCATTGTTTTAATCCAATCAACAGGACCATTTGCATTGATTTGCCACTTGTATACAATTCTACCCGAAATTTTGGGCATAGTCAGAAGAGCCTTTTCATAACAGGTTCTGAACTCTTTGCGGTGAGCAGCAATGGCTCTTCGAACCGATTCTTTATCTAATCCACCTTGAATCGATTCTTTGTATTCTGATCCAATTTCAATGTCGCTTGTTGCAGCACCAAAATTAAAACTAAAATCAGATGACTTAGTTGATACATTACTAATTGTAGCTTCTTTCAGGTTATCCGATAAATTTAAATCACTTGCGGCGCCCGTCAAGCCTGGATTGGGCGACTCGGCTCTCTTTGAATCTTGACCAACAAAACCTTTTGGAGATGTCTTAATATTCAACTTTGGCTCTGAACTATCTGCAGTTTCTGTCGATGAAGCATCATTTAAAATCATGTCAGCACGAATTTTCTTCGTTTTAGGTCCTTTTTTATTGGCTCCTAAAGCCCCTAACAAACCTACTGAATTCACATTTTTCTGTTTCGCTTTTTTAAGCTGAACATTTTCTTTTTTCACTGAAGTTTTGGTCTTTTCAACTGACTTTTGAATCTGTTTTTTCTCAACAGGTTTCACTACTTCTTTTAGATTGTCTTTTACTTCACTGACTACACTCTCTTCTAAGGTTTCAAAATCTTGCTTAGGTAGTTCCTGAGTTTGAGCTAAGACATTTTTTACTTCAACTCTAGCTATACGAGGCGGAGCAGGATCAGGCTCATCTTGACCTGAAAAATCAAAAACATAAGAAACAGAAAGCAATAGTAACAAAGCGAATACTGAAAAAACAATATATCGATAATAAGGATCTTTTTTGATTTCAAGGGGTAATTTAGGGACTTCAACGCGGTTTACGATTCGAAAATAAAAACTAGTAGAATCAATGCGAACTTCAATAAGACCATCCATTTTTAACTTCTTATCACTTTGATGTATGCCATGATTATAAATTTCAGCTCCATCTAGCAGTGAAAAATCAAATTCTATGTCTTGATCTTGACCCCATTGTATTCGTGTACCACTTAAGAAACTTTTTAGTAAAAATGATTTTTTATATTTAGGCTTATGAATATGAGTTACCATCTCAACGGCGCCTGAAGTATGATTCAGCTTTATAACCTCAAGAACTGATTTCTCAGATTCATCAATTCTGCTCTGTGAATTAGGGTCAAGATTAATCGATGAACCCATAATAGGCTTGATTATCTCGGTAGCAGACAATCTATCTTGAGACCACTGAAATTGAAAATTGCCGAGATCAACTGGATCATTTCCAATGATTTTACCAAATCCAGCTTTTAATGTATCGACTTCAGATTCTGAGATTTCACGTCCTGAAGAAATATCAAAAACACTCCATTCTTGACTTTCAGAATTTAAAGAAAACTCTCCTGCACCCACCCATTCAAGCATAAAATGAACTGGTTTCACACCGGGAGCACGCAAAACAACATCACAACTCGGTGAACGGCCGATTAAAATCATTTTTTTGTTCGCAGCAAATTGAATGATATCTCTTGAGTTGCGGCGAATACGAATCACTTTCACTTCTTAACACCTTTTCTACGAGGCCTTTGAAACTTAGGGCGTCTATTTCTTTCAACTTTGTGAAAATCATTAAAATTCTTTCTAATGTAAATCAAAGTATCTAAATCAGGCGTCTCCACCTCCATCTGAGTAAACAAATCTGGATTCAGTCTTTCACCCTCAATAACATTTGCTTCAAAATTTAATACCTCTTGAGCCATTCCATAGTGAAAGTTGAAAAGTATAAGAAAAAAATATTTCATCTTAAATATCTCTTCTCCATTGATCGACTAAGTCTTGTATTTTGTCATTTAATAATTCTTGAAAAATTTCATTGGCCATAAAAGAATTATTATTTGCTTCTTTAGCTAATCGTATCTTGTAATTATAATAATTCTTATCACTTAAATCGTCTAGTGCTCGCCAATGGTCTAGCAGTATAATAGCCCCAATATAATTTTCAGCTTTTAAAAGCCTTTTAAAATCAGCTTGCATTCTTTTATTTGGCCAAGGCAAATTCCAAAAATTTAAAAATTCAAATACCTTATTGCTATTCGAACTAGCTAATTTTTTTTGTAAGCCATCTATGATTTTTTGGTATTCTTGAGACTGTTCAATAAATTCTTGAGATAGTTTATCTAAACCTTGTTTGTATTCTTTAGATTCTTCTTCTGTAAGCTGGCCAGGTATGGGTGAACTTAAAATAAGATTTGAAAGCTGAAGCTCAAGATCTTTCGCCATTGTAATAATATTCAGTCTTTCATCAATAAATCTATTTCTAAGATCATCTGCGATTTGTTTTCGTACTTCTCTAGCAAAAAGAATCCACTTTTGAATAAAATCATTTCTCTCTTTATCACTTGAAAACTGATTCGTTACTTTAAACTGAATAATCTTATTCTGAATTTCAGACTTACCATAACGCTTTAACTCTGGCTTTAAAACCGGCTCAAGATATGAAATATAATGAGTAGGAACTTTAAATTGTTCACTACCGTACTTCATCTGAAGAGCATATAAAGCCATTTTTTTTTCTTGAATATTCTTAGGTAAAATTTCATCAATATAATTTAGATAAGATTTCGAATTATACCTTGCTAATATTTTAGAAAAATATAATTTTTTTTCTTTATCAAGTTTATGAAATAGAGTAGCTAGATTTTTATCTAATACAGAATCAAGCGCAAGCTTTGACTGAAGCCAATAAAACTCAAAAGCCTTAAATCGATTGTCTTGATTCTCAGAAGAAACCAATGAAAATGCTTTTTGAAACTTTGCATATTGAATATAATACTCTAAAAGCTTTTTCGTAAAGTCTTCGTAATCTTTACCTAGCCTTGATTTAACAGAAAAATTTATAAGCTCAGAATGCATTTCATCGTATTTTTCAAGTTTCCAAAGCTTCGACAAATAGTCTCTCTGCGCAATCAGCTGCTTTTCTTTATTAGGATTCAATTGTAAAAACTTTTTTAAATAATCACGGTAAGATTCAAAGTCATTCTCATCACTACTCACTTTAGCAAGAGCTAAATAGGACTCTCGCTCCATGCTTTTAATTTCATTTGCATATTTACTTTTTAAAAAATTATCCTTAGGCGAAATAATCTTTTTATATTTTTTCAAATTAAAATGTGCCAACTGGAGTCGATAAAATGATTCATCTGTTTTTTCTTTTTGATGAATTTTATCCAGATAAAATACTGATTTCTTATAATTATTTTTTTCGTTATATAAAACTGTAATTGTCTTAGCTAACTGGTACCAAAATTCATCCTCTGGATATTTTGTTAAAAATAATGATAAATAACTTTCATATTCATCATAGAATTTTTTATCTTTCTTATAAAAAGAATCCAGAACCTTAAGAAGTTCTAAATGGGCACTGTGGTGCACTTTTTTTAAATTCTCTTTACTTAAAATAAGCTTAGATTGCTTGTAAATGCATTTTTCTTCTTTCAATTGTTTACAAATATTGAGCAACACCAAATAACTAGCATCTAAATGAGGAGACTTGGGAAAGTATGATATATGAAATCCAGTCATGTCTCTTAAACTTTTAGCCAGAACCTTATCTGGTATTTTCTCTATTTTTTTAATCTTTCCTGAATGTGTTTCTGAAAAAACTTGAATCAGTGACAACAATTCAGGTTCGAATTCTGGAACTAATTTAATAAAACTTGGAGAATTTGCCTTGATATTTTTTTGTTTCACATATTTCAATATAGCTCGAAAATCTATCATAGGAGCCATTGAAGCATATTCTTTTTGCAGATTTGCTATATTTGAAACATATAATCTTAACTTTCGATAAGGATCTTTTTCTTTTTTTTCAAGCTCTGCAAAGATAATAGATTTACGGTTTACACCATTTTGTGCCTGCAGATTACGTAAAACTTGAGTTAGAAAATCTAGGTATTCTAGCTCTTTACGATTCATCTTTTTTCTTGCAAAGCTTAATATATCACTCTCATCTCGATGCAATGTTACGGTCATTGCCAAATCATTGAAGGCATCATTAGAAAAGCTTTTGTAGTTAGAATTGGTTATAACTTCTAAGAACGAAGATTCCGCTTTTTCGTATTCTTCCAAATTTAACTCACTCCATGCAGTTTTATACACAGCTAGAGTTTTTTGCTTAAAATTGTATATTTTAAAATAAGAGCCATAGTATTCTATAGCTTTAAGATATTTACCCTCCTCAAAATACGTTTCAGCAACTATTAGTGCAATAGCAGGTGCTTGCTCAGATTGCGAATCTAATTCTAAAGATTTTATAAAGTATTCTTTAGCAGAACTTCGTGTTTTTATATATAAGTCGACAAGACCTAAATAATAGTTTGCTTTAGCTTTCATTTTATTATCAGAAAATTTAGAAGTAGAGATATACTGAACATCTTTTCTCGCCTTTTTAGCATATAGTATTTCTCTATTTTTATTTTTCTTGGTTGTCTTCGCTTCTACTCGGTAATATCTAGAAAGTGCTAAATAGCTTGAAGCACGAGCTAAAATTTTCTTATTGCGATCTACCCCTGCAGGAAGATTTTTAAGCAATAAGCTAAATCCTTTTATCATCCGTTTTAACTGTTGTGGATTTCTCTCTTGGGCTTTGCCGCCGAAAAGATATTTCTCTTCGAAATCAGATATTTGCTTTGTTTTTCGAGGAATTACTTTAGTTTTTTTATTCGCAAAAGAAGTATCTACACTAAAAAAAAGAAGTGAAAATAAAGAGAACAAACAAAGAATTTTAAACCTTATTTTGTACACTTATTATCGCCTATAAAAACGTGACCACCAATCTCATCAACCCAATCTTCAGCACTTTCAACTGGCCAAATTTCACGCCCCTTTTTCAAGGCTTCAGAACGATCTAGCTTTTCGCCAGGATTCATTTTCAATTCCTCGGCAGCAATGGCTAAAAAAGAATAAGCAAGAATTTTCTCAATCTCTTTTTTCAGTCTATTTTTTTCATTTTCAAATCTAGCTTTTAATATATTCTCTATCTTGACTTGCTCACTTCTTTTTTCTGATGCAAGTGAATCATCTGTATTATTGATTTTTGCATTCATAAGATTGTAAAGAGACAAAAGTTCGATGTCATTCTGTGCCCAAGTATCAAAACTAAAACTTCCATCTTTTAAGTCTTCATTCCATTGTTTCAGTTCTTTATACACAGCCTTTATTTCACTCTCCTTACACAATTTTTTATAAATATATAGAAGAACCAAATATGCCTCAGGCTCGAGATAATTTGAAAAGTAGGTCGATTTCTGAGAAGCTACAGCACCTACTGCTAAATCTACTTTTCCCGCCAAAAAAGCTGCCCACATCTTCTCAAAAAGAATTTGTCTGTATCTTGGGTAACTTGTTGTTATCCAAGAGTAAACCTCAAGAGATTCATCATAGCGTTCAGCACCATAAAGAGCTCGAGCCATTGAATGAACCATAATATTATATAAATACAAATTTTCTCGTTTTGTTTTTAATACATTTCTTTTCATTCTTTTAGCTATTTTTTGATAAAGACGAAAGGCTTGTTCAAAATTTTTCTGTAACATCAATTCATCAGCTTTTGTCATCGTTGAGAAAATTTGACTTTCCAATTTAGAGTTCCCTAGTTTTTTTGGTCGTATTCGATCCCATTTAAAAACAATATCAAAACCGACTCTGGGATGATTATGAATATGTCTGCGAACCAATGCCCATTGCTTATAATCTAGTTTGCTCCTCGCTAGTTTTTTAATTAATATTCTCATACCAAGATGATCTCGAGTTTCTATAGCATTTTTTAATTGAAAAAATACATTCTGACTCATTGATTCTTTGGCATAAAGAGAACTGCAAAAATGAAAAGCCAAAAGAAATATACAAAGATATTGTACTCTCTTAGCCATCTTAGTCACTTCCTTTGGCTACGAATAACAGCGACTGAAAGCCAGCGGCACGAAAAAAACGAACAACTTCAAAAACAGTTTTATAAGGAGTAGATGAATCCGTAATTACATTAAGCAAAACACCAGATGCTTTGACTTTCTTAGGTATATTCTGAATATAAGAATTCATCTCTTCTTTTAATCGCTTTTGTTGATTCGAGTTATTTTGCGAAAAAAAATCATTTAGTGGCACTTTAGATTTACTCAATGAAAAGCTCACATAATCACGACCAATTACTATACTAGGTGCTTGCTCAATACCTTCTAAGCTCTTACTTTTTGGTAGTTCAATATCACTTGGAACTTCAATCGATGATACTCCCATGACCGTGCCTTTAATTAGAAATATAATAATAATCGCGAATACATCGATCATTGGTACAACGTTAAGAGCAATCATTTTTTTTCTTTTTTTCTGAAAAAGTTTCACATCGCCCCTTTAATTGTTTTGATACCAAAGACCCACTTCTTTATAACTAATAAGAACAATATCAGGTATATCCTCTTTGATTCCGTCCATGATTGCGACCATATCTTGATACGAGGTATTCTCACTCAGCCCAAGTTGGATACTCTTTTCATTTGGATATTTACTTAAAAAGTTTTTAATAATTTTTTTAGTTTCAGATCTTAGTTTTGGCAAAAGAGACTCTTTCTCGTCATTTAAAACTATTTTTTTTTGTATACTTCCAGGTTTTGTTCCTTCCCACTTTAAAGTAAACGCAAGTTGCTCCCCTTGACCGTGTACATATATTTTAGGTGACAAAGGGGGTGGAACTATAGGGTCGGTAATAGTCGAAACGGCTGATGGAGGGATTGTATGCTTTGTAAGCTGAACGAAACTAGTTGAAATCAATAAAAAGAAAATCAATGCAACGAGTGCATCAAGTATTGGTACAATATCTAGATGTATCGTTTTTTCTGGTTTTTTTTTCAGATCAAAGAGATCATTCAAAGTTTTTACTCCTCTCGGCAGCTTCAATGAGTGTAATAAAACGATAGCCGGCATCTTGAGAATTACTTACGATGCTATCACCTTTAGAAGAGAACCAAGTGTAAACAACCATACTTAAAATTCCCAAGGCCAATCCAGATGCAGTTGAGTACATTGCCTCAGAAATACCATCACCAAGCAACTGAGCTTTTTCAGCGGCATCAACTTTTGCAATAGCTGAAAAGGTTTTAATGAGTCCCGTAATCGTTCCCAAAAGGCCTAGCAAGGTGGCTACACCTGCGATCAATGCAATGACTGGCATACGTTTTTCACATTTTCTTGAAATCTCTAAAACAGATCTGCCTAGGGCAGAGTTCATTGCCTCTCTGCCGTTTTCAACGGCGAGCAAACCAGATTTGACAACATCTAACTCAGGTACATTTTCTTCGGCGTTACAAACTTGAAGCGCTTCTGTATAGTTTCTTGTACTGATCAGTTCTTTAATCTTATTTAACGCGGCTTGAGCATCATAACTAGATTGAAAATAAAAAAAACGAATTCGGTCAATTGTTGTAACAATCAGTACTACAAAAAGTATAAGAATTAACCATGATGTGAACCCACCTGAATTTAAGAATAATTGCAAACTTTCCAAAACACGGCCTCCCAGCGTTTTTTTTGATTAAAAATAATATACCGAGCCAAATTCTAATATACCAATGGTTCGAAAATCTTTTTCAGCATCTACAATGGTTTGTAGATAGCTTACCCCTGCAGCAAAGCGAAAATTAAAGTAAGAGGAAATAAAATAAGTTTTACCAATTGCCGAAGTAAATCGAAGTCCAGTTTCATTGTCTTCATATAAAATTTGTGCGGCACCAAATTTAAAAAAAGTATCGCTTCTTACTATCTGTTTGGGCCCCCAGCTATCTTTGCCATACGCGGGCAACCAAAGAGCTTCAATTCCATACTGATACTCTGGTTTGGCATAGGTCAAAGTCGCCTGTCCACCACCTTGAAGTGTTAAACTCTCGACTCTATCAACAATATTTCTCTCTTCACTAAGAAAAACCGGCACCAAATTTAAATAAACCTCAAAAAAGTCATTAAAAGCATAACCAAAATTTGTATTGAGCCCGTACATTGTGATAGGCCCATCAGAGAAATCAAATTGAAGGTATGTAGAAAAAAGAATCTTGTTTCGCTTTTCTTTGGCCTTTCTTTGCACCACAACCATATCTTTAAATATGCTCGAAACAATCTCTTCTTGTTGTGGAATACGAACACTTTTATCTAGCTTTGTTTGCTTTCCCCAAGCAGATAAAGAAAATATGAAAAAAGAAAAAATCAGAATGTTTCTAATAGATATAAAATTTATTTGCTTCACATATTGATTCTACGAGATTCAAATCAGAAGGCAATGTGTGCCCAATGACACAGCCTAAAGTCTAGAAAAAAGTTAGTTCTCACTGCAACGAGGAAATTGAATATGCATCCTAATACCGCAACCTGCTGAGAGTTAATCTTGCCCGCTTGCATCAGATACAGCAGATTCACAAGTATAGATTAAATCGTCTCGAAAAGATCTAGACTCGCTATCAAATTCTTTTTGAGCAAAAACTGTGTTTATATAATATGTTTTGTCTGCCTCTATCATGCAAAAGCTGGAAGTGTCAGTATCGGGATACATTTCACGAACCAAGTCTTTATCATAAATAAAAACCTCAGAGTTGTAATTTCCTTGAACCCTACAAGCCGCGCTCAGCTCTTCAATACCTGGACATTCTGAAATGACAAGCGACCAGGGTGATGTAAATGAAAATATATTATTACTCGAAATGATAGAATTAGAGACCGTCATATAAAGCATTCCCTTTCTTAAACGAAAAGGAATCGAGGATACATAGGTCTCTGTTGGCAAAGACATAATTGGTCTTGATGCTGCCGCTAATCTGTGACTGAGTATTATATCACTGCAACCAGCACGCATATCGCCTAATTAAGCGATACGACTTTCAGAGCCATTCGTACAATTGAAAGTTGAGCTTAAAAAGTTACCACCGCTGCTTGACCCCTGCCTACGAAAACGCGCTATGCCTGTTGTTCTCGCGTAAAGCTGCATTACCTCTTTTTCAATATTAAAATTCACTCCATCGGTACACTGCGAGGGCAAATCAAAATTAGCGGGCGTTAAATCTGGCCAATCAAATGTTCCTTCGGTGCAAAAGCCATAGTCTAAACCATCTGACTCTTCAGGAGGATCATCTTGAGGTGGATCTTCTATTGGCGGATCCTCATCGGGAGGATCAACAGGCAAAGGACAATCTGGATCTTGAGCTGCGAATTTTCTAAAAACTTGATTGACTTCAATAGTCTGACCACAAGAAGGAGGCTTGGCCTTGACCTCAAACTCACAAGCTCTATTGAGATACTCATCGCGACTCATGCTTATAGACTTAGCTCGAATCGGAGGGTCTTGATTGATTTGAAACTCCATCTCAATATCAAGAGCACGAGGTGCAGAGTCTTCTAGAATTTCAAAAACATGATAGAAGTATTCATCACCATTTTGACTCTCTACTATATTGTATTGAGGAGGACTACACTGCTCTTGAGGAGTCTCACTGGGATTGGTTAAACCAACATCTGAGCAGTTTTGATATATGATCATTGTGGCAACAATCCCAATACAAACAAAGAGAATTCGGCGTTTCATAATAATACTATCAAGAATATGCTATTAAGAATTTAGATAATTTTTTAATTTATTAAAGATATACACTGTATCAAATTAAGACAAATTGGCTGATTACCCATTTAGAAAGGCCTCATAGAGCATTCCACAAGGCCCTTTTTTAGTTCTTACTCATCACCAGAGTCGTAATCGTCTGAAGAGGAATCATCATGAGTTGTATCATGAGTTGTATCATGACCATCATCGCTATCATGATCATCACCAAAAGCGTTTAAGCTAAAAGCAAGCATAAAACACAACAACAAGTTTAAAAGTGCATTCTTTTTCATTTTATCTCCTTATAAATCTAAATCATCATTCATTTCTGAATCGGATTTGATTTCTTTTTTTATCTTTTTTTGTTTTTTCTTCTTAGCCATTCTTTTTCTTGGTGCCTTTTTACAGAGTTTCTCTTTTCTTTTTTCAGAGACTTGCTTTTTTGCACAAAAATACTCACGTTTTGCACCTTCAACACCATCGCAACTTACTTCAACATTTTTACACTTTTTCTTTTGACTCATTTCATCTGCAAAGCAGTGTGATCCAATAGAAAAAAGTAGAAAAAAAAGCATTATGTATTTCAAGAAATCCTCCTTAGATGAAACACTTGATTTATTATCGAGACTCGTTAAAGTTAAGTAAAATCGTTTTATCACCCTATTCAATTAGGAATAAACTAACTGAAGTATTATGATACATGGATAGACTAAATTTTAATCATTTCTACTATTTCTATATTGTTGCCAAAGAGGGTTCGATTAAAACTGCCTCTGAGAAACTCTATATTTCTCAACCTACTATCAGTGACCAGATCAAGCTTCTTGAAGAATACTTTGATTGCTTACTTTTTGAGCGTAAAAATCGCAGCCTTAGTATAACTCAAGAAGGAGAACTGGCACTTGAGTTTGCCGAGAAAATATTTGCTTTATCCAATACGATGACTTCGCGCTTGCGCAATAGAACGCAGCTGCCTAAGACAAGCATAGATATAGGTATTACCTATCATATGAGTCAGTACTTTCTCTATGACACCCTTCTTCCCCTGTTTCAGCAAAAAGAAATCTCTGTTCATATCAAAGAAAGCCAAAGACATCTGCTTTTGGCAGACCTTGAAGAAGGAATTATTGATCTGGTTTTTACCGATTCTAAATTAAGTCTTACACCCAATATGACTGCTTATTTAGTTGGCATGAATCGATGTTTTGCTATTGCTCACAAAAAATATGCCAAATACAAAAAAAATTTTCCTGAATCTTTAGCAAAAATTCCCTATTTTAACTACTCATCCGACTCTCATTTAAGGTACGAGCTTGAGTTGTTTTTTACTCGATACTCACTAACACCAAAAATCATTGGCCAAGGCAATGACATGGACTTATTTCAACTCGTAACAGAACAGGCTTTGGCATTTACCATAGTGCCCGAAGTTGCAAAAAATAGATTTACAAGAAACAAAGAAATCATTGTACTAGGAGAAATTGAAGATTTGCAAACTTCAGTTTGGGGTGTAATCAAAAGTGACTATCGCGGTATGGGATATGAACTTTTAAAGAAGAGATCTGGGCGTATTGATGCTTCATCTTCGCTATGAGGGCTACTGATCGAGCACTCCTTAAAGGAAGAATGAGCTATAGGTAGTAATAGAATAGAAAACCTTAAAACACCCTAAAGGAATACGATGAATAAAGTCGAAGTAAAAACTCCTGGAAACTTTGAGGCCGACTCTCACTTCTACCCCAAAGCTCTCAATTCACAATTGCACCCAATGGTAGGCCATTTTTTCAATCTCAAGCACAATCAGATCATTGAGAGATATGTTCACCTCAACCCTCAAGTGAGTAAGGTTCAATTAGAAGAAATATTATCTTACCAATCAAAACATTTTTTTTGGGGCGGAGCTGATCTGTTTTATACAACAACAGAAAAAGCCAATCGAAAAATGGTGGTTTTAGAAACCAACTCATGCCCTTCAGGACAAAAATCAATGCCGCCCATTTCGGAATTTGATGAACACCGAGGCTATAAATATTTAGTTGAAAACTCTTTTTTACCTGCTTTAAAAAGAAAACGTCTGCCTGAGGGAAGACTTGCAGTGATTTATGACAAAAACTATATGGAGTGTTCGGGCTATGCACAAACTATCGCCGACCTTACAGGTGAAGAAGTTTTGCTTGTACCCTTTTATGATAATGGTGAGAAATTTACGCAATTTGAAAATGGAATTTTAAATGTTCAAGTGAACGAAGATCAAGTTGTTCCCATTCGTGCTGCCTTTCGCTATGTAACACAAAAACCCTGGAATCGAATTCCGACCACCTCGAAAAGCTTTATATATAATTCTAGTTTGGTTTGTCTTGCTGGTGGAAGAAACAAACTCTTAGCAGACAAAGCCTATGAGCTATACAACTCTGAACTATCTGGGTCAGGATTGAAAATCAATACTCCTGAAACCATCAAAGATATAAGTAAAGTCGAAATCCCGCTGTGGGTACAAAAATTTGGTGGTAAAGCTGTAATCAAAAACCCCTACTCTAATGCTGGACAAGGAGTTTTTACCATTACCAATGAAAAAGAGCTCGCATCTTTTATGGAACAAGATCATAATTATGATCAATTTATTGTTCAGAGTTTAATCGGTCACTATGAGTGGAGCTCTACGGGTCAATCTGGAAGATACTTTCATATCGGCACCGTACCTAATAAAAAATCTAAAATTTATATTGCCGATCTTAGGCTTATGATCTTTTCTTCACCCCAAGGTTTTTCACCCTGCGCACTTTATGCTCGAAAAGCAAAAGAACCTTTAGAAAGCAAAGTACCTGATGATAGCTGGAGTGTTCTAGGAACCAATCTTTCAATTAAAAAGGGTGAGAATTTATGGGATTCAGACACTTCCCGCTTAATGCTAATGGATCGAAAAGACTTTAACTCACTTGGTTTAGGAACCGACGATTTGATTGAAGCATACATACAAACCGTACTTTCTGTTGTTGCTATTGATAAAATGGCAATTCACCTTATCAACAAGAAAGGTGCTTTTCGACAAAAACTCTTTCGTTCTCTCGATAAGGATGAATCATTAATACGTGAGATTATAGGCTAATTACATGCAAAAGATAAAAGTGATAAAAGCAAAAGAAGATTTAAATCTATCAAGCCTAAGCCGAGGAGAAACTCACCGTATTCATGTTCACCTCTCTGACAATTCATTGGGTGTTCCTTGGAGAGTACCCTTGATTGTGATTCGAGGAAAAGAGAAGGGTAAAAAATTCGGTCTCACCGCGGCTCTGCATGGCAACGAACTCAATGGAATTCCCACCATATTTAAACTTATCGATTCGATTTCACCAGAAAAGCTAAAAGGCACATTGGTTTTATGCCCAATCAGCAATGTACCAGGTTACCTAGCAAACCAAAGATACTTCTCAGACAATGTCGATCTCAATCGTATTATGCCTGGCAGCCCTGTCGGCTCATCCAGTCAAATTTATGCCCATCAGTTCTTAACGAAAATTATCGCAAAATTTGATTATCTCTTAGATTTACATACGGCAAGTCATGGCAGAGTAAACAGTCTTTACTTGCGTGCAGATCTTGAAAACGAAGAGACAAGAACTCTTGCTTATTTGCAAAATCCGCAAATCATAGTACAGAAATTTGATGAAAGCGGTACCCTAAGAGCATGGGCCAATGAACAAGGCATACCAGCTATCACCATAGAAATTGGCAACCCAAATGACTTTCAACACAAGCTCGTTGATGAGACCTTAGAGGGAATTTTAAATACTCTTAGATATTTAAAAATGATTGATGGCAACGTACGAGATATGGTTACCAATGCCACAGTTTGTGATCACTCCTATTGGATTTACTCTAGCAAAGGAGGAATTGTTGATGTTTTGCCTAATTTGGCAGAAAAAGTAAACAAAGGTGATGTGATTGCAAATGTTTACAATGTCTTTGGCGAAGTCAAAGAAGAAGTACGAGCTGATCGATCAGGGATTGTGATTGGTAAAAATGTAAGGCCCAATTGCGATGCCGGTACCCGCATCTTGCACCTGGGGGTCGATATTATTGAGCCAGTAACAGAGGATATTCCGGGCCATCAAGATTATGAAAACTCTTAAAACTGCTCCCTTTTATTTCACTTCGGACGTCCGTCCGAGAGCACATAAGTACCTAAAATCATAAGTGTATTTTGTCCGAATGTTTTGAAATCATGAGGCATTCTCGGACAATCATCCTAAGTCATTGAAAGTACAAAATGATTGGCTAAAAAAAGTGAAACAAAAGGGAGCAGTTTTTAGGGTGAACAAAAGGTATCACCAAGCGGATTCGATAAGATAATAGCCCCTGTTTCACAACGGCCGGGTTCTGGTGATTGCAAATTCATTTGCCATGCATTTTCTGTTAGAGGATCGCCTTTACAGATAGAGTCCTCATAAACAGAACTACGAACTGAAGTGTAAAAATGGGGCCGAAAAACCAAGGGAATTTTAAACAATAAAGGATAATTAAGACTTACACCTGACATACAAAACTCTTGATAATGATCGCCCGAACGCGTCCATACTTTTACACTATAACCTGATGGAATTCCGTAGAAGGCAAGACCTAAGCCTTTTCTAAGCTGGCATTCTGATTGCCCTTTAGGTATTCGACAATTTCTTAAAGTATTAAAGATTTGCAGCTCATAGTTTTGTAAATCAAAATAATTTTTTGCACTGGGCTGGTTGCGAAATATTATGTCAAACTCTAAAGTTTGTGCCTTGTACACAAAATCTTGCAATACAAAAGGAAGTTGCCCTTGCCTTAGAAAAGATTCCTCTAAAATATAGGTATTTGATGTATCTTCAGCATTTTGATTCCAAGCTAAAGAAGAAATTCCGGTATAGCTACTAGATAGATCATCCAATAGATCACTTGTATGGTGAAGCATTATTCTTGGCTCATCATCAAAGCTAGCTAAACTTAAACTATAAAGCTCATTTTCAGCATGAGGTATTAGAACTGCTTTATGAGCTTTTCTTGATCGCATCGAGTAGAGATCAACCAGTTTTACTCTTTGCGACTCTTTAAGTACTATAACATCATCAGCTTCGTAGGCATTTAGAGAAAAAAGTTTTAGTGCATTGAACTTTTCTTCTGAATGACTCATTCCGCCCATAATTGAGTAAGGATCCAAATACTCTCCCAAGCCATTGATACCCGAATGATGAAGATTTAAATTATGACCCAATTCATGAGCAACAACGCTAACAATCCAATCTTGCTCTCTTGTCCAGCTTTGGGCTATCAAAGAATCTACTGCTGAAAGACTTCCACCAATACTTGCTAGTCCAGAAATTTCTGTATTCAAAAATGGAAAAAACAGCATCACATGTTGATATTGAGAAAAATCAGCATCTAGATCACTCTCAATCTGGCGCAAGACCATTCGAAAATTGATTCTTCCACTTTCATCATAGATTAGGTCATTGGTAATCGCCACAGGGCCAAACTCTTTAGAAAGTTCAAAGGCTAATTTGCCATAAGTGGATTCCATTGTTCTGCGATTTACAGCATTGACCAGACTCTGAGAGTAGCCTGGTGAAAGCAAATGTTCCCTAAGACTTAAAAGACCGCCGGCTTGATCAGGAATATAGGCATATACAAAAGCAAGTCTTCTTGTCTTATTATAACTTAGATCGACAGACTTTGCAGAGGCTACTGCGGCAAAATCAACTGAATCGACAAAAACCACAGACTCGCTACCATCACGATATAGAATTACATCACGCTCAACAAAACTGGCCGATACGCTCATCGAAGCAAATAAAAGTAAGCCAATGAAGGACAAATAGAAGAATTTTTGTGACATAAGCTCATTTAGCAATAGAAGTAAAAAATAGAAAGCTGTAGCTGATTTTTTGAGTTTTTTTTAGGTTTCAGCTGTTTCCATTTAGATTTTAAACTGTCAAAAATCTAGGCAATTATCACTTCGAATATTCCTATTTAAAAACAATATGTTATGAAGAAAGTGACTAGACTTCATACAATTTCTTTTACAGTTTTATGCTTCTCAAATCTCAATCATTTCGTTCTGAAATGGTACGCAGCTTGCTCTATAGAAAGACAATACGAACCCCCTAAATAAAAGGCTCAGCTTTTGATGGATCAATCGCTGGGTCTTTTATCCCTAACAAGGGAATACGTATCATTGAATCTTAGAGGGAGAAGATGAAAGATTATTTACTTTTACTATCAATATCATTTTTAATGAGCTTGTTGGTATGGAATCATGAGACAAAGAACCAGCAACAAAGAATGTGCAGCTCGGTAAAAAAAGAAGCCCCTGCTAAAAAGAAAACTCTTAAGAAAACAAAAAAGAAGCTTGCAAAGCGCAAAAAGAAAAAGAAGCAGGTTGCTACTTCAAAAATGAATGTAATGATTAAAAGATCTCCTTCTTGGGCTAAGAAAGAAAAGAAAAAGCAAGAGCGACTCGAAAAAGAACTCTCCGAAGAACAACTCATCGCCTTTTATGAAAAAAAAGAACAACACCAAGAGTACTATGAAACTCAGCTTCAACACTATATTTCAGAAGGTCATAGCCATAAAAAGGCCAAACAGCTTACACAACATATAGTGGATGATTTTCATAAAGAACTTCGAGCCGAGTTTGGTGAAAAGCTTCTCGATCTTTTGGTGAGTAGTCTGTAAAATAAGGTACCAAACTTAAAACTGAGCAAAACAATCAACTGGCTTGCTCTTTTTATTTCTTATTTCTGGGAGAACTACGTTTTTAAAGCAACTACAGCTTCAAATACAAAATTAAAAAATCAGTTTTGAAAATAGGCCACCAATGCAGGAACAGAAAGTGGAGATTTTGCCGGCAATTTTAGTATTCGAAATGCAGCTAGCAATCCGCAGACTCCGATAGCACTACTCACAGATATCAACGGCTTAGATAAACCTTTTGCGAAAGTTCGCATTCAAAGAGTCATAGATATCGATTCAATTCGATGGGCTCTTACTAAAGTTTAAGGGCCCCATTTAAGGTGCACAGCCTGGGTCACCGCCGAGAGCAGAAGGCGTATTTAGAAGCGTAAGCCCTGAGAATGTACTAAAATCAAAATAAGATGGTGCAAATGGAAAGGACCAAGTACAAAGACTCTGATTAAAGGCGCTCGCTCGATAAAACATGTTATCTACGTTTGTCACATTATTCATGGTCCAGCTACCGATGTCTTGATTGAAAGCATCAGCATCCTTAAACATAAGGGCCATAGTTGTAGCACTAGAAGTATCCCAATTGCCTATATTTTGATTGAAAGCATCAGCATCCTTAAACATAAGGGCCATAGTTGTAGCACTAGAAGTATCCCAATTGCCAATATCTTGATTGAATGATGATGCACCTTCAAAAGCAGATGCCATCTCAGTTACATTACTCACATCCCAATTGCCAATATCTTGATTGAATGATGATGCACCTCTAAACATACTACGAATCGTCGTAGTTGATGAGGTATTCCACCCACTAATATCTTGATTGAATGCAGAGGCATATTGAAAAAGACTTTCCATATCGGTTACAGATGATGTATCCCAAAGAGATACATTGCCATTAAAACTGCTTGCATCTTGAAACATTCTTCTCATATTTGTGACCGTGCCAACATCCCAATGGTTCAGATCACCATTAAAATTTGTCGCTATAGCAAACATTTCTCGCATGTCAGTTACAGCTGATAAATCGGGGGCATCTGTTGCAGAAATCGGCCCGTCAATCCCAAGGTTGGTGCAGCCTTTAAACATCGCGAACATACTTTCCCAGGCGATATCTCCCCATTCCAGTATATCTATCACTTTATCTTTGTCTCCAGAATTATTAAAAGCCATTCTAGGCATATCGCCTATGATAGAAATCGTATAATCACCAGCTACTGCATAGGTATGGGATGCACTTGGACCAGTATGGATTGAACTATTTCCATCACCCCAATCTACTGTAAAGTTGTAAGTTGGTCCAGGTGGCAAAGGTAAGGTAAACTCGCTTGCTGCTACTCGCACCACAAAGCGAAAGGGAGCTGGCCCACTCAACGCAGTCGTAATCGTATGCATGTAAGTCAAAAATCCAACATTGACACCATCTCCGTCTGTGATGCTAGCTTCGATATAAATCTCATCATTAGTAGCATCGGCAACACTATTACCAAAAACATAAGTAGCTGAAAAACCAAAATTTGTTAAGTTTTCAATTATAGGTGTGCAACTCGGCCCATCTTGCGTGTCATTGCAAGCCCGGAATGTGACTAGTGAATCACCATTGTCATCACCAAAGTTAGGTATCGTAATATCAAGTTGCGATGCTTCTTCTTCCACGCGAATCGGTTGAACAATAACGTTGTTATTGGGACCAGGTGGAGCAGCGTAGCTTATATCTTGACTCTCATCACCGAAAAGATTTCCACCATCGCGGATACGAATTTCAAAATTTGGTATATTCGCAGCACTGGTGGTCAAATAAGAAAAGTTTGTTGCACCAAAAGGATCACCAGATACTTGAAAGTTATAGACTTGTTTTCCGCCATCTATTGTAGTCGAAAGTGGTGAATTTGCAAAAATACAGCCTTCACCTAAGAAGAGGCTTCCATCTAGATTGGTCAACTCAATATCAATGGTCGGTTCACCAGAACTAGTTCTCTCCACCCTAAACTCAAGACACTCCCCTGGTTCAAAGGAATCACCATTGGGAGGAGTTACACTAATCACATAATTACCCTGAGTCACAGGGCTTGGTGAGGCTGAAGAAGGCGGGTACAGACCATAAGACTCAATGCCAAAATTGATGATATTGGCACCGATATAAGGACAAACTACCGAATCGCTGTCTGGCTGATTGTTGTTAAAGGGCCCTGCCATTTTTTGTGGAAAAGGCACAATTTTCGCATCATAGATATTGATAGAAGGAAGTCCTGCAGGTGATGGAGCATCAAGATTTCGAAAATTTTGAAAACCTGGCAGGCCTTGATCACGCGCTACACGACCGAAAACATGACAAGGAAACTCATCTCCATCGATATTAAAATCTCCATTATCTTGGTAATGAAATACCACTGATCCATCAATCGATGAACCCATACCTGGCATATAATCCCATTCAACATTCACATTGGGTTTACCAGCATCCGAAACTTCAACAAACTCGGTACGACCACCATCAAGATTTCGAATTCGATAAGGCCCCTTAAATGGAGCCACTGTCTCATCGGTCACATTGTCGACAAGAATATTCATACAATCTGCATCGGCATTGGTAGAGCAAGTTCCTGATCTTGGCATTGAATTGATAAATCCAGCTTTCATTCCGCCGCCGCTAGAGGGATTGAACTTCAGTTTATGAGAACTCTCCCAAGTAGCCTTATCGACCCAGGTACCATTCACAATAGGATTTGAAACTTGGATTCTATCTTTAAAAGCTTCAAATACATTGACCTCGGTGCCTGGATAATCGAATCTAAAATTATTTGCGCTCGATGCTCGATGCCGAGCTGGATTGCTAAGATCAAAGTATCCAAGAACATGAATTTCGGTTGGATTGATCTCTGCTTCAAATTCTGCAAAATAAAATTCGATTTTATAAAATGAAAGCGCTGTTGTTGTTACATTAGTATCATCTAGATCAAGTGAAAAATATCGACTATCTTGACTTATTACCGGCATTCCACCCGAGTTAAAGAAGTAGTCTCTTGAGTAACGACTAGAACCTGAGTTTCCCAAATTTTCAGATGCAGCAACCGCAGAGGGCGAACTAAAGCCTGCATCAGTGATATTCAGCGTGGAATTTATAGTAGAAGACGCTGATTGAAAATCCAAACTATAGCCGCGAATGTGTTTTGGCTCACCAAAATCAAAATTCAATTTAACGTTGGGTGATTCTGAACAGGAGATAGAATTATTAAAATCGCTATCAAAAAGCAAAGAAAAAGCAGCACTTGAACATCCTGTTGAACTCACCAATTGTGCCGGCTGAAGTCCAAAGGCCGAAGAAGATGAATTGTGATCACGATCAATTTCAACATGCTCGGGAAACTCCATCACCGCAACATTGGGGTTAGAGAGAGATTCAAAATCTTGAATCCTTACATCTTCAAAAATAGCTCTGCCATTTTTCATTCTATAGTTCATACCAAAGCCATCAAACATCATAAAATCAAAATGGCCATTGAACATAAAATGCTGAAATAGAAGCATCTCGGGCCCGCCCGTTGGAGGCTTAAAAGAACCTTCGACCACTCCATTTAAGCTTCTGCCTTCGGGGTCTACAAATTTTCCCATCAGTCGCCCCTGACGAGCAGATGAACCCATAGAGGCCAAAGCCAAATTGACACTCACCGTAGGAGAATTAAATAGAATTCCCTGAGCATCTCCATAAACAAACTCAAGCTGCTCACTCTCATTGCCATAGACCACAAGAACTTGAATCACTCTACCCGCACCTGTGGGAAACTCTTTACCGCCAAAATCAATACGAGTCGGAAAACTAGTACATGGCGCTCCTTCTCTTCTGTGTGTGGGGCACTCCCATTTAAATCTTTCTACTTTGCCATCATAATGAAGATTGGCCATTAATATAATAGGCTTAAAACCGGGAGCAATTTGGCTAGATATCTTACCTTGCAATTGATCACCAAAGTCTAAAGTGACAATCGAAGATTCAGAGTTACCAGGTTCTCTGGTACAAGCAGATAATAGAAATAATAAAAGTATTAAACTTCTCGTCAAAAAAACGTTCTCCCGTATTTTTACTATCGGGCAAAACAATGAGTTACTAGACCAAAAAAATGAATATTCTCAAATCAATACACAGATTTGTTTTTGTAGAAGAATTGATTCACGAGTCTTCGTATTGAGTTAAGATATGCAAATACAAAATTGCAAATTTGGCACTCATAACAAATTACAGCTTTGAATCATCTGTACTATTTTTAGATGATTCAGATATCAGCTCAAATTTAAAATTCACAAACTAGGGTAGTATTGATTGAAAGAAAAAAGAAATGCCTCAGCAGTATTTTCACCCATTGTATGCAAAAGAGTAAAATTATAATCGGTTGAATCATCCTGATTTACACCGCCGTTGATACAAAACTGAAAGCTTTTTTCATTCTCAAGATTATATATTCTCATATCTAAAATGAACAATTCAATTTGAATTGCAACATCTTGCGCCTGCATTTTTAATGCAGGATCTGTAGCTGAATTGGCAATTTCATGAAAATAATTGATAAAATCTTGGTCTGTAACTTGAAATCTGCAGTCTACATATCTTTGATTCATTTGCGGCTGAACTTCGACGATCTCATTTTGCATAAATCTGTACTCAGTATCAAAACTACGATCTCTGTTCATTACAGAAACAAAATCTTGCACCGAGGCTTGTAATATCACAAGCACGTTAGAATCAGCCCTGGCTTGCATAAAACAAAAGAATAAAAGTATCATATATTTTTTCATTTAAACTCTCCCCAAAATCTTACTTATACCGCTTTATTATTAGACCTTTTCTTTGGCTTAGATCTAAATGTTGATTTTTTAGTCTTAAATGATGACTTCTTTGAAAATCTTTTTTTATTTTTTGATTTCTCTATCGGAACATCTAAAAGCAAACCCGAAAGATCATACTTTTTTGCCAGACGATTCCAATTTCGATGTTCATCTGGTGTAACGAAACTCAATGCTTCACCATCAGCTCCATTTCTCGCTGTTCGCCCAACTCTGTGTACAAAGTCTTCATCTTGCATTGGAAGATCAAAATTAATAACATGCTCTACTTGCGGAACATCCAAGCCGCGAGCTGCAATATCAGTTGCGCATAAAACTCGGGTCTTACCGAGCTTAAAATTTTTGATCGCTTTATTTCTTTGCCCTTGAGTGCAGCCACCATGAATTAAATCCACCGATACCCCATAGCTTTTTAAATATTGCTTCAAGCGATCGGTTCGATGTTTGGTTTTTAAAAATACAATGACTGAGCCTTCTCGAGTATTGATCTCATTTAAAACACTTTCATCTTTGTCTTTAAATTGAACCTTTAAAACCTTCTGCGATATACGATTTACAGGTTTAGATCGACTTTCTTGAAGCATAACTGGATCTTTTAAATACTTCTGAGCCAGAGCTTGAACTTTTTTATCTAAGGTAGCGGTAAAAAAACAAGTCTGTCTTTGTTCAGGAAGAAATTGAAGTATTTCTTTAAGCTGAGGAGCAAAACCCATATCGATCATTCGATCGCCTTCATCCAATACCAAATAGCCAACCTTTTGAATCTGCAAAGTATTTCGATTCAAATGATCAATCAGACGTCCCGGTGTTGCCACTACAATTCTTGGATTCTTTTGCAGTGAACGAAATTGCTTGCGAATATCTTGCCCGCCCACCAAGCATGCAAGACCAATTTTATTGTCTTTTTGCATAAGAGCTTGCAAAAATTCATAGATCTGTTGGGCAAGTTCTCGGGTAGGTGCCAAAACCAATGCTCTTTGTTTGTGATCTTCGATCAATTTCTTAAGCATGGGTATGCAATAGGCCGCTGTTTTTCCTGAACCTGTTTCTGAACAAGCGAGAAGATCTCTATCATCTAAAAGCTGCGGTATTGCTTTGGTTTGAATTGAGGTGGCTTTTTCAAAGCCGATTTTTTTAAGAGAAAACAATAGTGAATCTGGGAGATTCATCTCAGAGAAATTTAACATAAATTAAAAACCTAATCAGATTGGCATAGTTCATTCATCAAGAGAACTGCCATCTGTTGGTTCTCTTACTGGAGTACGGGTATAACAATGTGATTGCATTGCGTCAAGCTGTTTTCTTAACGCGGCTTTTGCGACTGCAATTGAGTGAGAAGAGCCTTTTCTGCCTCTAAAATCGAATGATAAAGGTCATCTCCCTCTTTCTCAGAGCGAACATCTCGATGGTTTGGCAGTCGAAGTTCAAGGCTCACTTTTTGAGATTTCACTCCTGCACTTTTTTGTGGATTCACAATCTTCAAGCCCACAATTAAATTTGTGGCATTGGGCGCACGCCCTAAAATTTTTTCAGCCGAACTTTGAATTGCTGATTCTAAGGCTTCTGTGCGATCGACATCAGACCATTCTATTTGCAATTTATCCAACATTAGATCTCCCATTTCTAAATTCTGGATGTGCTTAAATCAGCTTTGACACTACGCTGTCAAGTTTATACTTCTCTAGCTGCTCCCCTTTGTTTCACTTCGGACGTCCGTCCGAAAGCAGATAAATATATGAAATCATAAGACTATCTCGTCCGAGATTGTTTAAATTTTTAGGCATTCTCGGACAAGTAGCCTTGGTCATCGAAACTACAATATTCTTTAGCTAAAAAAGTGAAATAAAAGGGAGCAGCTACTATTGTTGCTCAACAATATCAGACTTCATCGGCCCAAGAACTGCTAAAATTTCATTCTTTTCTGTTTCAGGAACCTCAAACTTATCAAGAGCCTTTACAAGGGCTGCAACTAGGGCATCAAAATGCTCTCCTTGAATTTTCATGCCTTTATGAGCTTGTTTCATATTTTTTCCCTCATACTTGCATGGTCCGCCTGCAGCTTCACAAATTTGATTGTAGAGCATTTTTTGAAATGTTCGTTTGCGTCTTTTATTGGTAAAGGTGACTGCAAAAAAAGGCAGGTAGAGGGAATCATTGGAACCATCAAATCGAATAAATACAAATTCAACAAACCGGGTGCACGCAGTATCACGGCAATGGAGAGCTGTG
>CAZZCP010000031.1:0-25724 GCA_964653235.1 uncultured Pseudobdellovibrionaceae bacterium | reverse complement strand
ACCTACGACCTTCGGGTTATGAGCCCGACGAGCTACCAGACTGCTCCACCCCGCAATACTGTGTTAGGGTGATTACTCGTCAGAGTCAAGGCGTCCAAGAAATAAACTTTTACTTTTGCTGGCTTTTTAGGCCTTTCATAAAAAAAAGCCGCACTAGGCGGATATTGGCACGAACGGCCTCTTGGTTGATATCTACCAAGGGGTCAATGCTTTCATTTTCATAAAAGGCGCCAGTGCCTAAACTCAAAATTCTCTCTTTCGAATTGTAAAAGCGAAAGCGCAGTCCTAAGCCAAACAGCCTTCGCAATTCAAGGGCGGTAAATTCATCAAACTCAAACTGCGTAAAAGTCTCAATAGCCGTTTCATCCCATAGATAATGAGCATACCTTAAATGCAAGCTGCCGTTGTAGGTATCTTTTATACTTGTTGCTTCGCCGTATGCATAATCAATGATTCCAATGTATTCATTTCTTCGATTTACATAGGTATTTAAAGTTTCAAAATTACCTAGAATTTTTTCGGTATTCCCTTGGGCACCGTTCATTCGTAAAGTACTTGCGCCGGCAAAACCTTTAGTGAGATTTTGCCTCAAACTTTCGATATTCATAAAGCCCCATGCTGGCAATGCAATCAAAATTATAAATAAAAAATGCATTCAAAAATCATCTGAATTTAAAAAAGATCTGGCTAGTGCTTATGCAGTGTGAAGTGGAAGCTCCACGAACTGCTCCCTTTTATTTCACTTCGGACATCCGTCCGAAACCGCTAAAAGTATAAAATACTTTATCAATTTGGTCCGTAAGGGATTAAATTTCAATGCATTCTCGGACGCAGCACCTAGGCCATCGAAATTAGGCTATAAGTTCGAGACCAAGGTGAAATAAAAGGGAGCAGCATAAAGACGTCTCATTGCAAAACACAAATGCAGGTATCACTCTTTGGGTATCTGTGTTTGTTTGTATTTTGTTAAGCTGAAAAGCTAAGTATTTTTAACCTTTTTGCCGATTAGGTTAAGAATTCTTAGGATTCTGTGGAACGTGAGATGAAAAAATATATGCTGGCAAAAAAAATCAACCTATTGATTTTAGCAGGACTAATACTTCTGCTCACTGCCTGTAGTGGTCAGCCCAATTCTGATGATGAAGCTTTAAATCCCGCTCCAGTTCCAGCACCCGAACCAGAACCTAAAGATCCCCCTGCCCCTGTTTTTCCGCAAAACACTCAATTGGTCTTTCGCACTCAACCTAGTAATACTGTTGCCGGCCAAGAAATTGCGCCCATCATTGAAATTCAAGACCTTGCGGGAAATCTAGTTTCTAACGGGCCAGACGCAACAACAATGATTTCGCTGAGCCTAGCATCTGGCAGTGGAAACCTTCTTGGTACACTCAGCATCTCTGCTGTAGCCGGGGTAGCCGATTTTACAGGACTCGCAGCCAATATAGATTTGATGGGAACTAAAATTTTAGAGGTATCTAAATTTGATACATCTGCAGCTGGGGGAAGCCCTGCCGTGACTCAATTGAGTGCAAACTTTGAAATCTTGCCTACTCCTGCAGCGAGTTTAAATTTTGTCACCCAAGCACCTGACCCTACAAATGTAGCTCAGGTGATTACACCTGAAATAGAAATCTTAGATGGCTTTGGCAACCGAGTAACAAGTGGTCCTGATGCAAGCGCAGCGATCACTTTAAACTTACAATCTGGTACCGGCCCCTTATTGGGCAATCTTACAATCAATGCAAGCAATGGTCTTGCTAGCTATTCGCTCGGTGATGCGGTTTTGTTGATGGCGGCTGGAAACAAAGTTCTAAGAGCTAACAAAGCCGATACCACTGGCAGTGGAGGATCAGGGTCTCTGTTTGTGGACAGCAATACTTTTAGTGTGAGTACAATACCTGCACCGACGGCTTTAAGTTTAGTGAGCCCTGTAAGCTCCCCTGCCAATGATGACACTCCCGAAATTCAAGTCGATGGAGTCGAAAATGCGAATACGGTACGCATCTTTTCTGATAACACTTGTACAACTGAAGTCGCTTCGGGCAATGCAAGCAGCTCATCTGTAACTCTCACATTAAATCCGCCACTGAGTCCTGGCTCCTATACTTTTTATGCAAACCGAGAAGATGCCAGCAGCAATGTATCGGCCTGTTCAACAGTTAGCCTTAGCTATGAATTAGATCTTACTGCTCCCAACCTAGCCACAGGGCTCACTTTGGCAACTAACTATTCGAACTCAACAAGTACGGCACCACTCTTTACATGGATCCCTTCTACAAGTCCCGATCTATCCATTGAGTTGGTCGCCCTTGGCACAAGCGCCGGGGGGCAAGAAGTGCTTGCCTTCGAAAGCCCTGATAGCAGCAACAGCCACACTTTTGATTCTTTAAGCTTAAGCGAGTGCAGCGGCTTTGCTCCGATCTACTGGCCAAGTGTACAAAGCACAGATACAGCGGGTAATTCAGTGATTGCCACTCACTCTACCGGGTTTTTAGTTGATACTATCGCGCCCATTATGACTGGCATTCCATTTACATCTGGAGATGCAGCCGCCGATCGTTCGGCAACTGCATTTTGGATTGCTGCCACTGAGGCATGCGGCATTCAATACTATGAATTTGCAATTGGAACGAGCCCTGGAGACCAAGACATTGTACCTTATACGAATATTGGCAACACCACTTCGTACCAAGCTGTCAATGGGGTAGATGGACTCAGCCTCAGTATCTCGAACGGAGTCTATTATTTTACATCAATTCGCGCCGTCGATATGAGTGGTAAGCCATCAAACATTATCACCAGCAATGGCTGGAGATTTGTGCAAGCACCCGATGCCATCAACGATCTTGGCTTTTCTGGTAGAACCAGCTCATCGGTTGCAATTTCTTGGACTGCTCCGAATGACAATGGAGCCGCCATATCTGACTACATCGTTCAATACAAAGAAAACTCATCAAGCACTTGGCTTAGTTTTAATGAAGGCACCAATACCAATACCAATACAAATGCTAATGTTACAGGACTCAATGCAAGCACAGTTTATGACTTTCGGGTTATCGCTTTCAATGGAGCAAACTCAGCTGCATCCAATATAGTGACTCAAGAAACTGCACCCAATGACCCCTTCTTTGACCCGAGTGTGTTTACCGCTTTGAACAATGGTGGGGCCACTCGCTCACGTGTGGTCGCAATGGATGATAATACCACTGTCAATCACAATGGAAGTCCTCTACCCGGTAGTCCCATCAATGCGGGCGAATATATTACTTTTAATTCGGCAAGAGGAGATATACTCACAGCCGATAAGCCCATTTTTGTTGCCGGAAGATTGGCCGTTGCCAATAACAACACCCAAGAGGGAAACATTGTTTGGATGTCTCCTGACTGGGCTGGTAAAGAATTTATCACTGTCGGCTCAAGAGATCGTCAACACGTTATCACTGTCTACGCTTTTGAAACCACTGAAATCACCATTTACGAAGGAGCAACAATTCGAGTCAATGCCGATGAAGTCACAGCCGGAAACTTCGCTACCTACCGCATGAACAATGATGCTGGCTACAGAATTGTCAGCACCAAAGATATTACCGCCTACCAATATTCTGAAGGTAATGGGGATGACAAAGTAGTTGATAACTTGCCGATATTACCCCCTGCTACAGATATTATTGGCATTCCCTCTCGAAGCGGGCAGTACACGACTCTTGCAACTTCTGCGAATTACAATTGGTATGAGTCGGATGGTAGCTCGGGATCAGATAGCGTAAATCAGGGAGTATTTGATAGTTTTGGCGGCAATGGGGCCCAATACGGCGCGCCTGCCGCACGTGTGATTTCAAGTGCATTGATGATTGGTCGAAGTAATGCCGACAATGATGGCAATGACTCCTCGCCTTTTGTTCCGATCAACTTTCAAAAGAAAAGATTTGTTATTAATCACGATACCGAATGGGTTGCTTTTGCCTCTGACCAAGCAGCCAATATTCAAATTTTTCGCCCTGGCCAAGCGCAGACGAGTCTGACTCTCAGCCGATCAGGAAGCGGAGCCTTGACTCCCTATCATGGCAGATTGACCAATGTACCTGAAGGAACGATCTTTGAGTCGAATACCCGCTTTCAAACCTGGTATGAAACCGAGGCCAATCCAGAAGACAGCGCTGCTAATGAAGATGAAACAATTTTGTTTGGTCACGATGGAGTGGGGCTGCCGGTAAATCACAAACTCAAATTATGGTTAGATGCGGCTGATCCCAACACGCTCTTTCAGGCCGATGATTGTACAAGCATCGTTTCTGTAAGCGGCGAGAGCATTGGCTGCTGGCGAGATAAGTCGCTGCAAGAAAATCATGCCACTCAATCAGGAATCAACAAACCCACCTATGCCGCCAACGTATCTGCTTTTGCCAATGCGCCGGCGATTCAATTTAATGGCGGCGCCAATTACTTAGAGTTTGCTCAGAGCATAGTTGAAGGCAATAATTATACAATTTTTGCTTTGGTTCATCGCGATGACAACTCAGGCAATAACTACTTTATCGGGACTCAGTCGGCTGTCGCCAATGCCGGGCTTCACTTCGGTTTTAGCAGCGACTCGAATCTACGGCTTGGGCAAATTTCGAATGACTTAGACCTTAGCGTAAGCGGACAAGCGCAAGCATCAATAGGCTTGCTATCGGCAAGGCTGAGCGCAAGCGGCAAACAAGTTTCATTCAATGGATTTACAAACAGCGATGCGGTGAGCACTCCCCTTGCCTCGGCTGGACAAGGAGTTATCGGCCGCGGATTTGACTCGGGAGGATTCTCAGGGCAGATCGCTGAGATCATTGTCTTTAGCCGTGCTTTGAGTGACGATGAAATGAATTTAATGTCAGATTATTTGCGCAAGAAGTGGCTTCGCCCAACTTTACTGGCAAATCTAAGACTGTGGCTCGATGCCTCAGATCTTGGCACTCTGTATACCGACACGGGCTGCAGCAACAATGTCTCTGCCCCTGGTAATGCAGTTCAATGCTGGACAGACAAATCGGGCAATGGCTACCAAGCAATTCAAGCTCAGGCCGGATCGACCTATCAAGTTGACTCTGCCAAAGACACAGTACAGTTGAACAATTCTAGTTTTTCGATCAGTGGTTCTGGCTCTGGAGCTGTTTTTAATGATGGCGATAGCTTAGATCAAGTCGATGTCTTTGCCGTGATGAAATCGGCCAATGCCAGCGAGACTGGCTATCTCTTGCATCATCCTGCGGGCGCTGGTTTTAGTGTTCATGCACCCATTTCTGGCAATGCACAAATATCGGTCGGAGGAAACAGCTTGAGCGCAGCTTGGGGCGCAGATACAAGCAATTACTTTCGATGGAATTTTATCTCTGACAATCTCTCTGCTTCGCAAGAAATCTTTCGCAATGACAATTCGGTAACAAGTGATGGCAATACTGGCAGTATCTCTATTGGCACAGAAAACTTCTATATCGGTGCTGAAAATGGAAGCACGAACAATCAAAATGCTAATATTGGTTCGATTTTGGTCTTTGATCGAAAACTCTCTGTTGAGGAGAGGCATTTTATTCGCTCTTATCTCGACTCGGAGTGAACCTATTAGCTGCTCCCTTTTATTTCACTTTTTTCGCAAAATTGAATCGCTCTTTCAATCACTTGGAAAACTTGTCCGAAACTGCATGAAAAATTCAAGTGTCTAGGACAAAATTCTAAAGAGATTTTAGACACTTATAGGCAATCAAACAAAAGTCAAAAGTGAAATATAAGGGAGCAGTTGCAGTGAATCAAACATTTGTTTCAATTAAGTGTTTACAAAAAAAAATCTCTCGCTTAGGCTAAAACAGTTGTTTGAAATAGGAGTCAACATGAATTGCAGCATGATTGTATTGATTTTCTTGAGCCTAAAGCTCTTTGCCGCTCAAGAACAACTCATGGTCGATGAAGAGAAACTGAGTCTATGGGCGAGAAGCAACTCCCCTGCCGCTTTGATGGCAAAACTCAAAGCCACAAATGCCGAGTTTCAAGAAAAGTCTTTTTCGAGTGACTTTGAAACCCAGTCGATCACCAGCATACGTTATGAAGAATCTGATGAAGATCCCGTCATCAATGTACAACCTGTTATATCGCCTTTTAAATTTTATTCTACAGCAATCAGCAAAACATTTACCACAGGTACATCAGTTAGCCTAACTGCCTTTCAACAATCTTTAACAGCTGAAGGAGCTCCCTTTTCATTTGATAACAATGCACAAACCGGGGTCAATTTAAGTCTCTCTTTTGATTTGTGGCGAAACTTTTTAGGGCGAAGCAATCACAATCAATATAAGTCTTTTGTAGCACAAAGAAAGCGTGGCAACTTAGAGAGCCAAATCGCTTTAAAAGAATTTGAGATGAATGTTCGCAAAATCTATTGGTCTGTTTTGGCGATGGATGAAAGAATCTCTATTACTGAAAAACGATTAGATGCAGCAAAAAAACAACTCAATGATGTGCGCGCAAGACGTAGCCAAGGAGTTGCTGATAATGGAGACGTATCTAGAATTGCATCACTGGTAAACTCTCGAGAGGGAATCATCTTGTCTTTTCAGAGAGAACGATCGAACCTGATTGCTCAACTCGCAGCTAATATTACCGAATTTGAAAATCGCAGTTTGGTTTTTCCATCAATAGATCTTAATAAAGAGGCTCCAAGTTTTTACCAATGCATTCAACAGATCGATGTCTACCAAAAGCAAGTAGAAAGCTATTCATTTCTTCCAGATATCATTGCTTTGCTCGAAGAAGAACTACAAAGAGAGTTTCAAGTTGCCGATGCACTCAATGGACCCGATATCGAATTGACAGGCGAGTTGCAAAAATCAAACGCCGAGCAAGGAATTGGCAATAGCTTAGATAATTTTGATAATAATGACAACAGCGGTTGGGCTGTTGGTGTTTCGGTCAGCATCCCATTGGAAAATACGGTAAACAAAGCAGAAAAAGCGGCAAAATTGATCGCCAAACAAAACTACCAAGCACAAATTTTAAGAGCTCGTCTAAAACTGAAGTCGGAATACAAAAGAACCCAAGAGAATCTTAGACTTTTAAAAGCGGCACTCGAAAAACAAATTGAAAACTCTGGCAATCTTGATACCACTGTTCGCGTTGCCAACCGAAAATTTCGACAAGCTAGACTAAGTGTAAATACTTTAATTCAAGAAGAGGACAATCTTTTTGCTAGTCTCTTACAAGAGGTTGACCTCAAACTTTTGGTTATTACCGAACTCTACGACTTTTTTAAAACCTTTAACCGCTTTCCCTGCAATCTCAATCAAATGGGAGAAAAATCATGAGTGCCGCGAAATTTTTTATTGAAAACTACAAATTCTCAATGGTTCTTACTTTCTTCGTTATTCTGTTTGGACTTGGCGGTTTGATTGAAATGAATCGTGAAGCTTTTCCTGCAGTTGATATCGGAGCAGCAAGCATCACCACCCGCTACGATGGAGCCACTGCGCAAGATATCGAAACCAAGATCACAAAACCCATTGAAGATGAAATACGTGGTGTCTCTGGTTTAAAGTACGTTCGCTCTACCAGCCAAGCAGGGGTTAGCGTGATCAGTATTTGGACCAACATCGATGATTACGATGTCAAAGAAGTGATGACCGATCTGCAGAGAGCGGTAGATAGTGTCTCTGATCTGCCTGTCGATCTTGAGAATCCTCCTCAATTTTTAGAAGTCAAAACCGAAGAATTTCCAGTTATAGAAGTTTCTGTGGTTGGCAGCAATGAAGGACGGCTTCGAGATCGGGTGGCCGATGAGCTCAAAGAAGAAATTGAAGACAATGACAAAGTGGTGGGAGTCACACTCACCGGTTTTCGCGAAAGGCAATTTCAGATACTGGTCGATTCAAAAAAATTAGAGCAGTACTATGTTGGCATTAACGAGGTTTTACAGCAACTCAAAAACCGAAATGTGAGTATCCCTGGCGGACAACTCAAAAACAAATCCAAACAAAAATTATTGCGCTTAGATGCGAAAGCTCAAAATATCGAAGAGATTGGCAATATTATTGTGCGCTCCAATTTTTCGGGCCAGCAAGTGAGGCTACGCGACATTGCCGAAATTTTAGATACGAGCGAAGAAGCGCAAACCCTAGCCCGCTATGAAGGCCGACCTGCCACCAATCTAACCATTGCTAAAAAGAGCGGTACCGATTTGATTGAGCTCTCTACCGAGGTCGAAAAGATTATTGCAAGCTACCGAGAAAAGTATAAAGCCAAGCTTGAATTTCATATCTATAACAATGAAGGAGATCGAGTAAGAAATCGAGTTAGCGTTCTTACCTCAAATGCTATTGTTGGTTTGGTATTGGTGCTCTTCTTTCTCTTGATCTTTTTACCCGGTAGAACCGGTTTGATGGCATCGCTGTCTCTTCCTCTTGCGGTTTTTTCAACCTTTGGCTATATCGCAACTACAGGTAGCTCTCTGAATACCATGACTATTCTTGCCATCATTATTGCCATCGGCATGCTGGTTGATAACTCTGTTGTCATTTCAGAAAACTTTTTGCGATTGATCAATTCAGGAATGAATGCCAAAGATGCGGCGTTAAAATCGATCAAAGATTTATGGTTTCCGGTAACAGCAACAGCTCTTACCACGATCGCCGCTTTTTTACCGATGTTGGTTACAAGAGGAGTCATTGGTGGCTTTATTGAATCCATTCCGATTTTGGTTTCATTTGCTCTGATGTTTAGTTTGATCGAGTGCTTTTTTCTACTGCCCGTGAGGCTCTATATTGTACATGGCAAAGATAAAAAACAAGAGATCAAAGAGAAGAAAGACTTTTTTGATGCAAAATTGCTCCCCATTTTTAATTCTACGGTTCAGTTCTTACTTCAATACCGCTACCTGATGGTCTTTGTTTTTACCGGCATGATTTTTGGTTCGATTCTGCTCATGACGGTTTTTAACCGCTTTGATCTCTTTCCGGCCAATCAAACCGAAGTCTATATCTCTCGTTTAGAGATGCCAGAAGGCACTCGGCTTGAAGTCACCAATGAAAAACTCAAAGAACTCCAAGTTCGAGTGCGAGAGGTTTTAAAAGATCAAGCCAAGCACATTGTAACAAAAGCGGGTGACTCAAAAGAAGATTTTGGCGACCCAAAGGCTTTAAGAGGAAATGCTGTAGGTCTTGCCTATATTTATATGACCATGGATGCAAAGAATTCTCTAAATACCCAAGATGTTTTAAAGCGGCTTCGTGAAATCAAATTAGATGGAGCCAAAAGATTGACCTTTGAAGCCAAGGCCAATGGTCCGCCGATTGGTGATCCGGTGACTGTCACCTTTCGCTCTAACCAATCTGAGAGTTTAGACGAAGTGATTCAAGCTGTACTTACTGACCTAAAGAAAACCAAAGGGGTTTATGATGTAAAAGTTGATGATGTTCAAGGAGATGACGAAGTTTTTGTCAATTTAAACTACTCCCTTATCTCTCGACTTGGAATCAATGTCTCGCAAATCGGAAACACCATTCGAACTGCAATCGCCGGTTTACCGGTCAATGATGTCAACCTAGACAATAAAGAAGTTGAATACTTTGTGCGGATGCAAGACATGGATAAAACTTCAGTAGAAGATTTGAGTAAGTTGAAAGTGATGGACCCAAGCGGAAACCTTGTAGCACTTTCGCGGCTTGCCGAGTTTCAAGTCGAGCCCGGAAGTATTCATATCAAACGCTATGACTTTAAACGTGCAAGAACTGTATCTGCCAATATCGAAACCGATGTTATTAGCTCGGTCGAGGCCAACAAAGTCGCCACCGATACATTTAAAAGAATACAAGCCACTCATCCTGACGTCAGCATGGAATATGGTGGTGAGGCCGAAAATACGGCTGAATCTATGCAGAGTTTGGCCCAAGCCCTGGTTCTTTCTATCATCGGAATCTTTGCCTTGATGGTTCTCTTATTTAAGTCTTACACCAAGCCATTTATTATTTTGACCACAGTTCCGCTTGGACTGGTTGGGGTTTCGGTCGCCTTCTTAGTACAAAGCATTCCGATTAGTTTTCTCTCATTGATTGGTGTCGTTGGTTTGGGGGGAATTATTGTGAACTCAGGAATTGTCTTGATTTCATTTATTGATCAAATGCGAGAAGAGCAACCCGATCGCCCCATCATGGAAATCTTGGTCGAATCGGCCGGCATGCGCTTTCGCGCAGTTCTAGTTACCTCGCTCACCACAGTGAGCGGACTCTTGCCCACTGCATATGGGATTGGCGGGGCCGACGACTTTATAATGCCCATGGCAATGTCAATGGCTTGGGGATTAACCAGCGGAACCATTTTATCGATTCTATGGGTTCCTTGTGCCTATGCAATTCTAGAAGACACTTCAAGGCTACTATCACGTGAAAAGCCAGCGATGAAAGAATTAAAAGCCAGTGAGGCGAGCTAATGGCAGAGAATCTTGACACCAAAGAAAGAATTTTGATTGCCACTCGAGAGCTCTTTGCCGAGAAGGGTTTTAATGGCACCTCAATTCGCGACATTGCATCCAGAGCAGATGTCAATGTTGCCGCTGTTAACTATCATTTTAAAAACAAAGAAACTCTTTATTGGGAGATCTACTCTACCGCCTATGACAATCTCGAAACCGATATTCGCAATTACGCTGCAGAATTTCAAAGCCTCGTAGAACTTGGGCTAAGGCTCTATGATCGTCTCATCGATGATGGAGCCAATGTTCGAAATATTTTTAAAATGATGCTCGATGATAGCATCTCTGAGCCCGAAGAAAAATATTTAGAATACGTCAAAGGAGAAAAAGCAGGTCCTCCCGGTGAAAAGATTTTTCTGCACAGATTACAACAAGAAGCCAAAAATGGCGTAGATGAAAAAGAGCTTCTCTTAGTCACCCGATCGATTTTGATTTTCATTATGCACTCATCGATTATGTGTGGAATGAAAAAGCTCAAAATGAAAAGACAGACAGACCCGCTATTTTCAGAAGCAAGCTTTAAAGAAATGGTAAGAATCTCTGTGGAATCGCTCAAAAAGCGCGTCACTGAATGAACCAAGCTCGTGCATGCGCCCAATGACTAGCAATCTGCGAAAAGGCTGTTAGATTATAAATATGGAAGAAATAGCCCTTTTCCCCATCCCTCAATGTGTTTGTTTTCCAAAGACCGTATTTCCCCTTCATGTGTTTGAGCCTCGCTATCGAGCGCTTATCAAAGATGCGGTTCGCGAACAACGAAAGATTGCGATTTGTGAGGTCGAAAAAACCATCACCGATGCCAAAGCCAATCAAAGCCTTGCTGAAACCTTAAACTCGAATCAAGCCAATTACCAGCCCAAAGAAATCTTTTCTGCTGGCTTTGCTGAAATCACTGATATTACCGCTGATGGCAGAATCTTTGCCGAAGTTAAAATGGATGCCCGCTATCAACTGATTGAAGAGACGCAATCCGTTCCCTACCGGGTGGCAAAGTGTAAGCTGGTTGAAGATGATGAAGTAGAGATCACTGATGAGCTAGAGAACCAAAGACAAAAGCTCGAGCAGATACTTATAGATATGGCTGAGCAAAACAATCCCAAGCTCAAAGACTATCTTTGTAAACAAGAATGGATCAATCAAAGCTTTGAAGACTTCACTTTTGCAATCTTTCAATTCATTCGCTTTGATGCCCCCGAGATGCAAAGAATTCTTGAGATGCCCGATCCCATTGAGAGATTTGAGAGCATCTATCAGGTATTTCAGCCAAGCAACTAGGCCAGTTGAGCTTAGATCATCTTTATGAGGACTTCAGATCACGTTCATTTAAGAATAGAGCAGATTTGAAGACGAAAGCTAAGACGCCTGAGTTACAGACTTTCTTGTTGTTTTTGTACTTTGTCTTTTAGAGCTTCTTTGTATTGATGCAGTTTTTGACTCAAATCAGAACTTTTTCGTGCTAAAATCTGAACTGCAAACAGAGCCGCATTCTCTGCTCCATTGACCGCCATACTTGCCACGGGAACACCTGATGGCATCTGCACAATCGAAAGAAGTGAATCGATACCGAGTATAGAGTTTCTCGAATGTACTGGTATGCCTATCACGGGAAGAATCGTATTGCTGGCAAGCATTCCTGGTAGGTGGGCAGCTCCCCCCGCGGCGGCTATGACCACATCAAAGCCCTCTGACTCAAAATTCTTAGCCGCTGACAACATTTTCTCTGGTATTCTGTGAGCTGATAAAATACGAACTTCATGCTCCACCGCAAAATCTTTTAAGATTTCGGCACAAGGAGACACCACATCCCAATCACTTTTTGAACCCATACAAATGATGACTTTCATTTTGACTCCGCTTGAATTTTTAAAAATGGACGAATCTGTTTTAGTTTTGCAAGCATCTGATCGTTTGTCTCGCCCAAAATTGTTATATGCCCCATTTTTCGAAAAGGCCGAACTCGAGTTTTTCCGTACCAATGCAATTTGATTTGTGGATCTTGAATCAATTTTTCGCGAAAACCATAGTCTACAAGACCCTCAGCATTTTCGGCCCCTACTAAATTGATGCACAAAGATTTCGAAGTCGCATTGCTTGATCCTAGTGGTAAATTACAAATCGCTCTTAAATACTGCTCAAACTGCGAGGTCTCGGCAGCATCGATGCTGTGATGCCCACTGTTGTGAACTCTTGGGGCCATTTCATTGACAAACAATTTAGCCTTATGGTCGAGAAAAAACTCGATCGACAATATTCCTTCTAGAGAAACTTGATTGGCTATCGCTTTTGCCATCTCTTGCATTTGTTTTAAAAGCTCTGTTGAGATTTGAGCAGGACAGATCAAGTAGTCGAGCTGATTGCTTTTTGAATCAAAAAACATTTCAACCGGATCATATAAAGCAAGCTCGCCTCTTGCATTACGAGCAATTTGAATCGCATATTCGGCTTGTATATCGACCTTGTCTTCAAGCACATATTCAAAATCTTGCGGTAGAGCACTCGCATCTGTCGTTATCCAAACCCCTCGGCCATCATAACCACCTTTGGTTATTTTGATCACCTTTTCTTGCAGATCTTTCGACTGTAAATCTTGAAAACTACAAATTTCAAATGAGCTAGTTGTGTAAGAGTGATCTTGCAAAAACTTTTTTTGCACCCCTTTGTCTTGAATGATATTTAGAATCTCAGCAGATGGCTTAACTTTGCTACCCAGTTTTTGCAATGCCTCAAGATTTACCGACTCGATTTCATAGCCAATGATGTCTTTGTCCAGAGCAAAATCTAAAATGCCTTTTGAGTCTTGCAAATCCCCTTGGCTTAAGTGAAAGTCAATGCTGCCAGAAAGTGGGCCATAGAAATAAATATCAAGCCCCAGTGCCGTAGCCGGCGAAAACATCATTCGGCCCAGTTGCCCTGAGCCGAGAATTCCAATTCGCTTTTGCATGCCTTTTTATAAGGCTCTTTGGCTGCTTTATCAACAGCAAAAGGGAACAGTCTAATTATCGGGGGCTTACATCTTCAAAGTCGTCAGGATTGAAGTTTTGGTAAGCCTCAAGACTGGTGTGAATATAGACCACCTCACGTGGATCACGTGCAGCCAAATGTTCGTTATAGAGAGAGCAATTGCCCGCGCTACCCGTGTTAAAAAGAATAAACTGAACCGTGCCATTATTAGGTAGCCATGAAGTATCGGGACTCTCTCCGGTAGTACTTGTGGTTATTGTGCCATCTTCCAAATCCAATACATGACAATGATGACTTACAGGCTCATCTCTACTCGCAGATTTAGTAAAAACATTTACCTTGTCATGGTTCTCTAGCTTGTAAGTGAGAAAAGCAGCCTCATAACAAATAAAATGCTTATAATTTTCGTTGAAAACAATATCACAAGGTATGTTGTTGTTTGCACCATCCCAGCGAGTCGGAATGATTCTACCACTTAAGCGGCGAGAGGCTACATCTCCACCTTTTAGAATGACCTTCTTTATTCTTGTATTGGTATTATTGTCTGCATCAACCAGATTGCGAATCTCATCACTTGTATTGATGTCAGCACATCTCTCAGCTACTGCTAGGTAAAGAATTTTACCTTCACGATTGATCCAAGTACCAGTAGCCGCTTGAGTTGGTTCACCAGTAGAAACTTCACAGCCACCAAAGAGGGAGTTAAAACCGCCATCATCTCGTTCAACCCAAATACGGTAGTGAAAGTCTGCTGGTACTCTGACATGCATATATCCAATGCAGTTGGGTTCACTTTGCATCAAAGGACAATTTTGTCCAATAAATTCAGTTTGTCTTAAGGCCTCCTCTAAAGCATCAGGAGCGGGAGGAGGAGGAGGTTCCACTGGGTCGATGATATTGATATCGGCCTGCACCGAGGGAAACTGTTCACACAAATCGGGATTGCGAGCTTCAGCAACTACTTCAAGACTTAAGCTTCCCACCTGTGTTGCAGTGACTCGAATCACACCACTAGAATTCGGATCAGTTGCAGTCGCATTAACATTGATTGTTCTTACATCTTGAAAATCAAGAAGACTTGCATTGCGAGTGACATTGCACCGAAACTCTTCATTGATATTTGCCTCTTGAGGGCAGTTCAAGCTAAAGTCAGATTCGTTTAGATCAATACAACCTGTACCTGCTTCTGGTTGAATCACAACTGTAGTATTTGCCACTAGACCTGAGCATGAGCTTCCTGCTTCTTCATCGCGAAAACTAATGAGATAACTGTCAGAAGTGTTAAAAGTAAATTGAAAACTGCTGCCAAATTCAGAGCCTATGACATTGCCAGTGCCATTTTCGATACGAAACTGCCCCGCTGCTGTAGCGCCTGCGACGCTAAACTGCAGAGTCGATCCAGGTGGATAAGTTGCGTTAACACCAATAGAGCCTTGCCCTCCAAGATCGGTAATTCTCATGCTTGTAACTTCTGGAGCTTCTGAATCAGAGCAAGACTCAATTTCTTGCTGTGCCAATGGATTCACAGGAGCACTGCAATTTTGAAAAGTAACAAATAAAGTTAAACTCAATAGTGCAAAAAAACTGTATTTCATACAAATCTCCAATGTCTCTTTATCGGACGTATCGATATGAAACTTTAGTCTTACAAAAAGGTTTTTTTAAAGCAAAAACAGATACTTAAGGGCATAAACTACTAGCTGCTCCCTTTTATTTCAATTTTGTCTCGAACTAAAAGCCTAATTTCAAATACCTAAAAGCTGCGTCCGAGAATGCATCGAATTTTAAGCCCTTACGGACAAAATTGATGAATTATTTTGTACCTTTAGCTGTTTCGGACGGATGTCCGAAGTGAAATAAAAGGGAGCAGCTAGGGATTCTTTCTATTGAAACAACTTTTTAAGCTCCTCGACACCCTTTTTCTTGAGCTGGTCTACCTGCTTTTGCGCTTCTTTTTGCGCCCTCTTTTCGACCTTTTTAATCGCCTGCTTTTTCTCATAATTGAGCGTATTTTTAACCAGAGTATTTATGGTGGTCGATGTGATATTGTATTGAGGATTGTCGATCGTACCAGTAATTCGCAGTGGAAAGACAAACCTTCCTTGTTCATCTGAATTTGCTTTTCTGAGAGAGCCGCGAATCTCAGGACTTGTAACATGCAACTTGGCCTGCATATCGATTGCTTTCTTGGTGGTGACAAAGCCTTTTGCCGTAAGCAGGTCTTTTCGGGGATTGATTGCGCTAAACTTGCTTAAGTTCATCTTGCCTTGATCGAGCGAAAAAACAGCCTCAGCATCAAGAAGAGCCCCCTTGTTCTTCACAGGCTTTGCCTGATAAAGATTTTGCGGAATTTTAGCTAGTAACTCATTGAGCATTGAATCGATTTCAATACTACTTAAGTACAAGTTTTTGATTTTTAGGTCTCCAGTCGCTTTCGACTGATCGATAAAATTTTCTCTACTGGGATGGGCTAAAACTGTAGACAATTGACCATTAGCGGTTCCTTTAATTTGATCTTTCATCTCAGGAAGAGCCCAATTGACCGCTTTTTGCAAATTGAAGTTTTGCACCAGGGCTTTCATTCCGATTGCGGGCTGAGCTTGGCCTAAGTTCATTGAGAATTGATCTAGGCGAAATAGGGCATCAAAAAGTTTTTGAATGCTACCTTTGGCCAAAAAGTTTTGACGATTGTAGTTGGCTTGAAAATCGATTCCTTGAATTAAGAGACCATCAAAGTCTACTTTTTTGATCTTCAAATTGGTCTTGACCACTGAATTTTTAAATATGGGCCAATCTGGAACCAATGGCTTTGGCTTGTCTTTTTTGCTCCCCGCAGCTTCTGGATTGGCTGTTTGTGTCTGAGGACTTCGATAAACAAATTCTGGAATATTCACATTGATAGCACCCGTTGCCGATATAGGACTCTTTTCAATTCCAAGTTTTGATTTCCATTGACCCTTCGCATTCAACTTGGCTTGAATCAAAGCATTGGGCAATAGATCGGCTTGGTCTTTTGGTAAATTCTCTTTGAGTTTTTGCGGATAAAAAGAATTCAGCTGGGCCGCAATTTGAAATCTTGGATCGAAGAAGTCAGATAGGGCTCCTGAAATATTAAAGCTTCCAGCGTGGGTAGCAAGACTAAGTTTTGATAGATTCAGTTGTTTGCCTTTTTTAGCTGCTTTTAAATTTACCTCTAGTTTCTGATTGGCCAATTTTTGTCCTGAAGGATGACGTATTTTCATTCGTGTCAAATTCACAAAACCACTCAACTTGGCGTTTTGAATTTGTTTTTGCGCTAGCTTTAAATCTGCTTGAAAATCAACTTGAAGTGGACCTTCTATTTCTGTTGCTTGGTCTTTAAAAGAGATAAAACTAGAAATGTTTTTCAATTGCAGCTGCTTGACATCAACACTAAAGTTTTCAGGCTTCGAGATGTCTCCTTGAACAGCAGCCTGAAAACCCAAATTACCAGTCAGCGGTTGTTTTTTCATTGCCAAAAAGTAGTTCTCAAAACCTCTAAGATTCACCAAAGGCATTTGCACTTGAAAACGGCTCATAGCTCCCCCTGCAAGAGCCAAATTTCCGCTGCTTAAAACCTGAAGGCTGGCAAATTGAAACTTTGCTTTATCGACTTGCAATTGAGATTTTTGCCACTTTCCTTGAAGTTCAAGCTGCAAAGGAGTCTTTTTGGGTTTGTTCAATTGGCCTTGGTACTGAATCGAAGACTCACTCAAATCAAGTAAAAACTGAATCGATGGCAGTTGCGCTTGGTTGTTACTGTATTCAAAAAGAATATCACTTTGAACACGGGCAAGGCCCTCTGCCTTTAATGCATCTTGCTGAGTTCGATACACCCCTTCTAGCCCCTGAAGAAAGACTCTTCCTTTAGCCCTTGGATTTTCTAAGCTGCCACGAAGACTGCTTTGGATATCTACACGGCCCTTATATCTACCAACCGGTAGTATTTGCGGCGGCACAGGTAGCTTTGAGAGATCTGCAATTTGCAATGCCAAGTCCCAAGCATGAGTCATGTTTTGCAAATCAGTACTCCCCTTGGCTTGAAACTCAAATCCTCCTAAATTGAGCGAACTCTGCTGACTTTGAAAAGCTTGTGGGCTCAGGCGAAATAGCGTTTCAAGTGCAATGGGAGAATTGACTTCAATGTCATTGACCTTAGCTTGGCAGTTGGTCTTAAATTCAAATCGATTTTGTTCACCAAAATTTTTTAGTTCGACCTTGCTTGATCCTTCAGAGCAATTCAACTGAAAGGCCTTCTCTATCACTTTTAAACTCAGATCTTGCATGAGCATTTGCACATCGATCGAAAAGATAGAGAGACTATCTTGCAGCTTTTGCAATTCTTGAGTCAGACTGATGCCTTGTGAAGGCACTGAAGAATCTTGTTTTTTGGGGCCCTCTTTTGGGGCAGAGAGCAAATTCAAACTCACTCTTGGGTTTTGAATTCTTACAAGAGCAGAGATTCGATCACTGCTAAGATAGTCCAACCAGCCAAACTCAATTTCTAAAGATGCCACACTGATTTGCATGAATTCTTGTTTTTGGTAGGTCAAACCACTGACTCGCAGCTCAACTCGATCAGAGAGTGACCAATCTAAACTCTCGATTCGTGCTCCGTGTGGTTCAAGTGCAGCATTGACCTCATCGGTCAAAAATGGCGGCAAGAGAAAATAGGCTGCTAGCAAAATGCATAAAACAAGGCCTAGAAAAATCGAAAAATACTTGAGAAAGCCTTTCATATCAAAAGGATATAGTTTAGTTGCAAGGCCCTCAATCTAGTTTCTTGGCAACTAGATCAAGCTCTGATAATTTTTTTACATGAAACAAATCTTATGGATCATAGTTGTCTTTTGGGGCTCTATTCTAAAAGCTCTACCCCAAAGTCTTTTTTTAACACTGGGTCGAAGCCTAGGTGCCTTTCTTCAATTCATTGGATTTAGAAAAAATATTATAGATAGTAATTTGCAACTCGCACTCGGCCATGAAATTTCATCTACTGAAATGAAAGAGCTAAAGCGCAAACACTACAGGCACCTTGGAATTGTATTTTTAGAAATCATTCGAAATTGTGCGATAAAACCTGATGAAAGTTCGAATTATATTGAAGTCAAAGGCTATGAAAACATCGAAAAAGCAAAACAAAAAGGCAAAGGGGTTTTGATTCTTTGCGGCCACTACGGCAATTGGGAACTCGCACTTAGAGGCCTTGCCCAATACACCGCTTTTAAAGTTACTGTAAAAAAAGTAAAAAATTCTTTTGCGCAATTTATAACAGAAAAACAAAGAGTCGATTTTGGCATCGGGGTACTCTACGCAAATGACAGTGTTACTGCTTTAAAAGAGATGCTTCGCGCCTCGAAAAATCAAGAGATCTGCGTTTTTATTTTAGACCAGCATGCACCAGGTGATGCAGGGGTACGCGTTGATTTTTTTGGTACACCGGCGAGGGCATCTAAAGGTCTAGCGAGTTTGGTTCTCAAAACCAAAATGCCTGTTCTCTCAGCCAATATCATTCGCCAAGAAAATGGCCACAATATTTTAGAGTTTTCTCCTGAACTGCCATTTTTCGAACCCGAAGAGAAAAGCAAAGAAGCCATAGACACCTCAATTTTTGTAAATACCCAAAATTATACCAAATATATTGAAAATAACATTCGCAAGACTCCCGAGCAATGGCTTTGGATTCATCGACGCTGGAAGTGTGAACGCGAGCCGCTTGCAGAAAAAGACCTTGCCAGCTACAAGACTTTTTTAGAGCGCCAATGAGAAAAAAACTGGCCAAGTCCCCGACTTTCGCCAATACTAAAACAAAGATATAGGAGTCACATCATGAAAAGCATCCTTTGCCTAATTTGTTTTTTTCTTATTACAGCTTGTTCCTCTAAAAAGAAAAAGCCCGTCGAACAAGACATTGTTGAGCCCCCTCCTGTCGAAGAGGTCAAAACCCCAGAGCCGATGCAACTCCCGTGGTCTTACGAAGGCCCAACTGGACCTAGTTATTGGTCTGAAATCGACCCTACCTATATGACTTGTTCAAAGGGTAGCCAGCAATCCCCTGTCAATTTGCTATGGAAGAAGCCCGTAGCTGAAGGCAAATTGATGTTCAATTACACCGATTCGGTTTTTAGCGTTCTCAACAATTCACGCTTTTTAGAGGTAACCGTATCTAGTGGCAATATTACCAATATTCGCGGCAATGAATATGAGCTCAAAAGCATTATGATTCACAGCCCAAGTGAGCACACAATTGGCGGTAAATCTTATGAAATGGAAATTCAATTTTTGCATATCAATGAAAGAGGCCAAATGGCCATGGTTTCTGTTTTGGTAGTTGAAGGTGAGAACAGTATTGCCGCCGATAAGATTTTGGCCCATGTCCCTACCGAAATTGGCAAACTTGAGGCCGTGACCAATATGAAACTCAATCCATCAGAGCTACTTCCAAGCCTGCTCACTCACTACAACTACCCTGGTTCACTCACAACTCCACCTTGTGTTGAAAGAGTCGACTGGAATGTCCTCAACACTCCAATTCAGTTTTCTAAAGAGCAGATTGCCATTTTTAGAACTTTTCACAAAGGCAACAACCGGCCGATTCAACCGATGAATAGTCGCCAGTCGGTCAACTACTAAGTTCAAGCTCACCCAATAAAGATCTCAAGCCAGCAATTCACTGGCTTTTTTTGTAGACTTTCTTTACAAAAGTGAAATCACTTCAAGCTATCAAAAACTTTCTCCGCAATTCTTTTTTTCCTGATACAAACAATATATCTGGAGGAAAATAGAATGAACCTTGTTTTACTTGCCATGGCAATCGCCATATCAATTTGCTCTCACACTTATGCTTCTGATGCAGCAAAAGATGTTCAACAAGAATCAAGCTATGCTTTAAAGCATCTGAGATATATGATGACAGAGATTCTTATAGAAGCAAAGCGCATCAATAGTATGTCTAATCAGGCTGAAATCAATTTTCATAGCAAGAATGTTTGCACTCGATTGCAATCATTACTTACTACTGAAATCCAAACTACCGACTTAAGTTTAACTGCACTAGATGGGCTCTATATGAGCTTCGCCAGCCCCAATGACTACTCTGAAGAAGAATTGATTTTTCCTTGGATCCAAATTGTAAATACTTTTCAAAAAACAATTGGATTTTGTCTTCCTGCTGGAGAGACTACTTTGTTTGAACTTGAGTACGGCTGGCTGATGACAACAATACCTGGAAAATCCATTGAGGATTTAGAGGCTGTGATCCAAAGAATTCAATCGCAAATGGCAGAGCTTCGTCGATACATTGATAGCTTACCCCCTATCCCTTCTCAGAATTCTAAGGCTGAAGCTCGATCCGCAGATCTAACCTAATTTCATCTTGGTCTTTGGCTGTGCTCAGCTCTAGACCAAAATAGAACTTACGCACAATATACGCATTTTTCTTGACCCTCAAGCCGAAAACACATTAATTTCGACTTGAGGTCCGATATGAATAAGCATAGTCCGAAATCCACATGCATCGTCGATGGCTTTGCCTCGCCGGCCGATGAATACCTTGAAGGCGGGCTCGATTTTCAAGAGTATTTGTGCAAACGCCCCACCAGCACTTTTGTGATGCGCATGCAGTCTAGCTCGATGCAAGCAGCAGGGATTTTTTCGGGTGACTTGATTGTGATCGATCGCTCTCTCACCGCCTGCCACCGCTCTCTCATTGTGGCCATTTACCAAGGCGAACTTTTCTTGCGCAGGCTGCAACTCAAGGGCGAGCAAGCTTTTTTGCTGGCCGAAGACGGCAAATCAAGTCCACTCGCGATTGGCCCTGAAGAAGATTTTGAAGTTTGGGGAGTGGTCACCCATACAATTCGTCATCACCTGCAACAAGGCGGCAATTAAATGTTTGCACTGATCGATTGCAACTCATTTTACTGTTCTTGCGAAAGGCTCTTTGCGCCCGAGCTAAGAAACAAGCCGGTTGCGGTTCTCTCTAACAATGATGGCTGCATCGTTGCCCGCACCAAAGAGGTAAAGGCTTTAAAAATTCCGATGGGAGCTCCCTTTCACCTTTATAAAGAGGTCATTCAAAAAAATAAGGTTGCGGTGTTCTCATCGAACTATGTTTTGTACGGAGACATATCGGCAAGGGTGATGAAAACCCTGCATGATTTTTGCCCTGATGTCTTTGTCTATTCGATCGATGAAGCTTTTTTAAACCTTGAGGGCTTTCGCCATCTCAAAGAGCAGGCTTGGAGCATTAAAGATCGAGTCTATCAAAACACAGGCATTCCGGTCTCTGTAGGAGTTGCCCCCACCAAGGTTCTTGCCAAAGCGGCCAATCACGCTGCCAAAAAAGCCGATGGCGTACACCTTCTCACCGACAACTTTGAGAAGCTTTTAAGAAAAATGGATGTCGAAGACATCTGGGGCATTGGCCGCCGCTGGGCTGAGAAACTGCGGCTCAATCACATTCGCACTGCCTATGATCTGTCTCAATGCCCCGAAAGAAAGGCAAGAAAACTGCTCAATGTTTTGGGGGCCAAGATTGTACGCGAGCTCAAAGGCGAGCCTTGCATCGAGTTTCACGAAGTGCATACCAAGAAAAAATCGATTCTATCCTCTCGAAGCTTTGGTCAGTACATCAGTGAGAAAGAAACAATTTTGCAGGCGGTGGCCCATCATGCCAGTGCTGCCGCTGAAAAACTTCGGGCACAAAACTCGATCTGCTCCTACATTCAAGTTTTTTTGCGCACCAATCCCTTTAGCAATCACCCACAATACTCCAATGCTGCCGGCATCGAGCTACTGGCCGCCACCAGCTACACACCCAAAATCATTACGATCGCTCAAGGACTCATGAAGCAAATCTATCGCCCGCACTACAAATACAAAAAGTGCGGCCTCTTGCTGGCCTCTTTTTCTGACAAAGACGAATGCCAGATGGACTTTTTTCACAACTATGACAGTCGTGAGCAAGAGCACTTTATGCAAATCACCGATGCCATCAATGGGCGCTACGGCAAAGAAACAGCCAAGTTTGCGGCTTGCGGCACCTTTAAAGACTGGAAGATGCAATCTAAACAGCGCTCGCAATGCTTTACCACTCGCTGGAGCGAGCTGAAAAAGCTAACTTAAGATATTTAACCCACCAGCTTTAAAATATCAGACTTTTTAAAACGAAAATCTTTGCCATTTGGTTTGGTGAACTTCACTTTACCAGCTCGAATTCTACGTCTCATCGTAGATTCAGAAACTCCAAGAAACTCACAGGCTTCTTGCAAAGTCATGGTTTCAGATCCTCCAAAAAATTTCGATGCATCGGTGATATCGATACCAATAACATGTCCCTTGCTATCATAGCGAACAATAATCCCATCTTGGTAAACAGACTTAGCCTCAACCGAATCTTTAAAATCGATCGATAGAAAATCGACATCTGGTTTGTGTGTCACTTTCATTTTCGAACCTCAAAGTTTACCATTACAGTTAGTATCTCCATGCTTGCCGGAGTCTTTCGAACCCCTACGACAGCGACAAGATTGTCTCTTCTGCCTTTTAGTTTCTTATAAAAGACCAGCTTGTCATGAGACTGCTTTATTTTTCCATCCGGATGAAGAACAATGGCTTCTACATCTAAACTTGAAATTTGCCTTTGTTGCATTCGCTCCACAGCATGAGAAGAAAACAGCAGCTCCATCTAAATAGTATATATTTGAATAGAATAAATGTCAACAACTTATCATAACTTATCATAACTTATCAAGCTGAAAAAGCTACAATAGCCTACAAATTGTCTAGATCGCCCTCTTAAAAAAACTTAATTTATTGAAATGAGAGAAGAAAAAAAAGAAATTCTAAACCAGATTCGAGGCATTCGTTTTAGCAGTCTTGCCATCATTCTTGCCATTGCCAATAGTAGCAATTGGTACATCCAAGTCCCCTCTTTGCTTTTTTTGGCTTTCTGCTTGTATTTCATTAACAAAAAAGCCAAAGAACTCGCCATTCTTGGTGAAGATACTCAAAAAGCCGATTGAATCTTAGATCAAAATCTCTTAAATTTGCCACATGTTAGATACCGAAATACGAGACGCTGAAGTCTATACCAATAACAAATTAGAGATCTGTAATTTAGGCATCAAAGATGGTAAAATTGCACAAATCACCACCAATGAAAACGAGGCCAAAGAGATTGTCGATGCAAAAGGCCTGACGATTCTTCCCGGAGTTATTGACACTCAAGTGCACTTTCGTGAACCCGGCCTCACCCACAAGGCCTGCATCGAGAGCGAAAGCAAAGCGGCACTTCGAGGCGGAGTGACTGGTTTTTTTGAAATGCCCAACACCAAGCCCGCCACAACCGACCAAGAAAAGTTTGAAGAGAAAATCAAAATTGCTTCTGAAACTTCTTGGACCGACTTTGCTTTCTATGTAGGTGCCACGCAAAAAAATGTTCCCGAGCTGGCCAAACTCGAAAACTTGCCCGGCTGTTGCGGTATCAAGATTTTTATGGGAAGCTCCACCGGCAGCCTCTTGCTCTATGCCGAAGAAGCCCTCGATGAAATTCTCAAGACCACCAAAAAAATGATTGCCCTTCACTGCGAAGATGAAGACCGTTTGATCTCGCGCAATCATATCGCCACCGACGGCAAACACGCTCGCTTTCACCCAGTGTGGCGAGACGAAGAGGCGGCTCTTCTTGCTACAAAAAAAATTCTAAGACTTGCCGAGAAAAACCAGCGAAAGGTACACATTCTGCACATAAGTACCAAACAAGAGATCGAGTTCTTAAAAGATAAGAAAGACTTCTGCACCTTTGAGCTCACCCCGCAACATCTCAGCATGCAAGCTCCCGACTGCTATGAAAAGCTCGGCAATTTTGCACAAATGAACCCGCCCATCCGAAGCAAAGATCACCAAGACCAACTCCGCCTCGCACTAAAAGAATCATGGGCCGATTTGATCGGCTCTGATCATGCGCCACACACTCGTGAAGAAAAAGAGAAGGCCTACCCAGCCTCGCCGGCAGGACTACCTGGAGTGCAAAGCATTGTGCCTTTAATGCTCGATCATTTGAATCAGGGCAACCTGAGCTTAAAGCAGTTGGTCGACTATCTTTGTCTGAATCCACTGAAACTCTACAAGATTCAAAACCGTGGTCCCATTGAAGTTGGCGCCTCAGCCGATTTGAGTATTGTTGATTTGAAAGAAGAGAAAGTGATGCAAGAGGATTGGTTCTTGTATCAATGTGGCTGGAGCCCCTTCGCTGGTGAAAAAGTCACAGGTTGGCCCAAAGGGGTTTTCTTAAGCGGTCAAAAAGCCATGTGGGAGTCTGAAATTTTAGGTAAGCAAAAAGGCAAAATGATGGAGTTTGCTTAAAATGAAGATGATTTTTCGCCGAAAATTTGAAGCAGCCCATCGCTTTATTGAAGGCGAAAATGCCAATAGCCTTTGCTCTCAGCCGCATGGCCACACTTGGAGTGTTGAAGTCGAAATCGAAGCGAAAAATCCAAAGCCACTCGATGGCAAAGAAAATATGATTTCGGCTTTTGAAAAAGTAAAAAAGCATTGGCACAAGTGGATCGACAACTCTGTCGATCATGCATTCTTCTACAACCATCGCGACCCTCTCTTAGAGTTTATGAGAAAAGAAAATCCGCAAGGCCGGCACTTGGTTGTAGCCGGAGACCCAACCACAGAAGTTTTGTGTGCTGCTTTTAAAGCAAAGCTTGAAAGCATCCTAAAACAATACAATCCCGATTTGATCTGTAGCAAGTTTACACTTCATGAAACTCAAACAAATTCAATCAGTTTATCTGGTGATCCGAAAGAGCATCTTCCACAAGGCAAAGACTTTTGGTGGATTCGTGCAGATTCAAGTATTTCTGATTTTTAATTTTTTCACGGTCTTATATTGAAATTATTATTTTGCATCTACATGCTATCGAATTTTCATAGCCAATGATTCTTTTTTCTAAACGCAATGCAACGCCAACTCATCTAAGCAAAGCTAGATGTATTAAAAATACTTGGTATTGCTTTTGCTTAGGTAAAGCTTTGTACGAACAACAAGAATCTAAAGGAGAGATTAGATGAAAACTCTATATTGGTTTTATGCCATAATATTTGCTTGGACTGCAACAATGAGTCCAGTTTATGCACAGGTTTTTACGAAGCAAGCAGACAGTCAACAAAGCTTGATTCGAAAAAAATTAAAAAGACAAAGAGAAAGATTTAAAAATCCTAATATTCAAAAAGGCAAAGACTCAAG
>CAZZCP010000030.1:22042-26171 GCA_964653235.1 uncultured Pseudobdellovibrionaceae bacterium | reverse complement strand
TAGTGTGTGGTCAATAAAATGCTCGTTCCTTCTTTGTTGAGTTCTCTTACAAATTCCCACAGAGAATTTCGCAGTTCAATATCAACTCCTGCTGTGGGCTCATCCAAAAGCAAAAGCTTAGGTTTATGCACCAAAGCTTTGGCAATCAAAAGCCTTCGCTTCATTCCGCCCGAGAGCTGAGCCACTCGCTTGTTTTTGTGCTCAACCAAGGCAAGCTTTTCAAGAAGGTAGATAATTTGCCTATGGTTGTTCTTGATTCCATAAAAACCAGAAAGAAACTCTAGTACTTCATAGACACTAAAAAATCCATGACTAATAATTTCTTGTGGAACAAGTCCCAATAGCATCTTGGCTTCATGGTTTTCAGGATGCACTCTATGGCCAAAAACTTCGACTGAGCCCGATGTGGCTTCAAGCAATGAACTGATAATCGAAATCGTAGTGGTTTTTCCCGAACCATTGGGGCCAAGAAGAGCAAACATTTCGCCCTCTTTCATCTCAAAGTCGATTTCATTGACAGCGGTAAAGTCGCCATATTTTTTTACGATCTTATTGATCTTTAATGGACTCACTCTTTGACCACCAATTGATTCTTTAACTCATTGGTATCCCCTTCTTGAATGGGAAATTTTTGTTTTAAGATTTTTCCTGCCATATCAATCGCCGTTACAAAGCCCTGTTTCATATTTTTCTTTTTGATTTGCACAAGCAGAATATTGAGCATGTTTTGCCAGGTTTCGGGTGGAAGAGCATCAGATATCGCTTTATCGGCAAGAACAACCGCTCGATGCTCAAGCAGAGAAACAAAAATTAAAACCCCCGTAGCATGACGAGTTTGGTGCATCTCAAGATTGTGAAACTCAAGCTGTGCTCGATTCTCGACCTGCAACTCAAGATCTCCTTTGGGGGTGAGAATTCTCTTTACAAAATTCACTCGACTCAAAATCGTCGCAAAAACAAATGCCAGCAATAAACTTGCAAATAAAGTGTATTCGGATTGGATATACATATTGGCAAGATAGTAGAAAATAAAATTCAAAAATAAAAACAAACTCAAAAATACATGGCCAAATGTTGCACTCGACCCTACCACCATGGGAACAATTTCAGCACTAGTGTGTTTTTCTGCTTCACGAACTGCATCTGAAATTTCAACAGCTTCTGTCTCTGTGATATAGTCCATCAACCAATCAGGAAATTTACCATCCGCCACTGGCACCTCCTCCAGAAAAACCGCCGCCGCCGCCACTAAAGCCGCCGAAGCCACCTCCTCCGCCTCGACCACCAAAGCCACGCCCTCCACTGAGTCCCATCAGTAGGGTCAGCCGCGGAAAGAAGAGAAACAGGATGATAAAAAAGATGATTTTAAACAAAGACAATGACTTTGAACCTTGTTTTCGCCGGCTAATGCTGGGTTCTTTTAAAGATTGCGAAGATAAAAATTCAGGCTCGGCCAATGCGATCAGCTTCAGACTTGCGTTGGCAATACCTTGATCAAAGTTTCCTTTACGAAAAGAAGGCGTAATCAATTGATCAATCACACGCTTGGCAATGGCATCGGGAATATCTCCTTCTAAACCCTGCCCGACTTCAATGCGTATTTTTCTTTCTTTCTTCGAAATCATTAACAACAGACCACGATCAGTATCGGCATTTCCCAATTTCCACTTGTCGACAACTTGAATGCTGGCCCCTTCGATAGCCTCGCCTTGCAAATCAGTTACAGTTAAAATCGCTAATTGGGTGCCGGTATTGTCTGATAAAGACTGCAAAATGCTTCGCAGTTGGGATTCGGTTCTTGAGCCAATAATATTGGCATCATCAACAATAGGTCCTCGCAGTCGAGGAACTTCAAAGGCAAAAAGCGGCAGAGCAAAAAGAAATAGTAAAATTCGAAACATTAAAAACTAACTTTCGGCGCCTCTTCAATTTCTTTGGCATTCTCCACAGTCCACTGTGGAAGTTTTTCGTAGCCATAAAATAAGCTGTTGGTAAATGAGCTTGGCGGTACAGTGATTTCATTGTTGTAGAGCTTGATCGCCTCAATCAGACGGTTGCGGGCAACAGTAATACGATTTTCAGAACCTTCGAGTTGAGCCTGCAAGTCACGAAAATTTTGATTCGACTTTAAGTCGGGGTAGCGCTCAGAGACCATCATCAATCTTCCCAATGCCTGAGACAGTTCTCCTTGTGCCTGTGAGAACTTGGTAAGACTACTTGGATCATCAACACTGATTTTGGTTTGTGTTGCTTTGGCCCGAGCTTCTACAACTGCTGTTAGTGTTTCTTTTTCTTGTTCTGCAAAACCCTTGACCGTTTCAACCAAGTTGGGAATTAGGTCGGCGCGTCTTTTGTATTGGTTCGTTACCTCTGCGGTTGCCGCATCTAATGCATTTTTGGCCTTGGGTATGCTTTGAATTCCACAAGCTGAGAATAAAAGGAAAAGAGATGTATAAAATAGAATTTTCATCAAAACCTCCAAAAACTGCAATGTACTACCCTCTTCAGCCCCACTCAAGGTCAATGCAACACAGCATAAAGCACTTGACCTGTGCACCTTTGTAAAATTTCTGTCTATCCTTTAGCAAAGGAGAATACTTCATGAAAAACATCGGAAAAGTGCTGGTTGTCGTACTGATAGCCGGACTCATTTTTGCATTTAATTATTTTGAATTGGGCCAATACCTTTCTCTTGAATATCTCAAATCTTCGAGAGACGGTCTTTTGCAGCAATACCAAAGCAATAAGTTTGAATTTATTTTGGTCTATATGCTTTCCTATGTTGGTGCAACGGCACTATCGCTTCCAGGTGCAGCCATACTCACCCTTGCTGGTGGTGCCATCTTTGGCAGTATTTTAGGTACTGTTTTGGTATCCTTTGCCTCAACGATGGGTGCGACTTTGGCTTTTCTTGCCTCTCGCTATATTGTTGGAAACACAATTCAAGAAAAGTATGGCGACAAACTCAAGAAATTCAATGAAGGAATAGAGCGAGAAGGCGCCCTTTATCTTTTGAGTCTAAGGCTGATTCCAGTTTTTCCCTTCTTCTTGATCAATCTTGTCATGGGTTTGACCAAAATGTCTGTATTGAAATACGCGATCGTTTCGCAAATCGGAATGCTGGCAGGAACCTTTGTTTACGTCAATGCGGGAGCACAAATTTTTCGTATCGATAGCTTAAAAGATATTCTCTCTACCGAACTCTTACTTTCTTTTGCCGCTCTAGGTGTTTTACCCATTATTGCTAAGAAAGTATTGATGCCTCTCTTTATTCACTTTTTTGGTCCTCACAGAAAACTCTACAAGAAGTACAAAAAACCCAAAAAGTTTGATTACAATATTGTTGCAATAGGTGCAGGTTCTGCCGGTCTCGTTACTAGTTATATTGCAGCAGCCGTAAAAGCGAAAGTAGCCTTGATTGAGAAGCACAAAATGGGTGGTGACTGTTTAAACTTTGGCTGCGTGCCTTCAAAGGCGATTATCAAGTCTGCGAAGATCAACCATTTTATGAAACATCATGAAAAATATGGTTTTAATAAAGTTGAGAGTAGTTTTGAATTTTCTGATGTGATGGACCGTGTACATCGAGTGATTCAAAAGATTGAGCCCCATGATTCCGTCGAGAGATACTCAGGTTTAGGCGTTGAATGTATTCAAGGAGAAGCCAAAATCAAGTCTCCTTGGGAAGTCGAAGTCAATGGCAAGACCATTACCGCGAAAAATATTGTGATTGCTACAGGCGGCTCTCCCATGGTTCCGCCTTTTCCGGGCTTAGATCAGGTCGACTATGTAACAAGTGAAACACTTTGGGACTTACGCGAACAACCAAAGCGTTTGGTCGTATTGGGAGGCGGTCCCATTGGCTCTGAAATGGCTCAGGCATTTAACCGATTGGGTTCTCACGTTACATTGATTGATCGCAACAATGGCATCATGATGCGAGAAGATGATGATGTACGCGAATATGTTCAAAATACTTTTGAAAAAGAAGGTATCGTTTTAAAACTCGAACACAATATAAAAGAATTTAAAAAAGTGGGCTCAGATAATATCGTCGTCTGTGAAAAGGACGGTGTTGATGTTGAAATTCCCTTTGATCAATGCATTGTCGCGCTTGGAAGAAAAGCCA
>CAZZCP010000030.1:19131-22032 GCA_964653235.1 uncultured Pseudobdellovibrionaceae bacterium | reverse complement strand
GGCTTTGGCCTCGAAGAGCTAGGAGTGGAATTCAACCCCAATGGCACGGTAAAAGTAAACGAAAAGCTACAAACTATTTATCCAAACATCTATGCCTGCGGTGATGTTGCTGGCCCCTACCAATTTACTCACACAGCAGCTCATATGGCTTGGTTTTGCAGCGTAAATGCTTTGTTTGGCCCCTTTAAAACTTTTACTGTCGATTACCGTGTCATTCCATGGGCCACCTTTACCGACCCCGAAGTGGGCCGAGTTGGTATGAGTGAAAAAGAAGCAATCGAGCAAAAGGTCCCGCATCGAGTGATCAAATACGGAATCGATGACTTAGATCGCGCAATTTGTGAAGACGCTGACTATGGCTTTGTAAAAGTGATTGTTGCCGAAAAGAGTGATAAAATATTGGGAGCAACAATTGTTGGTGCCAATGGCGGTGACTTAATTGCCGAATTTACTTTGGCCATGAAATACAAAATTGGCCTCAATAAAATACTTGGAACTATTCATTTGTATCCCAGTTGGCCTGAAGCACTCAAATATGCAGCAGGAGAGTGGAAACGAGCAACTGCTCCAACTCAATTTTATCCATACTTAGAGAAGTTTCATTCTTGGCGTAGAAGCTAAAAACTAGGCCCCTTAGGGGGCCTAAGCGTCTCCCTTTTATTTCACTTCGGACGTCCGTCCGCAAACAAATAAATATCTAAAATGTTTAGACTGTTATATCCGAAATTCATGAAATTTTGACACATTCTCGGACAAATCGGCAAGGTCATTAAAATTGCAGATGAATATAGAGAAAAAAGTGAAACAAAAGGGAGCAGTTCATGTGATTCAAATCTATTACACTCTAAGTCTTATCTAAGAAATGTACGAATATCAGATACTTACAGAATCTATGCAAAGCCATTTCTCTTTGTCTTTTTAGATTTTTTCGAAGTAATATTAAATTATGGGATTATTAAATATAGCAAAAACTGCCGATCGTGAAATCTTAAAAACCTACTCGCACTTGAGAAACAATCTCTACTTTGTTGAGGGTCTACCATTACTACTGATGCAGTACCTATTAAGTCATCGAGATACTCCTAAAAAAGAGACCATCGATAATATTCTTAAAGAAGTTAATTTTCTCATTGAGCAAGACATTGATCATATTCAGCAAGGCATTTATCCGAGAAAATTTTTGATTCCAGAGAATCCTTATCTGCACACTTGGAGATGGCTGCGAATCATACAAGACAGTGTAAATATCAATTTGAAAAGAGCTGGGAAGAAACACAAAGTCTTTTCTAAAGAAGGAAAAAAATGGCTCTCTGATTTGCCTGAATACTACCGACGAAATTTTCATTTTCAAACAGATGGCTACCTTAGTAAAAATTCAGCAGAACTCTATGAACACCAGGTTGAGGTTTTATTTCGAGGTACTGGAAATGCGATGCGAAGATCTCTGCTAGTCCCGATCATAAACTTTGCCACACAAAGAGGCATCAAGCGTTTGCGAATCTTAGAGCTTGCATGCGGTACTGGTAATCTCACAAAATATTTAGCGGAACTTTTACCCAATGCTGAAATTACAGCAATAGATTTAAGTCATCCTTATATTCATGAAGCTCGCAAAAAAATGAACAAATACGAGCGCGTTCATTTTATGCAAGCTGACGCAACAGACCTTCCTTTCAAAGATCAAAGCTTTGATCTCGTTGTCTCCTGCTTTTTATTTCATGAACTTCCTTTTGAAGTTCGCAAAGAGGTTATGGCAGAGTCGTACAGAGTATTGGCTGCAAAAGGCATGCTCGCCATGATTGATTCTCTGCAAAAAAAAGATGCCAATGAACATATGCAGTGGGCACTTTGGAATTTTCCTAGGAGCTTTCATGAGCCTTTTTATAAAAACTATATTGAGACACCTATGGAGAAGCTCTTTACAGATTTAGATTGGGCTAGCTTAGATCAAGGATTTGCTTTTCTGTCTAAATGGATTGCTGCTCAAAAAGCCTAGCCAAGAGCATTTTACTTTTCTATAAAAACCTATGACCAAGAAGCTCTATCGCTACAATCTTTTTTTGCTCTACTACAGCGTCCTCGTTATTTTATGGGGAGCTTGGGTAAGAATTTCGCGATCTGGTGATGGCTGCGGCGAACATTGGCCTCTTTGTTATGGTGAGTGGATCCCCAAAGAAAAACCCATCGCGACTTGGATTGAATTTTCTCACCGTTTAAGCACAGGAATCTATGGCATCTTGGTGATCGCACTGGTGATTTGGGTGTTTCGCATTACCAAAGAAAAAAAGTATCGCCGCATATCACTTGCAATTTTGTTTTTTACGGTCACTGAATCTTTAATTGGGGCAAAACTGGTATTGATGGGCTTGGTTGGAGATAATGAGAGTATCGCAAGAGTTTATTCTATGTCGGTCCATCAAATCAATTCGCTCTTACTCACTGGCAGCATCGCTGTGTTTTTAGAGGTTTTAAGAGATAGAGAGTGGTTAATTCCAGTCCTCACAAGTTCAGTCTCCATAAAAAAAATCGGTTGGGTATTCTTCTTTTTGTTTGTTGCAACCACCGGTGCCATTGCCGCCCTTGCCGGAACCCTTTTTCCTTCCGACTCTTTGATCGAAGGACTAATTAAAGACTTCTCAAAAGATTCACATATCTTTGTTCGCCTGCGAATTTGGCACCCAATGATAGCAAGCTTGTTTTCCTTACTTTTATTTGCAGTGGTCTACAAGTCTGAAAGATCAAAAAACGAACTATTAAAGCGAAGAAGCTTTCAATTGATGAGCCTTCTATTTTTGATGCTTGCAATTGGTTATGCGACATTATTCTTACTCTCTCCCACATGGCTTAAAATCACTCATTTGGGTATGGCGCATATTCTATGGATCGCATTTCTAGGCTGGA
>CAZZCP010000030.1:0-19121 GCA_964653235.1 uncultured Pseudobdellovibrionaceae bacterium | reverse complement strand
CCCATTTTCAAAGCGAGAAAAAATGATCGAGTTTTTCGCTTTTGTTTCGGCCCTACTCTGGGTTGGTTTTGACTTTACTCGAAAACAACTTACTAAAACTTGGGATCCATATGCTTTGGCTATTCCGCTCGTCTTGGGCCAAGGCATATTGTTTAGTCTCTTTGTTTTCATTGAAGGCTTTCGGCTGACTTCAAGTCTCTACATTTGGCCTTTTCTAATTAGCCTTGTAATGAACTGCTTTTCAAATTTAGGTCTATTAAAAGCTTTTCAAAAAATGGACATTAGCGTAGCGATTCCGATGCTTTCTCTAACCCCCCTAATCTCAAGCATTGCGAGCTACTTTTTGCATGACGGACAAATCAACTTTATCCAAGGTCTTGGAATGCTCTTTTTGGTCATGGGCGCAATCGTGATGAATTTGAAACTCTTTCTCAAAAAAGATCTAGATCTTGTGCACCAAGCAGAGGGAATGATTTGGATGATCATCACCGTCATTTGCTTTGCTTTGATTCCCGTTTTTGACAAAGAGGCACTCAAATACAGCAATGCTTCTAGTCATGGTATGCTTGTTGGCATTTCTGTGGCTCTTCTTACTTTTCTATATATGGTCTTTAGCAGAAAAGATTTTAAAGGCGCCTTTGCATTTAGAAACCAAGGCTGGGTATTGCTCTTTGCCATTGTCTTTTTTAGTGCCGCCATTTTGGTTCAACTCTATGTGATTCAACATATGCACGAAGGCATTATGGAGACGATCAAAAGATGCGCTGGTGTTTTGGCATCGCTTGCACTTGGTAAGATTTTATTTAAAGAAATTTTAAATAAAGAAAAATGGATTGCCTCGATATTTTTTCTTACAGGTATTTTATTGGTGTTAAACTAGCGTGAAGGCTCAATGCTTGTTGCAAACTCAATTTCAGGATTTTCTCGAATCGCCCAATTGAGATCCCACTCTTTGGCCAGCAATACTACTGCTTCCCCATAAGAATCTTCTAGCTTTCGTAGATTGCCTTTGATTTCTCCTCGCCAAGCCTCTCCATTTTTTCTAGGCCAGCGGGCAACTGCAAAAGGCTCTCGAGGAAGATCGACATTCAAATTGTATTCTTCTTGAAAGCGATGCAGGAGAACTTCAAACTGCAGCTCGCCAACAACGCCAATGATTGGGTCTTGCCTTCCCACCAAAGGGTCAATAAACATTTGAATGCTGCCCTCTTCAGAAAATTGGGTTAGTGCTTTTTCAAGCTGTTTTCTCTTCGAAGAATCTTTCCCTCTTACCCGAGCAAAAAACTCGGGGCTAAATCGAGGCATTCGCGGAAATTCAACATTTTTACTGGAGCTTACTGAATCTCCTACTCGAAAGTTACCGGTATCGTTCACCCCAACAATATCTCCAGCATAAGCAATATCCACAGTTTCACGCTCTTGGGCCATAAAGCTGTTGGCGTAAGCAAGACGTACTTCTTTACCAAGACGCATATGCTTGACTTTCATTCCCCGCTCAAACTTTCCGGAACAAATTCTTAAGAAAGCCACACGATCCCGGTGGCGCTTGTCCATATTGGCCTGCACTTTAAAAACAAAGGCTGTAAAATCTTTGTCTGTGGGCTCTATTTTTTCTCCTTGAGATTCTCTTGGCGCAGGTGATGGTGCTGAATCACTAAAAATATCAAGAAATACATCTACGCCGAAATTGTATTTAGCTGATCCCCAAGTCATGGGAGAGATCCTACCAGCTAGAAAGTCTGTCTGATTCAGAGGTCCAATCGCTGCTTCTAAGAGTTCAAGATCTTCTCGAAATTGCTCTAAAAGATCTGGTTCATCAATCCATTCATCAAACTTTGTATCCTCAGGGCCCGAAACTTCATAGGTTTTAGAGATCAATTCACCCTCTTTGAGTTGGTAAGAATAGTAGAGCTTTTTATGGCGGTGATAGAGGCCTTGAAATCTTCCCCCTATGCCAATCGGCCAAGTCACTGGATAGCACTGCATCTTGAGCGTGCTTTCAATTTCATCAAGTAGTTCAAGTGGAACTTTACCATCTCGATCGAGCTTATTGATAAAAGCAAACATCGGAAGTTGGCGGTAGCGACAAACCTCATAAAGCTTGCGAGTTTGCGGCTCAACCCCTTTTGCAACATCAATCAACATCACGGCAGAGTCGGCAGCCATAAGGGTTCGATAGGTATCTTCAGAAAAGTCTTTGTGACCAGGGGTATCGAGCAAATTGATGTGCAGGCCTGAGTAAGGAAACTGCATCACTGATGAGCTGATTGAGATTCCTCGCTCTTGCTCCATCTTCATCCAGTCAGAGGTTGCTGCTTTACTGCCCGCTTTTCCTTTTACCTCACCTGCTACATGAATGGCTCCTCCTTGAAATAGAAGTTTTTCTGTTAGAGTAGTTTTACCCGCATCGGGATGGGATATAATCGCAAAGGTTCTTCGTTTTAAAATCTCTTCTTGCAAGGACATGACCATGGTCTAACAAAAAGCTAGCCTGAAGTCTATTAAGGCCGTTAAAAATCTTCGAAAGCCGGCCTCGAAAAGCCTTTATTTTTGGCCGATATAAAATTATGGCCCAGCAAGCAGTCATACGTGACCCCAATGAGATGGTCGCTGTTGAAATATCTACTTTTGTGCCCGGTAGTATGCTCCCGGCAGATATCTATTTGCAATTGGCAGAAGATAAATTCATCAAGGTTTCTTATAGAGGCGAACAGGTACCCATAGAGCGATTCAAAAAATATCGTAATCAAGGTGTAACCTATGTATATGTCGATCGTGATCAATACCGATATTTGGTAGAGAAAAATATTGTGATTCAAACATTTATGACCGACGCCAAAGACCTTAATTTCTTGCAAAAGACGCATTATCTTCGAACAGCCGCCGAAGCGGTCTATACCGAAATTGAACAGATGGGCTTTGACAACGATAGTTTTGAGCACGCCAAACAAGTAGTTCGCGGCGCTCTTAAAATTGTAAATTACAATCAAGATCTAGAAAAGCTCTTGGCCCTATTGCAAAAGAACAGTGCCAAAGTCGTCAATCACTCTATGGGAGTTGCCATGTTTGCATCGATGATTGCCAAACAAATGGAGTGGACTCACCCATCTACTTTAGAGAAATTATCGGTAGCCTGTCTCTTGCATGATATTGGCAAAAAAGAACTTCCGCCTGCATTGGTGCAAAAATCAAGAGCCGAAATGACTTATGAAGAAATGACTTTGTATGAGAGTCATACCTATAGAGGTATGGTCATTCTTCAGGCGGTACCCAATATCTCAGATGATATCATTCAAATGGTCTATCAACACCATGAGGTAGCTAGCGGTCATGGCTATCCTCAACACATCAAAGATGTAAAAACCCATCCCATGGCAAAAGTTGTTGCTCTTGCCAATACCTTTGCCGAACTTTGTTTGGAGCACCCCAACTCTCATGAAAAAAAATCGGCCGAATCAGCCCTTCACTACATTCGCAAAGTGATGGGCCAGCCCTATAACAAACAAGTATTTCAGGCACTAGAGCTACTGGTTTTAGGTGATCCTAGCGCTAAGAAGGCAGGATAAATTATCTCGCCATAAATTCTTTGTAGTTCTCTAGGGGAACAAGCTGGATTTTTTCTATCCTATACGACCAGCCTTGGGGGTAGGTTTTTTTAGCCTTTTCCCAAACCAAATAAAAGGGCTCTGGGTCTTGGAGTTTGTCATTGGGTATGATCTCAAAGCGATTGTTTTTAGAGAGCTTTTCTACACGTTTTAGATTCATCTCTCGATCGGCCAAAAGAGCTTTGGCTTCTTTAAGTAATGATTTTTCTAAAGTAGGTCGAAAGCCACCCGTGCAGGTAAAAACGATCTTGTAGTCTTTGCCTTGAAGATTGTGATCCATTTCTAATTTTTGCACCAATTTTTGAAAAGAAACCCCAGAATAACGCTTGGGCCGGTTGTTATATGCAGGGTTTTTAGGTACCAAGAGCTCTTCTCGACCCAAGGTTTCTTTCCGTCGATCAAAGGAGTAACTTTCTAATTTTTTTGTCTGTACCAAGACGAATTCGCACCAAATCTGTTGCTTTTCTTAGTACTTCCTCAAGCAGAAATAAAAAAACAAATTAAAATCAAAACTTTCATTTTTCTTGTCTCCGCTTTCCAAAAGCATTGAAAGACCTAAAGAATTAGAAAAAAGCTGCAAGTAAAATCAATTCAGCTGTTTCGCAAGGTCTTTGGCGATATTTTTTTGGTGGGCTTCAATGGTTCCACCGCCAATTTCGAGCAGCTTTGAATCACGCCAAAGCCTTTCAACTACATACTCTGCAACATAGCCATAACCACCTAGGGTTTGAATGGCACGATCGGCAACATTTTTTGCCATGGTCGAAGCAAAAAGCTTCACACCATCTGAGTCGAGTCGGCCAGAGTTTTCACCAATTTTCATTCTTCGAGCCGTATCATACACATAGGTGCTGGCGGCGCGATACTCGGCATAGCTGCGGCCAATGTATTCTTGAATTTGTCCAAACTTTGAAATCTTACTGCCAAAGGCGGTTCGCTCTTCGGCATACTTTGCCATGATATCAATACAGCGACGAGCGATTCCCAAACTTTGCGCCGCTAAGGCGACTCTTTCAAGCTCAAGATTGCACATCATATGAAGAAGAGAGTCTCCCTCTTCTCCTAAGAGATGGGCCTTTGAAACCTTACAATTATCAAAAACCAACTCGGCAGTGTTTGAGGCTCTCATACCAAGCTTGTCTTCAATTTTTTGTCCTACTGAAAAGCCAGGTATGTCTTTTTCAATCACAAAAGTAGAAAGCTCAGGTCTGCCATTCTTTTCACCTGTTCTGGCATAGATTAAAACCACATCACAGGGAGTTTTCTTTTCATCAATGGTTCCGTTGGTAATCCACATCTTGCGGCCATTGATAATATAATCATCGCCCTGTTTTTCTGCCGAGGTAGTCATACCTAATACATCGGTACCAGCATCGGGCTCTGACATGGCCATGGCTCCCACCCACTCACCCGTACAGGCTTTCGGCAGATAGCGGGCCTTGATTTCTTCTGAGGCGTTGACACTAATGTTATTCACCAAGAGCATAGAGTGGGCAAGAAAGGCGAGTCCAAAACCAGGATCGGAATAAGAAAGTTCTTCATGGGCAATCACTGCAGCTACGGCATCCATACCCGATCCACCATGTTCAGGATCTGCAGTGATGCCGAGCAAACCAAGATCTCCCAATTTTCGAAACAAACTCAAATTGAATTCTTCTTTTTTATCAAACTCATGAGCTTGAGGTTCGACTTCTTGCTTTACAAACTGCTGCAAGCTCTCGCGCAGCATTTTGTGTTCCACAGTTGGGTTTAAAAGATCAAAATCTTGAAAATCGGCCATAAACAACCTCCATAGGAAGTCTTTATGATTTCTCATGAAAATGTTATTCTTTTTGCAGTGCTCAAAGATAGAAAATAGGACACAAGCATCCTTGCAGAGGTCCTCTCCCCCTAGAAAAATCCCAAGCTTGTCGTCCCCGATGATGGCAAGCTGAACATCACTTACTCATGTTCTGACCAAAGCTCATTCTTTTCTTTGTGAAGAGAAAGAATTACGAAGCAGCATAACGATGACTTATATCAGTTCTAAAAAATTACAACTGCTCCCTTTTATTTCACTTCGGACGTCCGTCCGAAAACGATAAGTATCTAAAATATTTCGGGTATTCTGTTCGAGAAGGATGGAATTCTAAGGCATCTTCGGACAAGAGTTCTATCTGATTGAAAAAAGGATTTAATCTCTAGAAAAAAGCGAAATAAAAGGGAGCAGCTAAGAAAGAATTTTCTCGGTAGTTTTAAAGTGCAACTTGGCAACTTTTCTTAGATTCTCTGCGTTATAAATGTGAACGAAATTCTCTGCCGCCCTTTCCACTTGTTCCGACGCACCCTTGTAAAACTGAAAAGACCATTTTTGCTTCATATTCTCCAGCTCATGCAAAAAAGCATCTCTAGCTACGATCGAAGCGCAGGCAACCGCAAGATCTTCTTCGGCCTTATGGGTTTGCAATAAAATTTTAGAAAGCTCTCCAAAATAATGATCGAGAAGTTTTCGATCTCGCGCAAACTGATCTGAATAGATGAGCTCTGCCTCTGGATGTTTTGCTTTCAATGCCTTTGCAACATATGCATGCTCGCGGGCAAGAAGATGGTTGAGATTGTCGATATCTTCATAGAGTGCATTGTAATCTTCTGGCATTTGCACTCTCAGAGTATATGTGCATTTGTTTTTGATTTTCTCACTAATACTATGAATCTTAGCATCACTTAGCTTTTTGCCATCTTGCACGCCAAAACTTTTCAATTCTTTTTCTTGGTCGCGATGAACAAAAACCGCGGCAGTTACTAAAGGACCAAAATAATCTCCTTTTCCCGATTCATCAATGCCAATCCATGCCATTGCCTTATGAGATACAGTGGTCTCACTTGTTTTTTCTTTGCTTGCCAGTCCTAAAAAACTCGACAGCTTGTCTTTGATTTCACTCTCTTTACCTTGCAAAAGTGTTTTCCCAGTATCATAGAGATTGAGAATGAGTTTCTCTTTGCCTCTTAGAAAGCGAAATTGGGTCGCGTAGGGAATCTTTTTTTGCTCCTCAAGCTTTAAACCAAGATCTTGACAAAATTTTAAAATTTCTTCTTTTTTGATCATATATAGATTTTATTCCAAAAAATTCTTCAAATCACTCATAAAGCCTTTTCAAGCGAACCAAGATTTTCTAAAGTCACTCTGTGGCACAAAAGAATCAAAGGAACTCCTCCCCCTATAAGAAACATTTGCAGGGAAAAAAACAAGAACGCTCCCGAGGCCACCTAAAAGCAAACCGAGTTTTTGGACTTCAAGAAGCCAATGACCGGCTCTATGATATTTTTCGCAACCACGGATTAGATTGGGTCTCTCATCACCAAAGATTGCAATTGGCCCGATATTACCGTCTGTTGATGGAGGAGCAAAGCCGGCAAAACTTTACCCGTATTCTTGATTTTCGCGACATTGCAATCAAGCAGTTCATCGACTCTATTTTATGGACCCAATTTGTTGAGCCTAAGTTCCCGCTATTGGATCTTGGCTCTGGCCCAGGACTACCAGGGATTCCGCTCAAAATTCTCTACCCTGAACAAAAGATTTTTTTGGCAGAGGGAGTGCAAAAACGAGTTGCATTTTTAAAGCAGGTTCGAGAAGAGCTTGAACTGAAAAATCTAGGTATCTTTGGTCGCAATATCAATGCTCAATTTCTCTACCCCGTACAAAGTGTTGTGAGCCGCGCTGTAGAAGACATTTCAAACAGTCTAGAGAATACCAAACATTGCATTCAAACCGGAGGTTGTTTTTACTTTTTAAAGGGCCCTAGGGTTGATCAAGAACTGCAAAATTTAAATACCCATGACTTTGATTTGGTTTTAGATCAAGAATATGACTTGCCAAAGACTCCACACAAAAGACGACTTTTGGTTTTTCAAAAAGTAAGACCGACTCCCCTTCTTGATTTAGAAGAGTGGCTTGACCGTGAGTATCAAGATGAAGATTGAAAGCAAAGAAAATGCGAAATTCAAATACTGGCGAAAGCTTATTGACATAAAGTCGGCCAAGAAAGAAGACGAATTCTTGGTTTTTGGTAAAAACTTTTGTAGAGAAATGCTCACCAAGCACCCACAATACTTAAGAGCAAAACTCTATCTTAAGACCGATTTTATTGCCGGCAAAAATCATTTTGCTTTGAGTGAGAAATTGTTTTCAGAACTCGATCTGTTTCAAACCAAAAGCCCAATCTATGTATTTCAGAAGAAGCAGATGCAAAAGTGGGATCCAAACTTAGAGCGTAATTTTATTTTACTCCCTTTGGGAGATCCGGCCAATTTGGGAGCCTGTCTAAGGTCAGCCAAAGCCTTTGGCATCAAAGATATCGTTTTACTCAAAGAAGCCTGTGATCCCTATCACCCCAAAGCGGTACGAGCTGCAAGTAGCGTTACTTTAGATTTTGAATACTATCTTGGTCCTAGTATTCACGAACTAGTGCCAAGCAAAAGACTTTGGGCCCTTGATCAAGGCGGTAGCCCAATTGAAGATTGGAAACCCACCACTTCAGCTCAAATTTTGGTTGGAGAAGAGGGTGAAGGAATTCCGCAAAGGGATTTTCAGAGAATTTCGATTCCGATGGATGCAGAAATAGAGTCATTGAATGCAGGAGTGGCGGTGGGTATAGCTTTGTATGAATGGCAAAAAAAAAGAGGAGCTAGCTCCTCTGAAGTTTAAAGATCTCTTGATTGCTTCCAGTTGAGTATTTGCCCTTGTACAATTGAGCAAAGATCTTGTGCGATCTCCTCCATTGTACCGATTCTCTCACCTTGAACTTCAAAGCGTGCTGAAGTAGACAAAACACTCAGTGATGACAAATCGCCTCCTGTAAATCGAATGCAAGCATCCGAAGGAGCCACATCTTGCAAACCGCGAAGCAGAGATAAAATCTTAGGTTTTTCTTCTTTTTCAAGACCTTCAAGGAATATTCTTTTATCTGTCATATGCCCTCCATGTAAAGCCCTTAACTTTATAGATTAAATCATGAACTTCAAAACTTTGCAAGAATGCAAACCTATCGATTCATCAAACCTCAATAAATTCGAGCATTTCAGTAGATTTTGTAGAATTTTTCCACAGGCTGAGCAGGTGCCCGCCTTGCCCTGAACCGGTTAACTTCACAGACTCAGCTCCATAGCCATAAATTTCTTGAATCATTTGTGAGACCTTGGTCGGTACTAAAGACCATTTTTCAAAACAGTCTTGGGCCAGCCGCATAGCCTGAGAGAATTGTAAGAAACCTGAATCAAAATCCATTTGCAAAGATTCACAGATTAATTCTACCGACCTTGCCATTTGAAGATCAATCCACTTTCCTTGCTCAGGATTTTGCGCAATAAAAAGATTCACCTGGTGAACACAGTCATTGGTAAGTCCTCGAAGTCCGGTATGTGTAAGGTAGAGTTTGGGCATCCATTTGGCCTGAATCTCTTTCCAAGCTTTATTTTTTTCATAATAGATGGCTTGATTCGAGAGAATCACGGCAACATCTAAACCACTGCTTTCGCCATGAAAAAGATCTTCAATCTTTCGAGCAAAATCAAACCTATCCTCAAATGAAATCCATGAGAGTTCGGCAAAAAAGTTTGCCATCGAGGCAGAGATAGCAGCGCTTGCACCCAGTCCTGCCCCTAAGGGAATCTCATTTTCAATTTCAAACTGGTAGGCAAATGAATTTCTTGGTTTTCCTAAAATCTCAAAACTGCGCTCTAGAGCTCCGGCCAATGCCAATTTGGTTTCATTGGAGTTGGGACCAGAAACAGAGAAAGAGCTCATCTCGCTCGGAATCGCACGAAACTTAAGCTTGCGCCCACGAACTGGAACAGCGACGGCAGGAATACCTCGAATCACCGAGTGCTCACCAGCAAGAATGCACTTGCCATAAAATTCTTTTTCAATGATCAACGATAGATCTCCACTCGTTGTTTCCATTTTTGATAAAAAGTCTCCGCCATCTCTACTTGGTCACTTCGATAGAGCAAATGAATATTCGGCCCAGCATCCATAGTTACGATAGGACCATCTTTCTGGTTTTTCCACATTCGATCTAAATCTTCTAAAACCTCAAGACTCATCGGCTTCATATAATGAAAGGGAGGTTTTGAGGTCGAAAACAAAGCATGCATATCTTGAAACTCTTGCCAGCAAACTTCGTAGATTTGATACCAATCTTTTTTTCTCAAAGAGTGAATTAATCTTTGCAGTCTCTCCTCAGCTCGCTTTGTCCGTCCTTCAAAGAGCTCACTACTGGTCACACGCAAATGCGCTTCACTTGAGGAGACTTGTTTTCTTTCTGTTTCAACAACGATGGCCTGGTAGATCAAATCTTGAAAAGGAAGCTTGATGGCTTTGGCTCCCTCCTTCTTCCAAATCGCCCAATAAGGAAAAAAGCTACGGCAAGAAGAACCTGAGAGTTGTCGACTGATACTACTCAAATACTCGGCTTCGTTTTCTTCATTGCAAAATTCTGACTTGCGCTCTCCCACCAATTGCCAGCTAGCCTTGGTAAGAGCCGCAAAACTCGACGCCGAAGAAGCAAGACCTGCATCACTGGGAAAGTCATTATAAGATGAGATCTTATATGCACCTTCGATAGCCCATAGCTTCTTCAAAAAAACAAAAGCTTTTAGAAAACGTTTTTGCCCTTTTTCATCTAAAACAAAATCAGAGCGCCCGCTTACGGCTTGATCAATGCTGGAATCTTCAATTTCTACAAAGCTTTGCAATTGGGGAAGGGTATAAGAGATGGAAGGATTTGTCGGTAAATTGTTTTCGGCCGATGTTTTTCCCATATATTTAATCAAAGCAATGTTTGAGGGTGCAGAAGCCGTGACCTTCATACATATCCCCCTTTTTTCTTAAAACATAGACCTTCAGCCATGTTTTTTGAACTCGCAATCACCTGATAGTCTTCTTCTTCGGCCCATTCCTTGAATTCGCCTATAAGCTCTTTTACCAATAAAACAAGAATTACATCTGCACCCAAAGCGCCGCAGCCCTTCATTGCCAAAACCTCAGGTCTTTGTTTCAGCTCTTTTAACATCGCTGCACTGGCCTCATCGACCAGTTCTTGCTCTTGCAAAAGCTCTCGAAACTCATTAACGCAATCAATAAATGATTCTTCATCTGGGTTCTCAATGCTTGCAACTGCTTTGCGAGTGACCCGATCGAGCTCAGTTGTTTCCACGTTCTTAAGACTTGAGAGATGAGTGTGAGTGGCCAGCTTTGATCCGGTTCGCAGCAAACAAAAGTCGATACCTTTAAAGGGCCATTTTTTCCACTCGGTTTTTTCTTCAATCACTAAAGAATGCAATTTTCCTTCATGAATCTTCTTGGGAGCTGTAACCGCCAACAAATTACCCACCGACTGAGAAATCACATCGAGACCACTCGGTGCCCAGCCTTCTCCATTCCAAGCATAATTAAGATATTCTTCAAGTAGTTTATTCAGCTCTAAATCGGGTACCTGTTCTTTTTGACCTTGAAGATGCCAATACTTAAGAGCATAGAGAAACAAGAATTGGGCGCTTGACCAGCCAAAACCACCCTTAGCGTCATGAGGGTCAAAAAACTGCATTTTGTAGTTAGAGAAAGTCTCCAAATTGTTTTTAAGAAAATCCATCGGTGGACCATGTGGAGACAGACCATGCACAAAGGAGTCTTCTGAGTCTTTACGAATGTCAAATTCGACTCGAAAGATTGGTTCCGTCGCTACCAATAAACCTAGTCCACCCTGCATCACCGAATACTCACCTAAAAGAAAACTCTTACTGGGCAGCTCGAGTGTGTATCTTAAATTTTCTTCCATATCTCCTTCTCGCGAAGTTCTTTCGGGTCTTTTGCACCTGTGCAAAAAAGTGCAATTTTAAATTGAAATTCAAGTTCTTTCATTTCTCGAATCACTTTTTCCGTCGATTGAGTGGCAGCTTGCAAAAGCACCTTCGCAAAACCAACCGCTTTCGCACCCATAGCGATACACTTGGCCGCATCCAAACCATTTCGAACTCCACCCGAAGCCCAAATTTCATACTTGCAATTTGCTTCTTTGGCATTGAGTAAGGCCTCTGGTGTTGAAATCCCCCAATCAGCAAAGACTTTAGCAGCCCGAGCATACTTAGAGTCGTCGGCTGAGCGAAAGCCCTCGATTCTTCCCCAGTGGGTTCCACCACTGCCGCTAAGATCTACAGCATGAATACCCAATGCATTGAGTTTTTTTAAAGTCTCAAGTGAAAAACCGCATCCGGTTTCTTTGAGCAAAACCGGAACACTTAAAGTGGAACACAAAGTCTTAATACAATCTAAGCCGCCTTGAAAATAAGGAGTTCCCTCTACTTGAAGAACTTCTTGAAGTGCGTTGAGATGAATAAATATCGCTCTGGCACCTAGAGAATCAATCAAAGCCTGTATGTCTTGAGGCTTCGATACGATGGCCTGACTTATACCGATATTGCCAATGAGAGTGAGATCAGGATATTTTTCGCGAATCGGTAGCCATTCTCTTTTGGCCTCTTCTGAAAAAAGCTCTTTTCTTTGCGAGCCTACAGACATCGGCCAATGGCAATGAGAGGCGGCTTCGGCCAAGCGAGCATTGATGCCCTCGGCCTCTTTGTGTCCGGCGGTCATTGAGCTGACAAAAAATGGAGTTGCAAACTCATTAGTTAAAATTTGAGTGGAGCAGTCTACTTGGTCGAAATTCAAATCGGGCAAAGCATTATGTTGCAATTGGATTAGCTCAAAACTCAAAAAGGCTCGACTTTGCGAGCGAGCCTCTAGTGCTAAGCGGATATGGTCTTCTTTTCTTTTATCAAACTGAGAGCTCGGTTCTGCAACCAAGCTAGAATCTTCAGACATATTTTTTATGCTAGAAGCTTTTGGCAGATTTCGGCAAATGCTTTTTCATCATTGACCGCTAAATCAGCAAGAATTTTGCGATCGAGATCAATGTCTGACTTGTTCAAAGCTCCAATCAAGCGAGAATAGGTCGTTCCATTAGCGCGTGCTGCAGCATTGATACGTATCGTCCAAAGCTTACGAAACTCTCTCTTTTTTACCTTACGGTCACGATAGGCATAGGCCAAACCGCGATCATTTTTTTCAACTGCAATGGTGTAGGATCTACTGCCCGCAGAATAATAGCCTTTAGCTCTTTTTAGTACTTTATTGCGTCTGCGACGTGCTTTAACACCTCTTTTTGCTCTCATATCTTACTCCTATATTACCAATTGGCGCTCAATTTGGCGCATGTTTGCTGGATCAACATAGGCTTGATCACGAAGGTGCAATTTTCTTTTTCTCGACATGTGAGAGAGTAAGTGGCGACGACCCTGTTGCTTTCGCTTTACTTTTCCAGAAGACAAAACTCGCAATCGCTTTTTTGCTCCTGAATGAGTTTTCATTTTTGGCATTGTTTCTCCTAACTAGGCGGGCGGTTCAAGGCAATTTGCCGAACTCTTTGGGGGCCCATCCAAGCAATGTAGTTGGCGAATATGGCAATTTTTCTGCATTTTGACAAGTGCTTTGTCTAAAACTTTCTAGCTGCTCCCTTTTATTTCACTTTTTTTTCAAAATCGAATCCTAGTTTCAATGATTTAGGATACTCTTCTTAGAATGCATAAATTTTAAAGATTTACAGATAGAATACATTAGATATTTTCTATACTTAGCCCTTTCGGACCGAAAGCAAAAGTGAAATTAAAGGGAGCAGTTTGTAAAGAATATCAACAAAAAATCAAAAAAATGAATATTTTCATATATTTATAAACTTAGACTCGGCCTAAGCCGATAGTTTCACAAGGGGGAAGTATGAAAAGTTTGATCTTCATAGCTCTGTTATCGCTTTTATCTGCTTGCGCAGAGAGCGGTCGAGGACAAGCTCCCGTGCTCGTTTCACCAGAAGACCCAATTTCACAATCTTTAGCTCAAGGCCTATTTGAGGGAGAGGAGTGGGCATTTGAAAGTGCACGAATCGAAATTGCCGGCGGCATTGCCTACTTTCAGTTGATGGATCAAGCCGCAGAAAATCTTTGTGACCCTTTTTTAAGCAGTGATCGAATGTTGTTGTTTAGCATGCCCCTTGAAGAGGGCGAAATCGAACTGGGTGATGCTAAAAAAGTCAGTTTTGTAGGTGCAGCGATAGTCGTTGCCGAAACGGGACTGCTACGTATAGATAGTGTTGGAGATGGAATCGCTCGCGGCGGCATCTATGCTGAGCTCGATAAAAACAATAGGGTGAATGGCAGTTTCACCGCTGTGATTTGTGATTGAAATTACAACAGTCCAAGCTCTTAATTTATAAAGAAACTAAGGAAGACCTACGATTAAATTCAACACATCGTAATAAGTGTTTTTGAATCTGGGAAATCTATCCATTTTCACAAAGTCACTTCTTGAAGTTAATCCAAAGCTGGCTGGAATCACAAAAGCAAATTGGTCATGATCGAAAAGTTCATTTCTATGAGCACTATTTCGATTCAAAAAGAAAGAATGAACCTGGGCTATATATTCTTCGCGAGTTTTCGCTGACACTGAGACACCACGAGCCACCGCAGGGCTTACACCATATTGAAATCGATAGATCAACTCTGCAATTGTAGGTCCATCACTTCTCATAACCTCATGAATAAAGAACCAAAAAAGATTATGAGCCAATTCTTTTCTGTCATTTCTAAATTTTAGATTGATAGCAGATTTTTTGGCTTTTACAAAATTTTGAAAGGCAGATAAGCTTGCACGACGAACTTCGATTGGACTTAGATGACTAGACCTTGCTTCAATCATTTCTCGAATATCAGCAAATATCCGAGTCATGGTATTGGCATGAGCAATTTCATGAACTATAAATTTAAATCTTCCTCGGTGAAAGTACTCTTTAAAGCCATCGTAAACACCGAAAACACGATCATTCAAACTCACGGGCATGATACCTCTTTGCCACAATTCAGAAAACATTTGCACATCTGTAAAGTTGAATAACATTAGAGGCATTAGGCCTTTTTCGACAATACGTCTTACCTCGGTCGGTATTCTCGCAAACTCCTCAAAATGCATACCTAAAGTAAGAGCTGTAATATTACCATTTTCTGAAATACTTTTTGAGATGCTCTCTAAAAGCAGAATTTTTCCAATATGAACAAAAAAGAACTCTACCGTGACTTGTTTAGACGATATAGCTTCTAAAACTGCACTGCGAATATTTGCAGGATCTAAATCAATTTTATGAACTTCACTAAGACTTGCTCTATAACGACCCAAATCTAAGTATTCACTTTCATTGGTTCTTAGATTTAAGCCCGACATCCTATCATTGATTTCTCGCATTGCTCTTTCTGCACGAGAATTCAGATCTAGTCTTTGAAAATCAATTTGATCAAGGATCTTTAGAAAGTTTGGCAGAAGTTCTGCGTAGTACTGAATATGCTGCTCTTCTAAATTTCTGCGTTTGCCAACCAATTCAAGATTGATTCTCTTTGCGATTTTCAAAGCATCTAAAGCATTTGAGCTGTATCTCGGACTTAGATTTTTGGTGAGATGAAATGATGTAATGGCATAGTCTTTTGGTAAAAAGAGTTCATAACAAGAAGATGCCAATACATTTGAAGCATAGCTTAGTAAGCTTAAGAAAACAAAAAAAGTAAAGGCCCGTTTCATAAAATCGCTTTCCAATAAAATGAAAGCTCAGTTTAAGGGCTAAACAACTAAAATCACATGTCTTCTGTGACAGCAGAAAAAATGAATATGTTTCATAAGTGAATGTAATAGAAGAAATTAAGTTAGATATTGATTAGACATTAAATGTGACAAGACAAAAGCAAAAGCTGTAAAAATTACAGCCTATGCTTCCGCATCTGAATTCTTCGCTTCTTTCTCATAGGCCTCTATCTTGACCTTATCTGGCGCAAGAATCACATAGAGTTGATGGCCTTCCATTTTAGGGGCCGCTTCGACTTGGCAGATATCTTTGATTTCTTCGACCATCGAAAGCAAAAGTTCTCGGCCCAATTGCTGGTGTGCCATTTCTCGACCGCGAAAGCGCATATTGAATCTTACTTTGTCGCCTTCCAGAATAAACTTGCGAGCTTTTTTGATCTTTACATTGCGATCGTGAACATCGGTTCTAGGACGTACTTGCAACTCCTTGATCGAAACCACGCTTTGCTTTTTCTTGCTCTCTTGGGCCTTTTTCTTTTGCTCATAGAGATATTTACCATAGTCCATGATTTTACATGTGGGAGGCTTTGCATTGGGAGCCACTTCAACCAAATCCAAACCTTCTTCTTCGGCCATTTGCATTGCCTTAGCGGTTTTAACGATACCAATCATTTTGCCGTCAGCACCTATCACTCGAATTTCTGGTATACGAATCATATTATTGATTCGGGTCTTCTGTGGTCTTTCTCTGTCTTTTCCTCTGCCTTTGATAAATACCTCCTATTCAGGCTTTGCAGCATAGGGAGAATCTAGCTTTCGCTCTAGAATCTCTGTTTGAATTTCATCTATAAAAGTATCCATTTCAAGATCATCGATGGTCGATGCATCTCGAAGTCGAATCGAGATCTTACCAGATTCGAGTTCTTTATCCCCAGCAATAATCATATAAGGAATCTTTTTTAAAGTCGCCTCACGGATTTTAAATCCCAATTTTTCATTTCTATCATCAAAATGAACCCGTACCCCTGCCTTTTTCAAGGCTTGCTCAAGTTCTTTACAAAATTCTGCCTGGCGGTCAGTCACATTGAGTATTTGCACCTGCACAGGGCAGAGCCAAGTGGGCAGTTTACCCGCAGTGTGCTCAAGATAGACGCCGATAAATCTTTCTAAAGATCCAAGCACAGCTCGGTGAAGCATTACGGGTTGATGTTCTGAATTGTCTTCACCGACATATTTAAGTTCAAATCTTTCTGGCATTACAAAATCGCATTGTATCGTCCCCATTTGCCATTCCCGCTTCAAAGCATCACTGATAATGATTTCAACCTTGGGCCCATAAAAAGCACCCTCTCCCTCTTGAATTTCAAAAGGGATTTTCAAGTGATTCAAGCCATCGGCAAGAGTTTTTTCTGCTTTATCCCAGACTTCATCTGATCCTACACGTTTCTCAGGACGAGTGGAGAGATAGACTTTGTATTCGGTCAAACCCAAAGTATGGTAGGCAGCATCTAGCATTTTCATAAAATCTTCAAACTCGCCTTGCAACTGCTCTTCAGTACAAAATATATGGGCATCATCTTGGCAAAAACTTCTCACACGAGTCAGACCATGCATCACTCCACTTCTTTCGTAGCGGTGAAGCCGGCCAAAATCAGCAATACGTACAGGTAGCTCTTTGTAAGAGTATCTATGGGCTCCGAACATTACACAATGACCTGGACAGTTCATGGGTTTGACAGAAAACTCGCCCTTTTCGACTTCGGTAAAATACATATTGTCAGAGTAGTTGCCGTAGTGACCCGATTTTTTGAAGAGTTCCACATCAAAAATTTGCGGAGTAATCACTTCGTCATAGCCATAGTCTCTATAAAGTTCACGAACGTAATCTTGAAGTTGGTTGTACACAATACTCCCATGCCCTGTAAAAAAGGGTGCGCCAGGAGAGAGTTGAGAAAACTGAAACAATCCGAGTTCTTTTCCCAGTTTTCGATGATCGCGCTTTTTGGCCTCTTCGAGCCGCTCTAAATGCTCACGCAGATCTTTTTTATCGGCAAAGGCAGTAGCATAGATTCTTTGTAGATGTTCACGAGTTTCATCACCGCGCCAGTAAGATCCTGCCAAAGACAAGACTTTCAGTGATTTGATTTGCCCGGTACTTTGCGCATGAGGTCCACTGCAGAGATCGAACCAATCTCCTTGTTTGTATATTGAAACCTCATCAACTCCCAAGTCTTGAATGATTTGCACCTTGAAGTTCTCACCCATTTCACGGAAAGTATCGATGGCCTTTTGTTTGGGCCAGACTTCTTTTTCGATGTTGAGTTTTCGCTTTACGATCTCTTTCATCTTATCTTCAATTTTGTCTAGATCTTCAGGGTGAAATTGCTTCTCTTCACTATAGAAATCGTAATAAAAACCATCTTCTATAACTGGACCAATGGTCACTTGAATCTCTGGCCAAAGCTCTTGCACCGCTTGGGCCATGATATGGGCTGCAGAGTGACGAATAACTTCTAAGCCATCTTCCGCTTTGCTAGTAACAAGTTCAATCTGATCGCCATCTTGTAGAAGATCACGAAGGTCTTTTATTTCGCTTTCACCGTTTTTCTTGTAACCTAGAGTTTCACGTGCAAGTCCTTCAGAAATACTTTTCGCGACATCTAGTGCTGTTGGCGGCTCGCTAAACCGCTTCTCAGATTTATCAGCGAGTAAAATTCGAATGTTTGACATAATTATGCTTTCTTCATGGGATGGGCCGAAGAGATGGTTTTAATAGTTGAATTTAGATTCTTCTTAACTAGCATGCGTTATATATTATTCAAAAAAGCCTTTTTTTCAAGGCCTAAGATAGAGAAAATGATCTATGCCTTTATTTCTTATCGCAACCCCCATCGGAAACCCAGAGGATTTGAGCCCAAGAGCTCTAAAATGCCTAAAAGAAGCAGATCTCTTTGTTGGTGAAGAGCCCAAAGTCGCCCGTGCCTTTTTAAAAAGCATCGATCTGTTAAATACCAAGGACCTCTATGTATTGAACGAGCATTCCAATGAGCAGGATATTCAAGAAATTTTTGAGCTCTGCAAAGAAAAAAAAGTAGCCCTTTTTACAGATGCGGGAACCCCCAGTTTTCAAGACCCAGGCTATCAATTGGTTAAGCTTTGCCGAAAAGAAAATATCGAGACTTCTCCTGTGCCAGGAGCATCTAGCTTAATGTGTCTTTTGAGTATGAGTTCTGAAAGAATCAATACCTTTGACTTTATTGGCTTTTTGCCCCAGCAAAGAGAAGAACGTATTGAAAGATTAAAGATCTTAAGTAAAAACAAAAGAGCCATGGTCTTTATGGATACTCCCTATCGCTTAGTAAAAACCCTAACTGAGCTCTCACGAACTTTTCCGCATCGAAAAGCTCTATTGGCCTTGGATTGCACTTCAGAAGATGAGATTTATTTAGAGGATAGTCTTAAAAACTTACTCTCTCAGCTCCCCCGCGAGAAAGCCGAGTTTATGCTGCTGCTCTATTCGCAAAATCAGTAAATCTTGCCATTGAATTTGTAAATACTTTGAGACTTAAAATTTTTCTATGTTTTACTCGCTTTTCTAACTAAATCTAAGATCATGAAAATTTTTCTGTTATTCTATTTGATTGGCTCTTCTGCAAATGCTTATTGCAATTATCTATTTATACGTTTTCAAGACGGACATCAGATGCCTTTGCATATTCAAAGCATGCTTTCTACTCAAATGGAAGTCGGAGAAGCACTCGTAAATACACGCGCCAACAACACAAAAGCAGAAGTAAAAAAAGCCAATAGCTGCTCCCTTTTATTTCACTTTTTTTTCGTATTTGAACCGCACTTTCGAT
>CAZZCP010000029.1:2879-26756 GCA_964653235.1 uncultured Pseudobdellovibrionaceae bacterium | reverse complement strand
ACCAAGAAAAAAGCAACAAAAAAGAAAGTAACTAAGAAAGCGGTTAAGAAGGCAACCAAGAAAAAAGCAACAAAAAAGAAAGTAACTAAGAAAGCGGTTAAGAAGGCAAGCCCATCAAAGGCAGAGAAGACAGAAGAAACTAAAAACAAGAAGCCGATTGTACCCAATCTTGCTGAGATTGCTGAAGAGCCAATCAGTAGCCCCGTACTAGGAAACCCTTTTGCGGTCACTGAGGACAATACACCCGACTTAGACAATCTCAATGAAGAAATGATTGAAATTGGTGAGGATCTCCCAGATGCAGATGATGACGATATGATCAGCTTTGAAGAAGAGGAAGATCTTGAAGATGATATGGAAATCGAGCTCGACGATATGGAAGATGATATGGCGGATGATGTCGTTGAAGATTTGAATTCTGATGAAGAAGATGATGAAGACGAAGGCTTGTTCTAGAGCTTTTCTACATTTCAGAATATAAAAGCCTGCTCATAAAGCAGGCTTTTTTCATCCGAATTTAATGAACAAAAGAGACTTAATTCGAGCCGGAATCAATGTACCGATAGTATTCGCCATTTTGGCGAATGACGATTAAACTCCCATCCAATTGCAAAAGTATGATGACATTTTCTTGCCAACGCGGCTCAAAAAAGACTTTCATTGATACAACTTGGTTTAGATTCACATTGGGAAAAAGCTCTCTATTCTTATAGAAAAAGTCACTTTTATTAAAAGCGTCTAAGGCTCGATCCCACAAGCGTTGAAAGCCAGAGACTGTAGCCGGTGAGTCACTCTCTGTTTTGGTAGCGCCTTTTCGAAACAAATAGACTTTGCCCTTTTTGGTTCCAATTAAAAACACTCCAGGAAGATTTAAAAAAGGAATCACCGCATTGGCGCCAGGAATTATAAATTTAGATGACTGAATCTCTAATTTCCCTTTAGGACCGGCTTCATAAACTGTATGCTTCCATTCTATAATTCCATCACCATCTAGAATTTGTAACCGAAAGCTTTCTATTCCTCTTTCAGAGCTTGTCTCCATTTCAGCGAGCTTTTGCCGAGAACGAGCAGCTTCTAGACCATTCTTTCGAGCGGCATATTGCGGGCTTCGCAGAACTATCGATGATTCCTCAGAGCGGATTCTTTTATATACAGCTTGAGAAGTATAATAATTCAATTCATAGAGCTGAAGGCAAGACTCTGCAGCTATTGCTTTCTCGGTGTTTAGAAATAAATACATGGATACGCTTATCAAAAGCAGGAAGTTCTTTTTGGTGATCATGCTTGCTGGTTAAAGCAAAAGCTATGCCGCTTTTTATATTGAGTTAGAGACTTAGCCCCAACTCATTCATCTGCATTTTTTTCATCTTAATCTGGTCGATCAAACTCACAATACTCGTGTTTTCCTTATCCATTTTTTTTGCTTCTTCGAGTACATCTAAAGCCTTGGCTAAATCTTTTTTATTAAAATGCGCAAGGCCTAGAGCAAACCGCACCTTGGATTCGTCTTTAAGTTTGCCTTTTTTGAGAGACTTTTCAAAAGATGCTACTGCTTCATCAAATTTATCCGATTCTAAAAGCATAAATCCTTTTTTGGCAAATATCTGACCATCGATTGACTGCGAACCTGCTTTCTCGAGAGCATCCAGGGCTTTCTCAGTTTCTCTAGCTTGATACCAAGCCTGAGAGAGAAACTCATAGTTCTCTTTTGAGCCTTTGATATTTTGTTTTAAAATTTCAGACTCAACTAAACTAGCTGCTTTGTAAGGCATTTTCATAAACACCATAAGTGATGCCATATTCATAATTTCTTTTTCTTCAACTATATGACCTTGCTTGTAAGCCATCTCCATGATTGCTAGAGCTTTCTTGTCGTCGTGAAGCGATAAATAGGTTTGATAGGTTTGCTTCCAATAGCGCTTTTTTTCTGGATACTGACTCGTTAAAGTGATTAAAATTTTGATCGCATTTTTATAGCGTTTCAAACTGTGATTCAGAGATAAGGCAAATTGAAGCCATTTTTCTTGAGGATCCTTTTCCATATTGATGGCTTGATTGACATAATCTAGAGCTTCTTCTTTTTTATCTTGCTTGCCTAAAATCATTCCCATCAGCATATATGCTTGAGCAGTTGGCTTATCTGCATAGGCAAACCATTCTGTTAAGTAATCATAGGCCTGATTCAAATTTTCTTCTGCAAAGTGCAGCTGTGCCACTGTATACAATGAAGAAAGAGTTGGTCCATAAGGTAATACATTAAGTTTGAGTGAGTTTGTTAGAGCCTTGATTGCCTTTTTGCTTTCACCTTCTCCAGCCAACATAAAACCAAGATTTTGCCATACTAATGCAAATTCATACTTGCGATTTTTGGTTTGCTTTAGGAGTGATACCAATTCTTTAATGGCACGTTTGGTATCTTTGTTGCGTTGATAGCGAAAAGCTCGCTCTAAGCGCTTGTGAGTGACTCTTGAGGTTAGCCCCGCACGTCTCTTTTTTAAAAGAGCTTTGTTGGCATTGCTATCTTTCAGAGCTAGATCTGTTGCCCCTAAAGTATTCCAAGCGAACAATAAAATGATAAGATAATTCATAATGTTTCTTCCATTCCAAAATCAAGTTGTACTTTTAATCCACGGCGAATCACGCCTTTTCCATCCACCATCTTTGGGCGATATTTCCACTTTAAAATCGCTCTGCGAGCAGCCATATCAAAAATATCTCGAGGGCTTGAATCTATTATGTTTACATTCATCACACTGCCGTCTGGCTTAAGATCAAACATGACTTGTACCCAGCCCGACTCAATTCCTTTCAGAATTGCTTCTCTTGGATATTGGGGCTCGATACGAACCAAAGGCATTTCATCAGAATCCCCACCTGCTCCGCCGCCATTGACACCAATTCCACCAGCACCAACTGCCAAAGGGATATCCAACTGAGGCGCATCAAACTTCATCGCAGAACGATTGGGAGTGATGTTCTTCTGATCCATCTTTAAAGATTTCGTTGCTTTCGGCTGCTCTAAAACTTCTGGTTTTTTTGGTAGTTTTCTTTTTCGCAGTTCTGTCTGAGTTGGACGCTTTATTCGCACAAATTCAATTAGGTTTTCACTGTCACTGGATTTTACAAATTTTTTTCCACCTGAGATCAGAAAGGCCATAAAGTAAAACAAGATCAGAGTGACGGCCCCAGAGAGAGCCAAAAATCCTGTAATCTTTAATAGAGATTGAGTGTGTGCTGCTTCTCTAATCATTGAGTCTTCCCGCCACTGAGATATTGGTAATTCCTCCCAAACGAACTTGATCCATAACTTGCACTAAAATTCCAGTTTTCGAGGCCTTATCTGCTTGAATCACAACACTGCCTTCAGGCATCTCGGCGCGCATACGTTCAATATTGGCGCGAACACTACGAATATCGACTTTACGACGATCCATCCAGACATCTCCCAACTCATTGATGGCAATCAAAATACTTGCCTTTTCTTTGTTGTCAGAACTTGCCGCAGTTGGACGATTGACATCAATACCTGACTCTTTGACAAAAGAGGTTGTCACAATAAAGAAAATCAACATGATAAATACAACATCTAGCATCGATGTCATATCAATCGCGGCTTCTTCTTGAACATTATTTCTACTTTTCTTTCTTCGCATATTAGATCCTTTCATCTTCAAAAGTGAGTTCATCACTTAAAGTATGAAACAAATTTTTTGATTGATTCTCAAAATAGCTACCAAAGTACAAACCCGAGAGCGCCGCCACCATTCCAGCCATGGTTGGAATGGTGGCCATTGAAATTCCGCTCGCCATCAAACGAGCATTTCCGGTGCCTGTCATCGCCATCACATCAAAAACCGAAATCATTCCCGTTACTGTTCCCAGTAGACCTAGCAAAGGACAAAGGGCTACCAGAGTTTTGATTTTAGAAATATTTCGATTCAGCGAAACTTTGGCAATAGAGAGTTGGGCTTCACGAATTCGATGAGCTGTCCAGGACTTGTGTTCGTTGCGCGCCAACCAGTCTTTAAGTACATCTTGCTTCATTGTTGGAAAAATCTTTTTCATAAACAAGAAGCGCTCAAGAATGAGACTCCACAGCAAGATAGAGGTAAAGAAGATCAACCACAAAACATCTCCACCTGCATTGAGAAAGTCTCCAACAAATCCAAGAATATGGCTCATACTCTTAGCTCCTGTTCTGCTTTTTCAGCTAGAAGTCCCGCACTTTGCTCTTCTAAAACTTGCACCAATTCTTGGCTCTTTCCTGAGATTAGGTTGTGTAAAAGCAGCAATGGAATCGCACATACAAGACCAAGTACCGTTGTCACGAGTGCCGTTGATATACCCCCGGCCATTAATTTGGGATCACCCGTACCAAAAAGAGTAATGGATTGAAAGGTTCCGATCATACCTGTTACAGTTCCAAGTAGGCCGAGTAAGGGAGCTACTGCCGCTAAAAGTTTAATGGTACTGATTCCACGCTCAAGCATAGGAACAGCTTTGGTAATCGCGGCATCCATTTTAAGCTCAAGCGTTTCAATATCTTTATCTTTAAATTTGTTAAACTCAGCCATCAATACGCCCAAAGTATTATCTGTATTGATTGCATCTGATTTTAACTGTTGCAGCATTTTCTTCTTTTCTTTCACCAGCATTACAAAGCGTTCACTAACGAGTAGCAAGCCAATGAAAAGTAGGCCAAGAATTACATAACCAACCACTCCACCTTGAGCAATGCGCTCTGAAAGACTGGGTGTATTGACTAGCATTGAGAGAAGAGCTCCGCGAGAAGGATCGATTGCCAATGGCTCAAGAGAAGCTTTACTGGCTTCAAAATCTTCTACCATCGAAAGCATCGATTCAGGCTGTCTCTCTAGCTCAAGAATTTGCTCGGTATCACCCGAATAAACGAGGTATTTGCCATCTGAAACCAGGTTAAAACTACCCAAACGAGTGACTTGTTTTTCTACAGCTTTTCCATTAGACTGGAGCACGTTGGCGGTAAAAGTAGTAATTTTTCCGGATTCATTAATTTCATTTAATATGGCATACCAAAGCTTTTTTAACTCATCTAAAGTGGGAAGTGCTTTGCGTGATGCTAGATCATTGACAAATTTCTCTCGCCCTGGAATCTGCGCCGAAATGATAGAAGTTTGAAAAAGTGATTTCAAATCTCCCGAAGTTTGCTTGACCACACCAAACATTTCTCCAAGAGTACCACTGGCAATATTTAAATCATTTTCTAAAACTGTCAGCTCTTTCTCATTGGCTTCAAAGTTTGCCGTTAATTCTTTTGTTCGAGCCTCGAGTTTTGCAAGCTCTGCTTTGGCTTGTGCCAAAATAGAAGCTTGTTGTTCTTTGGCATTTAAGAATTTGGCTTCACGCTCTTGAGCAATTTGTGTTTCGATTTTTTGCTCTGTTTTGATTTTTCCTAAGAGACTCTCTAAAACAGGATTGGCAGAAGCATGGATGGATAGTGATAAAACGACAATTGACAATAAAGACTTCATTAGAGTTTCTCCTTTTTCACCGGAAGAGTTAAGAGTTCAGGGGCCATTTGTTTTCTTGCTACTTTTAGGCCTTTTTGAATAGAACGACGGTAATCACTATCTAAGGCGACCCATTGATTGGTTTTCTTGTCCCAAACAGCTTGGGTATTTTGATCGAGCGTTTGATAGATCAGTGCCATGCGACCGACTCTTAAAAAATCAACCGTGATATCATTTTTACCTTGATTGAGTTTGCCGCGGTAGGCCTCTAGAGTTCTGCCGTATTCGTTCTCCACTTGGTAGGCCTCAAGAATTCTTCGAAATTTCTCCGAAGTAGAAACATCAGCACGATTCATCATCTCTTTTAGATCAGCGACTCTTTTGTTTCTCTCTTCAGCCAAAAAAGGGGTATCGGTCTTAACCATCATCTCGAGCGTATCTAACATCTGAAGCATAAACGGAACAACACCCTCATTGGTTTCTTTAATGCTGGCGATCTGACCTTTAAGAGAGACTTTCTCTTCATCTTGGTTCTGAATTAATTTTACCAGTTGCTGATTGTAGATCTTGGTATTTTCAATTTTTTGAAGCACTCGGCGGTACTCATCGATCAACTGAGTGCTTTGCTCATCAAGAGCGTCCACTTTTACTTGTGAATCTTGCGTGATTTTCTCACTTTTCATTTGCTCTTTGAAGTTTTGGCCTAACTTTGCCTTGTCATTGGCCATTGCCTGACCCATGGCTATGCTCAAAATAATAGCTAGTATTCCTTTGTACATTCTATCCCCCTTAGAATCTTTGCTTAAACCCAACAAAGACATTCTGCCCTCTTGGGTTGTATAAATTTGCATTTAACTGTTGGTTTTGGTTTGAATCATCGAGTGGCGGCTTCGTTGCAAATAAGTTTTGCACACCTACGGTAAGAGTCGTGTTTGTTGAGAAGCTTTGCGTGATGTTTAAATCTGCTTCTGTATAGGCCTTTAGATTTCCTTCTTCTGGTACCGACTTTTCATGCTTCGCAATGGTTCTGGCAAGCAAACGAAGACTCGTGCTTCCCGCCGTGAAATCGAGTGTAATGTTGTTTCTCCATGGTGGAAAGCCATTTATTCCAAGAATATCCTCAAAACCGGTTCCTGGAAAACCTTCTTGTCGATAGTAGAACAAATGAGAGTGATTGATCTTTAAAGTAAAGTAAGAACCCAAGGCAATACTACTATTAAAATCAATTCCACTAATTTCAAGCGCTGCAAGGTTTAAAAGAGGAGCATCGATAAAATCTATCAATCCGCTGCTATCACGTTGTACAGTAATGCCAAACTGGCTAGGATCTCCTCCGTTTTGTTCAAAGCGAGTCAAAAGTTGGTAGTCGATATCGACCACATTATCTAAGTGGGTCTGCCAAACATCAAAGCCAAAATTCGTACGCTTGGTCGGCTGATAGACAACTCCCAAGTTAATGCTTTCTGAACGCTCTTCTTCAAGATCTGTGTTTCCACCAGATCTTACGTTCCACTGCTGGGGATTACAAGATGGTGTGGCTCCTCCCGAGGCTCGCTCTGCCGCGCAGGCCACTTCATCGATAAAAGTCGGAAAACCATCCGAAGCCGCAGCATAAAGATCTTTCAATAGCGGGGCTTTAAAACCAGTTCCCCAAGAACCTCGAAACATCAAAAAATTCGTAAGATTCCATTTAAAAGCGACTTTTGGGTTGGTCGTATTACCAAAGTCGCTGAACTCATCATAACGGGCAGCCAATTGCAATTCGAAACTTTTCACTATGGGAAGAATCGTCTCAAAGTAGACCGCCTTGGTTTCACGATCTCCCCCGCCACTGCTGCCGGCGCTTCCAAAAACTTCACCCGCAGCAGACAAGGTATCTACTTCGGTGCTGAACTCTTCTTGCGTAAAGGTAGCTCCCAGAGCAGTTGCAACAGCACCGCCCCAGATATCAAACAATTCACCTGTTAGTTTTAATTCATAGAAGTTGTTTTCGGAGCGAGACAGTTGCCAGGGCTGGTATTCAGCAGAGGCCAAGCTTCCTCGAGAAGGAGAAAAGTCAAAAGGATTGAAACTGCCTGAGCCTATTAGATCTACAATTTCGGTTGTTAATCCATATCCCGAAACACCCAAATCATTTTTATAGACCTCATTGCGATCAAATGAAAAATCCCAATCCCAAGATCCACCGATTGTTCCTTTGGCTCCGGTTTGAAAGCCCAGGGCGTGCTCATCAACCTCACTCACTCTGTTTCCAAGTTCAACCGCACGGTAGCGAACGCTAACATCTCCACCCGCATAGCCTGGAATACCCAGACCACCGGCAACTGCAGCAGGTATATCAAAGACCCCAGGTGCAGGAGCAAAGTTCCATAAAACTTCTTTTTTGGTCGCATTGGCCCTGCCATAGAAAGTCACGCCAGAGTCAGATTGGTGTTCAAACAGAGACATTATATTGAATTGGCGAATCTGAGGTATCTCAGAAGAGACGGCAGCAAAGTTGTAACTACAGAAAAAGTTGCCGTTTCCGCCATCTATGATATCGGCAGGGTCACAATTCGTGGTATCTGGCTTCCAGACTCCATCATCATCGATATAACTGCCTGGGCTACCAATTGTAGAGACTCCAACTTCACTCCATGGACGGTCTCGAGAAAAGATAATTTCATTTTCACGATAAGATAAGATCGTAGTAATTGAACTTCTTGCGGTGGCTGCCCCAGTAACAAGCTCGGCTTGCTTGGTGGCACCACCTTCAAATTGAGTCATAAAACTCTGTTGGTAAGAAAATGTTGTTCCATTGTAGTCTTTGTGGGTGATGATATTAACTACCCCACCCAGGGCATCAGAGCCATAAGTCGCACTGGCGCCATCGGTGAGAATATCAATTCTTTTTACTGCTGCTAGAGGAATTAAGTTTAAGTCAACAGCACCAGTTACTGCATCTTGAGGCAGGCGCTTTCCATTTAATAGCACCAATGTTTTATCTGCGCCCAAACCACGCAAGTTCACTGAAGAAACTCCTGCAGCGTTTGATCCACTTTCTTCGCGCAAGCCACCAAAAGAACTGGCAGTAATATCCCGCAAAACATCTGAAACCGAGTTGTGCCCCGATTGCTCGATCATATCTCGATCAATCATCATTACAGGAGATGCCCCCTCCATATCGATTCGTTTAATATGTGATCCCGTTACGGCCACTTTTTCAAAGCTCTCATCCTCAGGTGCAGCTTGCACAATGGGTTTTTTACTCTCTTCTTTAGCCTCTGGAACCTGCAAATTGGACTCTTCGACATCGAGCCCCTCAGAAAACTCATCCAAACTAAAATCATCTGATTCTTGCGCAAACGCAGCTCCCAAAAACAAAAAACAAACAATGACTGAAATAAATTTAAGCACTAGTTTTCCCCCAAGACGATGTTCACTTCTTAAATTCATCCATGAATCTTATTAAGTGCTTGAGCAAATAGTGGGCCAAAGGTCTTGCATGATGAATAAAGAACTCTAAGCTCATTTGATTGGTTCAAATAAAAATCTATTATAAATAAAATAAGAATTCCCTGAGGCCATACAGTATCATTGATGTCGTATTGACACTGCCCAAATGCAAAAAAAGCAAAATGGGACCATAAATTAAGTAAGGCAGATTTTTTTGAAGAAACTTTTTGAGTAGGTCTTGTTTGATTTTTTTTTAGCAACAAATAAACTGTTTCGGTGCCCCCTGCGCGAAAATCAATTCAAAAAGAGAAAAGATGAAGATGATTTTTCGCATTCAGCAGATTTTGCTTTAATAGATCAAAAAGACCCTAGATTGGACCCAGTTCAAAACTACGTAGAATTTTTAGACCTTGTAACTCAATCTACAAACACTGAAAGAAACTACAAAGTTAGTGGAGTTTTTCATTTAGATGAAACTTGCATCGATGAAGTAAATCCATTTGCAAAAATCGGTGAACGATATCGAGCTTTGATTGATATTACTGGCGGAAAGAAAATAAGCATTTGCAATGCACTATTGCCTGAAAACTTAATGAGGTAATCAAAAAAGCCTGCTCGAGAGCAGGCTTTTTCTTTGCTTGTTAAGCAATCTTACTTTGCATTTTTGGTATGAACAGAGAACTTCTCAAATTCACCATACTCATGCAATTTGTTGTATAGGGTCTTAATTGTAATACCCAATGCTTGAGCAGCGCGAGTTTTGTTTCCATCAAAAAACTGAAGAGCTTTAATGATGTATCTACGCTCGAGCTCATGAAGACTGATATTCGGATCATAGTCATCAATGATTAGCTTTTGCTCTGGGTTGCGGATATTCTCTGGTAAATCTCCCGGCATAATGGTGTGACCTTCTGCTAAGATTTGCAGACGCTCACAAATATTTTGCAATTCACGAACATTTCCATGCCAGTCATAGTTCATGCAGATTTCCATCGCTTCGGGGCTCATTTGACGGCCTCGATTTAAATGGGCATGTGTGCTTTGCGACAAGAAGTGTTCAATCAACAAAGGAATATCTTCTTTTCTTCTTCTCAAAGGAGGAACACTCAAAGTAATTGTGTTGATTCTATAGTATAGATCTTCACGAAAACGTGCTTCTAATACTTCTTTTTCTAAATCACGGTTGGTCGCACTCAACAATCGAACATCAACACGAATCGGATCTTTTCCGCCAACTCTATAAATTTCACCTTCTTGTAGAAAACGAAGTAACTTTGCTTGAATTCCTGGGCTCAATTCACCAATTTCGTCCAAGAACAAAGTTCCACCATTGGCGACTTCGGCCAAACCAATCTTTTTGTTATAAGCACCAGTAAAAGAACCTTTTTCATGTCCAAAAAGTTCACTTTCTAATAGTCCTTCTCTTAATGCACCACAATTGATAGCAACGAATGGCTTATAGCGACGATTGCTTCTTTGATGAATCGCACGCGCAATGAGCTCTTTTCCGGTTCCGCTCTCACCTAGAACTAGGCAAGTGGCATCAGAGGGAGCAACCCGTTCGACCATACGAATGACTTGGTTCATCGCTTCTGATCGATAGATAATGGGCTTGATTGTCTTGTCCTGACCTTGAGACCCCGCTAGGTTGGGAAGAATAGTATTTTCTTCTGACATACGTACCACCTTATAATATGTTTATGTTGTTGATGTTCTATGCAGCCAACGCAGTTCAAACATGGGGTGTATCAAGATGAAACAGCGCGACAGGGTGAATATTAACACATTGCATGAAAAAACTCCAAGCAATTTTTGCTGTCTAAGTAATCATTTCATGGGTAAATCTATATATATATAGTAACAAAACACTTGGTACAAAATGTCAGAAATACCTGAAATGATTGCAATATTTTTGAATTATTTGGAGTGTCAAAGAGGGCTCAGTGAAGCGACTATACGGGCCTACACCAGCGATCTGTGTCAGACTTTTTCACTTTATAAACAGAATATATTCGACTTAAGATCAAGAAATCATCTCAATAAATCTAATCTTTGCTTAGGTAAATTAGACAAAAATTTGCTGCCATTATTAAAAAATGCCCAACATCAGTGGCGAGACCTTAGTCCTGCCACCAAAAATCGCAAAACAGCAACACTAAAGTCATTTTGCAAATGGCTCTATCAAGAATCCTACACCGAAAGTAATTTAGGTGAGCAGCTCTACGCAAGTCGAGTGCCAGAAAAACTCCCTAAATATTTGAGCCTTGATGAAGTTTTGAGTCTGATTCGTTATGCTGAAAAAAAGAATCCACTGGCTAAAAACTATCTATTGTTTTTACTTCTTTATGGAGCAGGGCTTCGAGTCAGCGAGGCTTGTGAGCTAAAATGGGAGAACCTTAACCTAGCCCAAAAAAGTCTTTTGATCTTAGGAAAGGGCCAAAAAGAAAGACTGATTCAAATTCCAATTTTTTTAGTACAGAGCCTGCAGGCTCATCTTTCAAAAGACATTTATGTATGGGGATGCCATGCCTTAAACCCACGCCTGGCCTATCAATGGATTCAAGATTTTGGCAAAGAAGCCGGCCTACTTCGCCCAATTCATCCTCATATGCTCAGACACAGCTATGCTACGCATATGCTAAGCAGTGGTAGCGACTTACGAATCTTGCAAGAATTGCTAGGACACAGTAATTTGCAAGCAACACAAAAGTACACACACCTGAGCCTTGATGACCTAGGCCGCAAACTAGAAATGCACCACCCTTTAAGCAAAAGGAAAAACTATGAGTAAAAAGAAAGTTGTTTTTTTAGACCGCGACGGAACTGTTATTTATGACAAAATCTATCTGAATGACCCCGAACAGATCGAATACATTCCTGGCTGTTTTGAAGGCCTTCAAAAAATGAAAGATCTTGGTTTTGAGTTTGTGATTGTGACCAATCAATCGGGAATTCCTAGAGGTTTGGTTGATGTGAAAAACTTAGAGATCATTCACCAACGTATTTCTGATGCCTTTAGAGCAAAAGGCATTGAATTTTTGAGCTTTCATTGTGCTCCTTATTCAGTAGAATCAGGTCACCCCGATCGTAAACCAGGCACTGGAATGCTCGATAAAGCCAATCAGATGCACAAAATTGATATGAGCCAAAGCTGGATGATAGGAGACCGCATGACCGATGTTGAATGCGGTCATAGAGCTGGCTGCAAGAGCATACTCTTGAGTGGAACAGAAGGAGAGAGTCCAGAGCACCCCGAATTTGCGGAACCAGAGGCCTATGTCAAAAATCTTATAGAGGCCGCCGAGTTTCTTAAGCTTCATGTCTCAATTTGATACAATTCAAGGACCATAAGTCGCAATTTTTGTTACAAAATGATATATTCTATAGAAGATCACGTTTCTTTCATTTTCTCATTAGGAGTAAATATGAGGTTAAGCCTCTCTCAAAAGGCTTTGTCTGCGTCGATCTTTTTCTTTGCAATTTCTGTCTATGCACAACAAAGCCTACAATCTTACAGCGACATCTCTGGCGATTCTGGCTCAGAGAAATGCTCTCTTGATCTTAGTTATAGAGACAAAATCCAAGCTGCTTATAATGATAATAAACTCATTGATGTTGGGAGCGGTTATACCTTAGCGAATTTTCGCAATAATTCACCTTTTGAGCTAAACGAAGATGACAATAACAACTGCAAAGGCAGAGGCAGAAACCCTGGACTGATGTACTTTAAAACAGATGATTTACTCTCATTCATTGGCAATAGTGCAGAAGAAGCTGCGGCAGAATCATCTGACGCTCTTTCTTTTTGCCCCTATTGTGAACCTCCTATTTTGCCTCAAGAACCAGTACTTCAATCGATTACAGATAAGATTTTTGATACTCTGTTTCAACCACTCTTTTCACAAGAAACTCCCGTCCGAGTCAGCTCTACCCAAGGGCTACGCAATCACCCAATATATGGCATCCAAATGCACACTCCTGGTGTTGACTACGCAGTACCGGCAGGCACAAAAGTTCACTCCCCTGTGAGTGGACGAGTTGTTTATACTCACGATGATTGTCCGAGTACCACCCAAGTTGGCTGCGGCTCAGGCTATGGCAATCATCTTCGCCTTGAACTCTATGACGGTAGCTTTATGTTTCTTTCTCATTGCAAACCCTACTCAAATTTAAATAAAGGAAAGATGATTGCCGCGGGTGAAGCAGTTTGCCAAGCCGATGCCAGCGGAACGGCAACTGGTCCACATGTTGATTTGAGATTAAGTCAGCCAATGAGAGATGATAATCTTCGAGAAAGATGCTCCTACCAACCCGATGGCGAGATCTTTCGTTTGAATTCAAAAGAATCCGATTGTTGGCAAGTTATCGATCCAGATGCTTTTTTGAGGTACACTTAATGATTCGTTTTTTTCTTTTATTTTTACCTTTTTTTGCCATTGCCAATGCAAATCTCAAGAACTCTTGTCTTAAACCCAAACAGATTGCAGGAGTTAAAGATCGAGAAGCCTACTGCTCTTGCATGGCATCTAATTTTGATACAATTTTGAAAACCAAAGAGCAAAAATCTTGGATGAGCCTTCACTTAAGTGGAAAAATGAGCTTAGAAGAAATTCAGAGAGATCCTTATCAGTTGATTCAAGTCGATTCTTTTTACTTTCTGTTTCACGATAACTGCATTGCTGATAGTAGCTATCGATACAAATTGAAACAGTAGATAAAAATCAAACACGATTCGCACTAAAATGAGAATCTTTAGACAGAACTTAAGTCGTCTAACTTAAGTACCGATTGTATTTTGTAAACTTTCATCGAGGTGCGTGTGATGAAGAAATTTTTTGACCAATTTTTAATGGTACTATTTATTTTGTGTCTTAGCTTTCCGGCCTTTGCCAAAAATGATGGTGGAGTTTTTACGGTAGTTAAAGGCGATGTTCAGGTAATCAAAGGCCCTGGTAAAAAGCCCAAGAAAGCCAAAGTCGGTATGAAAGTAAAATCAAAGTATACGATCATAGCGGCCAAAGACTCACGTGCCAAGATTGTTATGACCGATAAAAACGTACTCAACATTTCACCCAATTCAAAAATCGAACTAGCCAATTACCAGTTTAACCCTTCTAAGAATGAAAAAAACGTTCTCATCAATGTGCTCTATGGAAAGGTTCGATCAAAGGTCAACCAAAAGTATGATGGTAAGAAAAATAGCTTTAGAGTAAAAACACCATCTGCAGTTGCAGGGGTACGTGGTACTGACTTTTTTGTTAATCATAGAAATGATACATCACAAGTTGTAACCTTTGAAGGTGAAGTTGCTGTTGGTAAAGGCATTGGAGCTTCTGGACAAATTGCTAACCCAGTCACTGTTTCTCCAAAAGAGTTTACAGTTGTTAAGTCAGGTGATTCTGCACCAAAGCCTCCTTCTAGAGTACCAGATAATGTTTTTGCGAATTTAGACAAAGAGTCGAATGCAGATACCGCTGCAGATACCCCTGATGATGCAGGCTCAGGTAGAGATCCTGCCGGAAATAATGGTGGTGAGTCAGAAGAATCTTCTGATGAGACAGAATCAGAGCCCGACTCCGCTGCTGAATCTGAAGAAGGCGGAAATGAAGCCGAGGCTGAAGAAGGAAGCAACGATCAGGACGATGCAGATACAGGGGAACCAAAAGAAGAAGCAAAAAAAGAAGAAGGAAATCGAAGAAATGCGGGACCAGCTTCTGGACCAGCCAATGGGCCAGGTTCAGACACTGATTCCGAAGGAGATGACTCTTCAGCGAGTAATGAGCCCGAGGGGGGCAATGCAACTGCTGGACCTATTGGTTCAGATACCGAAGAAGAATCCGAGGCTAGTGAATCGGATGGACCTGCTCCGGGTTCGAATGGACCTGGCAATGTAAGACCTGATGGTCCTGAAAGTTCAGGACCTGCTGTAGTTGGAGGCAACGATTCGGCTCCAAGTGCTGGCTTGGTACCAGACCTACCACCACCTCCGCCTCCCGATTTAGCAATTGGTGCTGATATTCCTGGCCTACCTCCAGATATTGCTGGTGATATCGGAGCTAATCTTCCACCTGAAATTGACAACATAGATCAAATCAATGACACGATTGTTAACGGCAATACTAGAGTTATCATCAACATCCAGGGGCCATAGTCGGGTTGATCGAAATTCACTTTTGAATCTCTGAAAACTTAAAGTTATCCTGTTCTAAATAACAGGATAACTTCATTGAGACAGCTTCTAATCTTATTCATTTGTTTAGCCTCTAATTTTGCATGGGCAAAGAGACCTCCTCTTGACCCCAGCAAAGTAATTCAACTTCAATACGAAAATTCATCTTGGAATATTGATAGCACCAAAATCGATGATGCTCTCGTAATACTAAAAGATGCAAGAACCAACCGAGTTGTATTGATTCGACTGCAGGAGACAGGCCCTGATTCTTCGGTTTTCGCTGGAATTTATAGCATTACTTGGGGACTTGCCGATGATGTGATTCCTGAAATTTTTATTCCTGACCAACAAATGATTCGCAATCGTGAAGGAAGAAAAAAATTGGTCACAGCAATGAAGAAAAAGAAAATCAAAAGAAAACCTTTTATCGTAAGTCGCGATCCACGGGGCATTCAAACTATCGATGTCTTTGATACAAAAGCACAAGCGAAAAAGAGATTGAGCTTGATCAATCAGGGACTTCAACTTCGACAAAGAAGAATCAAAGAACAACTTGCTGACCAAAGCACTTTCGATGCGGCTCAATTAGCGCAAATGAACAAAAACAAACTTGAAGCTCTACAAAGAATGAGTGAGAGAGACAGATTAGAACAGATTGAGCGACAAAAGCAAGCATCACGCTTAGCAAAGGCAAAAAATTCTTCAAATGCTGAAAAAGAACAGAATAAAGAACAAGCAAGACAACTTGCAACAGAAGCTATAGAGCATTTTAAAAAGGGAAATTTCAAACTTGCAGAAGAAAAATTTGCCAAAAGTGTAGAGCTAGATCCTGAAGAGACAAGCTACTATTATAGTTATGCAGTTACTCTTTATCGTAATGATAAATTTAACGACGCGATTGTAAAATTTAGACTTTCAAATGCGCCAAACCCTGTTGAAAAAGATTATTATCTAGGCCTGAGTTACTATCGGCTGAAAGAGTTTGAAAATGCAAAAGAAGTATTCAAAAAAGTGAAAGACTCTAAAGATGAAAACTTAGGCCCTTCAGCCGCTTTTTATCTCGGTGTAGTTCAATTGCAAGAAACTAAATATACTGAAGCAATCGCCTCTTTTGAGCATGTCTTAGATAATTCAAAAGATCCAAATTTAGATCAACAGGCTGAAAATTATATTGAGACCTGTATCAAATTACGACGCTTGGCTGAGGCAAATAAGAACAAGTTTTTTATTACTGCAACTGTTGGCATGCAAGAAGATTCAAACATACTTCTGACTCCTGATGGAACAGAAGCTGCAAATACAGCTGAAAATCAAGGTGGACAGAGAATTTTAAGCTCACTCGACTTCAAGTATCGTCCCTACCGAAATGAAAACCATGAACTATATTTGGGTGCAAATGTTACTGGTATTTATTCTTTAGATGACCAGTTTTCAGCTGCAGATCCTTTAAGCTATTCTATCGGTATTCCCTATTCCTATAAAACCACTTTTCTAGACAAAGCTTATAAAATGGAATTCCATCCTAGCTATGATGTACTTCACTTAGACGCAAATGATGACGGTACTCAAGAGGCTCTTTTAAATTCAATTGTGGTTAGAAACAATCATACTCTGATTATGAGTAAGTCTTGGTTTACTGCTTTGCAATTCACCTATTGGCAAAATGACTCTCAAATAGAAGTCACCGACGAAGCAGATGAAGCCGATGCCACGAAGATTCGTTTGAATTGGAATAATATTGTCTTTGTAAATCAAGAAAATACTCAGGCTCTCATAGGTGATTTAGGTTATATTAGCAATGCCGCAGACGGAGAAAATCGTGCTTTTGACCGTTATGATGTAGCTTTGAGCTATCTTACTCCTCTAGGATTTTGGCAATTGATCAATATCTCTAGATTCGCTTTTTACAATGCAGCTTATGAAAATGATAGAACAGATGACAATATTACTATTTCAAATAATATCTCAAAACCGATCAATCCATGGTTGAGTGCTGTATTGAGTCTTTCTTGGACAGACAATGCATCTTCAGTAGATCAATTTACTTATGACAAATATATCATTGGGATTCTTTTAAACGCCAAACACAATTTCTAAAAATCAAGTTCTAAAGAGTCTTTATAGAAATTTCGAATCTGGCTCTCTAAATTAGATCGAGATAGATTATTTACTTTTATTTCGGAGTGAGAACCTATTGGTTGGTCGGCCCAAAATTGAAAGGCATTATTTTCAGGTAAAATCCCCAGTAATTGAAGAAGACGAAAATCAAAATGTATCAAAAAAAATTCTAAGTTTTCTAAATTGCAAAGAACTTTTAGAGTATTCCCCAGAAGATGAAACAATTCTTCCATCTCTAAGTCTTCTTTAGCTACTTTTAGACAACGATCTAAAATCTTAAAACAAATCTGCAAACGCTCATAACTCAAACGCAGTTCTCGAAAGTCACTTAGTAAAATCGCATCTTGCAGAACAGATAATTTTTCAAGCCCCTTTTCTTGCCATCTAAGGTTTACAAAGTGACTCGGCTCTAACACACCACCTGGAAAGCGTTTTTTGCTTTTTCTAGCACCACGGGCAAAAAAACTTTTCTTTGAACCATTTTGCAGTAAAGCTGTTAGCAAATAATCAGCTTCAGAATATTCTGTTCTTGATAGCAAGATTGCTTTCATCTCTTGCGACCTCATGTTGCGAGTAAAAAGAGCAATAAAATGGCTGTTACATCTGCAATCATGGCTGTAAGAGGAATACTGGCAACTGTAGGATCGTATCCTAATTTTGATATACTGGCAGGAATAAGAGCACCTAAATTGACAGCTAAAAATACTTGAAGAGCTGCTACTAAACTAAGAGGAAGAGCCAAAGAACCTAAATGAAACACCGATGTCATTAGTAAATAAACAAAAAATAGCACCAAAAAACTATAGATTAAGCCTCTGAGCACTTCTTCAAAGATATGCTTAAAAAATGCATTGTCCAATTTACCACTGTTTGCTGCAGCTACCGTTAAAGTCGCGGCTTGGCCACCAGAGGTCGCACCAAGTGAAAGTAAAAGTGGCAAACTAGCCATTTTGTCGACTAAAACATTTCCTGGGTCTCTTACTAAAAACCGGACTAAAAAAAATGTGAATACACCTGCTATGAAGCTTAGACTTAACCAAGGAATCCGGCTCCAGAACTTTTGAAAGAAGCTCATATCTTCTCGGCTTCCCCCTATTCTTCCCATTGCCATTAGGTCATCTTCACTTTCGGCTCGAATCACATCTATCACATCATCTACAGTGATGATACCCTCTAACTTATGGTCTTCATCAACAACAGGGATTGAGAGAAAATCATAGCGTTCAACTACTTTGGCTACATCCTCTTGATCTGTAGTCAATTCAACTCGAATCACATCTGTCGTCATGACTTCCTTAATGAGTTTTTGGGGCTTGGTCAAAATCAACTCTTTAAGACTCAAAACTCCTACTAGATGTCCAGACTCATCAGTAACATAAATATAAAACGTAATAACATTGTCTTCAGCTTTTTGCTGAATTGTACGAATTGCCTCTTCAACACTAATATTCTGATTCAGATCTAAAAAGTCAGTAGACATAAGGCCACCAGCAGTGTCCTCAGGGTATCTAAGAAGATCGGCAACATCTTCAGAACTCTCTTTGTGCATTTTACTTAAGATTTCTTGTGAAACATCTTTGGGCAAATTACCAAGGAGATCAGCTGCATCATCCGAATCCATTTCGTTAATGATTTTCTGTACATTTTTTGTTCCTAGCGCAAAGAGCAAGTCTTTTTGTACCTTCGAATCAAGATAACTTAAAATGCTCGCTTTCTCCTCGTCTTTTTCAACCAGACTAAAAACCTTGATCCTCTCTGCTTTGTCTAGCTCTTGCAATAATGCGGCTATATCAGCTTCATGGGTTTTCTTTAATATTCTGCGAATATTATTCCAAGCGCTTCTTCGATAGAGTTTTCTAACACTTGAGATAAGGATCTTGGTTTTAACTTCAAGCATTTTGTACTCTTTTATCATGTTTCATCATCAAATAGAAAACGGCTCCAGATAAGCTCAACAGAAACTGAATTCCTTGCTGTAGAGTCATCGCGCTAGTACCAAGATTGCTTTTCTCACCACTGTATAGGTAGATTAAGAAATCCATCGCCACCTGCCCCACACCAATACCAGCTGGGGTAATTGGAACCACTGAACTAATAATTGAAATCGGTACTACATAAAAATAAACAGAAACGGGCAAATCAAATCCAAGATGAAAACCACAAAGTACAAAGAAAAGCACCAACAGACTCTGTGATACAAAGCTTAAACCTAAAGTTAAAAAAAGTACTTTCGGTTCTTTTCGAAAGGCACGAAACTCTTGACTAACATTTTGGAGTTTCGATGCACCTGGGAACTTATATACCCATTTTTTTAAAAAACTTTTAATACGATTTGAAAAACTAAACAGAATGACAAACAAAAAACCAAATAAGAGTGAGAGTGAAGGTATCAACAAACGGATAATTTTTTCTGAATCATCTTGCACCTGATTGTAAAAAAAGAAAAAAGAGAGATTCGCAAATAGTATCATAGAAAAAAGACCTAACAAACGATCAAGTAAAACGCTTACCCCAGCACTGTACTTAAGTGATTGATTGTTCGCTTTCACAATATAGTAAAGTTTTACAAAATCTCCACCTACTCCACCCGGCATTGCATAATTGAAAAATAGTCCGATAAAACTAAGTTTAAAACACTTCCAAAAACTTATATGAATACCGCGAAATTTTAACAAAAGAAACCATCTATAGGCATTTAAAAGAAGTGCCAAAAATAAAACTATGCTGATTGTTAGAAAAAAGTCTAATGATAGATTAGACAATAGAAACTTAAAATCTAACTTCCCAGAAAAAATTAAATAAGATATGAGTAAAGCAGCTATCGAAACTTTTATAACTGCCTTAAGCTTGTCATTCAATGGAATCACCTTTTTGCAATTCTAAAACCTTTTCATAGCATTCGAGAAGTAGCTTGTGATCTAAAAGATCTATAGCCCGATGCGACAAAATCAGAATTTCTGAACTTGGGAAATCAAAATTTTTAGACCACCAAGTGTAATCAAGTAAACTTGACCAGCGACAATGGCTTAAACTCTCGACTTGATTGTCTAAAGCTTTCTCTTTTTCTAACAAAAGTTCCATAAGAGCAAAGCTATCGATATTGGGAGTTCTTATAAGACAACGATCCCAAGACCTTTGAATATCAACAAAGGGTGCTTCAAATGGCTTTGAAATGCTTTTCTCAAAATCTTGCAACTGAAATATGTCATTATTAACAACAAACTCATTCTTCAACTTAAGATAGTCTTCACGAGTTAAGCTTATATCCCAAGGTATCAAGTCTTCAAGTTTTCGTAATCGAGAAGCAAGTGCCGAATAAGCAAATCTCTGATTTAAACTTTGAATATAAATTTCAAAACCCGTATGTTTGACTTCTTGATAGTGTAAAAAATGATGATTATGAGACAAAATAATTGAAAAAAATTTTTTGTCAGAGAGCCAATCAATGATCTTCTGAAATGGATATATTTCTTGGGTAAAAGGATGATCCAAGGCCATTAGACAAAAAACACTATTTTGCATTGATTCTTGAAGTTCATGTAAGTCTAAATTTTTGAGATCAATTTGATTCACCTTATAAGCATCTCTAGAAAAAGATGCCATTATTGGTTGAAAATAAAAACTATTGCCCGTTATTACAGTAATTTCATTTTTATTGGGAAAGTTTTTTGCCAATGATTTACAGGCCTCTGTCAATGCCTCAGCTGTTGAGTTGTATAAGCGAAAGCTATATCTCTCATGAAAACACCTTCTTTCTTGAAGAAAATTATAAAAAGCTGCTTTATAAGTCTTTTCACTAATGGGTATATTCATTTTTTTCTCAACTTATATGGCTCATAAAGGTCAACAACTAAAGAATCACGTCGAGTCCCTTTGGGAGGAAACTTTTTCATGAAATACAAGGAGTTTTCAGGACAATTTTGAACACATAAGCCACAAAAATTACAGGCATCGTACCTTAATAGAAAAGCCTGCAAATCCTTTTGAAGTCGTTTTTGTGATTTCAGCTTAGGCATTAAAGCTTCTGCTATATAATTATCACCTTGAATTTCGATAGCACCCATAGGACAGATTTTTTCACAGTCTCCACATGCAGTGCAAAGATCAAATTCATTTCCAATTTGAGATTTCGCAGCATTTGCAATTGATTTCTTAACAAAAGGGTATTCAATGGTTATCGGCTTCTGAGATAAAAGCTCCCGAGTTGTTCGTAAAATAAATCGAATTAGCCTAATGATTTTGTTCAATGTAAAGCTCCAATACTTGGTTCATAGGCAATACTTTTTAAAAACAGTTCAACATCTTCAAAGTGAACTCCCTCTAATAACTGAGCTAAAAAATATTTTATCTTGGTTGAATGAGAGTGGATAAAAATATCATTATCTATAATTGACAATAAAATAGTACCACTTGGTGCTTGTATTTGAGAAAATAGGCAATTGTTCTCTAGGGGCTTAAGCTCCCCTATTTCTAAATCAATTGGACCATTGGGAATTTTAACCATTAATGATTGTAAAATACGTATCGAATTTTTTGCTTGAACCAATGAAACCATAAGCCTGGACCACGCGCAACTTTTCTCACTAGATAATTTTAATGTGTTGAGCTCTCTATTTTCGATGCTCACGCTCTCAAAAGCACCATAGGAATCAAAAGCCCTAACATCTCGGTTAATTCCTACAGATAAAGCAAAAATAGAACTCAAATCTTGTTTTTGAATAAACTCTCTTGAAATACAGCATTTAGAATGAAGCCTTTCAGAAACAACAAAATCTTTCGTTAATTCTGATTGTAATTGATTCAAGCTGGATAAAATCGTGTTTAAATTTTGATTCAATTTTGTTTGAACCCCTAAACTTAAATCATGTATCACCCCACCAATTTTTAAATACTGAGGCAATATTCGACTTCCACTCCAAATTTCTTGGCTATCGTATAAGCTTTCTTCAAGTAAAAGCAATTTCACACTAAAATATTGGTCTCCTATAATTTGAAAAACATTTCTAAGATAATGAATATTCCAAAGAATATTTTGTAGCTCTAGAAAAATACTTCTCAAATATTGAACTCGATCACTCACAAATAGGTCATTCACTTCTTCAATTGCTTTCACATAAGACCATTCAAGCGCTATACTTTCTAATGGAGAGTAGCGATCAAGAAGAGGAATTACACCTAGTTTGCTTTGTTTTTTTAGTACTGACCAATATGGTCTTTTTAGGGACTCTTCCTTTAATTCGAATTCTTTTACATCTTCTTTATCATATTTTAAAGTATAGTAATCCATCTTTAAAATACCTTTGTTTGCTTATTTAAAAGCAAAAAAGTAGTACCAGTTGCATTCTTGAGACGAAAGCTAATATAGCTTTCAAATTCTTTATCTAAAAGACAAAAAATAGTACTTTCAAATATATCAATATTTTTCTCATAAAAAAGCCAAAAATCTGCTGATTCAGCTTCCCATACAGGAGTTGAAATAAGAGTTTTTTTTGCAGTCATTTTTAAAGAAACTGCATCTTTTAGTATCTGAAAGTTATCGGAGAGCTTCATATAAAGATCTTTCTTTCGTATCATGAAGTAATTTTTTATACTCGTAAAGGGCTTTAAGTAATTGTTCCGGCTTTGGTGGACAGCCTGGGATATACAAATTTACAGGAAGTATTGAATCTAAAGGAAATAACTCTTTATCATGCTGAAAAACACTAGCAGATATAGCACAGGCACCCACAGCAACTACAAGCTTACTTCCGACAAGGCATTCATAAGCTTTTTTTATTTCTTCAGATCTATTCTTATTAATCCATCCAGAGACTAGAAGCATATCACATTCTTCTATTGCTTCTTGAGATTCAAGATGTATCCTTTTCCAATCGTATATAGGTGATTGAATGTTTTCAATTTCTAAAGAGCAACATCCGATAGAATCAATATAAACTTTCTGCTCAAAATTACTTAATTTTTTAATCATCTTTGAAAGAGATGTTTTCAAAAACATAAACATCAAACCTTACTATTAGTGAGGCTTTTTACCCCATATTTTAGATTGTCTTTTGAAGAAAGACTATCTTGGTTATATACAAAACTGGCTCCATTTATACCTGGCACTTGCCATTCGGGCCCCATACGAATTGCATCAATCGGACAAACTTGCTCACAAATACCACAATAAATACATCTCAGTGTATCCAATTCAAAAGACGTCAGCTTCGCAGATCGACTCTTAGCTACTTCATAATTACCTTCGACCTGAATACATCCTGCAGGACAAGCAGTCTGACATAATCCGCATGCTGTACATTTAAATTGATTTTCTTGATCAAGTGTTAGAATAGGTAAACCCTTTTTTTTATATTCAATATTTTTGATACTTTTAGGGTAATCATAATCTCGTTTTTTTAAAATAGATGAAAAAAGAAACCTAAGTATAGCACCTATATTTTTAATAAAATGTGTAAAGTACCAGAAATGTCTTACTTTATGTCTTTTGACTATACCCATCGATACCACCAAAAAAATGTTTTAATACTGCTTTTATATTCATCAAATTTTCTGAAGAATCAAATAGCATAGGCTGCTTTTGAGTTAAAGAAATGGAATTTCTATAAGTCCCTTCTCTTTGATAATAGTTTTTTAAAGGTACAATAGCCAATGCTTTATCGTCAT
>CAZZCP010000029.1:0-2869 GCA_964653235.1 uncultured Pseudobdellovibrionaceae bacterium | reverse complement strand
GTCATAAAACTCTTCCTCAACCAAAAGAATTAAATTTTTAACTTCACGCAGTTTTGTATATATTTCTTGCCATTCTTCATTTCTATAAAATAGTGGAGGGATATTCAAAACTAGAAATTGAATCTTATTACTTTGTATCTGCTCTAATAAGACATCGAAAGAATGTGAGATGTTTTCTTTGCTCCAGATTGAAAAATAATGACTATTAGGACTGTATTGTTCTTCAAGTAAAAAAGTATCTGAGGGAAATAAAATTTCAGGAAATGCAAAGATTTGATCTTTAAAGTTTGCCATAAATTCAGTGATGAATTCATAATCTTCAATTGAAAAATGTGATGTCAATACAATTGCAGATTGCTCAACTTTAAGGCTTCTACACACCTCCGAAACGACTCTTTCGCTAGGAGCTTTGATGGACTTCCAATATGCTGGTAAATAATAATTTGATTGGGGTATCTTTCTCCCTTTATCACACATCCAATATTGATTGATCGCCAAGTTTTCTCTTGGCTTAACTGAATATATTTGATTTTTATCATGATAATAAAAAACGTTACAGGCTTTAGAGCAAAGTCCACAAATTCCCTCAGTCACTATCTGATCGTGACTGCTGCTTGATGTACTACACTCTTGAATCGCTCCTGACGGGCAAAGATCAATCAAATTTTGAGAATAGTTATGTTGAACTTTATTTTCTATTTTCACCTTAACTTGCCCTGGCAAATATTCTAAAGCTAAAGAATTCGTCTTCGTGATTTGCTTTTCGAAAGACTCACATTTGCCACAATGTATGCATTTTTCACTAGAAAATATTAGACCTTTACCAATTTCTCTAACTTCTCCCTTTTTTCTTTTATTGACATTCATTTCAGAGAAGTATTTGCCGTAATTCATATATGCATCTTGCAAATCACAATCTCCTGCCTTATGGCAAATATGACACTCCATTGGGTGGTTTAACAGAAAAAACTCCATATCCCATCGATTTTTATTTAAAATCTTCTTTGTTAAATTGGATACTTTCATGCCTTCTTCTGCCTTTATCTGACATGCAAGAACAGGCTCCTCTTCTCCTTCAATTTCAACTGAACATGCTCGACACTGTGCTTTGCATTCTAAACCAGGGTGATAGCACAAATTTAAGATAGGAATTTTCTTCTCAAGAAAAATTTCTAAAAGATTTTCTTTCTTGGTTTCAATTTCAAATCCGTTAATCTCAATTTTCAATGGGAACCTGCTTCATAAAGAGAATGTCCTTCTCGTATATAAAATTCAAACTCATCTCTAAAATATAGAATTGTACTCAGCAACAATTCAGACTCATCACTTGCAAGATTGCATAAATTGTAATTCCCCATATTTTTTGCAATATCTAATAGTAAATCGAGGTCTTGAATTTTCGCATCAATACTTAGTATTTTTTTGAGAATTTCTAAATTCCAATAACTTGCCTCAAAACATGGCTTGCATTTACCACAGCTATTGGCGCTATAAAACTCAATCCATTGAAAAAGTTTTTTTACAATACATTGATTTTTTTTTATGATCTCTATTTTTTGAACCGACATTTGACCAATGTCATCTTGTAATTCATTAAAAGTAAGTTGAAAACTTGCAGCAGGCAAAAGTATGCGATTGTTAAGTAAAACTGCTTTTACTCCATGTAAACCGTGAAAACTCAATACAGCATCGATTTTTTCATCCAGCATTACCTCTACAATCAAAGATTGTATTTTTTCAGAAAAAAGAGAAAGAATTTTTGTATTTTGAAAATTAGAGGGTCCGTCCAAAAAGTATTTATAAACTTTTAAACAATCTCCAAAACTACAACGAATAGAACTAGTTTCACGCCTTAATGGTATAGAAGATCGATTCGATACCCAAGCCTCCATACTTTGTGTATAACTAGCTAAATAACTAGAATGTAGCACATCACTGCAAATATCTAAAGGTTTTCTACCTATGGGCAATGAAGACTCCCAGCTTTTTATTTTAGAGCGAAATTTTTCAAAAAGTTTTTTAGATTGAAAAAAAATATAGGCTTTCTCAATGCCTAGAATATCACACAGTATATCCAGCCCCTCCAAAACAGAGAAACTCATATTATCTATAAAGAATTCATCTGTAACAAAACCAGGATCCTCAGTTTGAACGCCAATTAGAATGTAATCCGTAGTATAAGTTGCGTCTCCAATACGCATTGATTTTAAACTCGCTCGAGCATCTTCTCTCGATTTTTGTTTTTGATTTTCCCATGCTAAAAATTTATTCTGATCTCTTTGTTCTGAGTTTTTTAAATAAGACATCATCGATCAAATTCTCCTGCAATAGGATTTAAACTACCCAAAACTGGAAATACATCTTCTACATCTATGTTATGAAGTTGATCTTTCAAAGACTGCAGTGATAAGAAACTTGGAGCTCTGAAACGCAATCTTTGTGGCTTTGTCTGCCCACTTGAGCAAAGATAGAAACCTAATTCACCATTACTTGCTTCAATAGAATCATAAATTTCTCCTTTTGGAATTGAGAATCCATTCACAACTAAATGAAAATGATGAATCATACCTTCAATATTTCCGTAAACCTCTTTCTTCTCTGGCAGTACTGAATTTAATTCGCGTGACACATAATCACCTCCAGGAACATTTTTAGCTATCTGAAGAATAATTTTATTTGATTCTTGAATCTCACAAAATCGAACCATAAATCGATCGTAGACATCACCTTTTGTCCCTGTTGGAATATCAAAGTCAAGAGTTTCATAACCATAATAAGGTTGGACTTTTCTTAAATCTAAACCTACTCCTGCAGCTCGTAAGTTTGGCCCAGATAGTCCCCATGAGAGCGCTTGTTCGGCAGTAGTTTC